>JAKBAB010000088.1:5221-6666 GCA_021815645.1 Actinomycetes bacterium
TTCGGTAGGCGAGATCCCCCCCCCCCCCCGTGACTCTCACCCCTGCGCCACGCTACTGAACGTAGAAAGAGACCGAGCCCCACTGGGCGCCTCCCAGAGTCGTCGCGACGACGGTGTCGTTGTAGTCGTAGTAGTCCCCGTAGTAACCCGAAGCCACGCCGGAGGCGTTGGTGGTGACGTTGAGCGTTGGGGTAGCGGTCGCCCGGCGACCGAAGTCACTCGCGCCATAGTTGGGCGAGAAAAAACCATTGTTTTGGCTACTGAGTGTTAAGGTCACGCCGCCTTGGGCCACGGCGTTGCCGAACTGGTCCTCGAGTTGCACGGTGACCGAAGTGTTCGTTTTCCGGCTGTAGTAAGGATTCGTCGGATTCATGACAATCGAGACCTGGCTCGCCGCACCGGCTTGGAGAGTAAGCACCAACGTTCCCCACGACGCCCCACCGTTCATCGCGGTGATCGTGTCGGCACCGGCGAAGTTGTTGGCGAAGTAGGCCGTCGCGGTGCCCACGCCGCTAGCGAAGGAGACGTTCAACGTCGAGCTACCCGAAGTATTGTTGGTGGCCGAGAAGAAACCACCGTTGGCGTCACTGAGCGTGACGATAGTCGTGCCGACGCTCGTGACGGGGTTGCCGAACTGATCTTCGAGGCGGAAGGTCAAGGCG
Organism: Actinomycetes bacterium; assembly: GCA_021815645.1. Classification (GTDB taxonomy): domain Bacteria; phylum Actinomycetota; class Acidimicrobiia; order Acidimicrobiales; family RAAP-2; genus RAAP-2. The sequence continues at coordinate 5,884 of JAKBAB010000088.1, forward strand.
TCGTTGGTCGTGGCGCTCACCGTGGGCGTCGCCGTCGCGGGGGAGATCGTGACCTGCGCCGGGGCACCGGCGACGACTGTGAGCGGGGCCGTTCCCCACGTGGCGGAGCCGTTCTTCGCGGTAATCGTGTCGGCGCCCACGGACTCGTTGGCGAAGTAGACCGTCTGGGTACCGACGCCGTTGGTGAACGAGACGCTCAACGTCGAACTACCGGTCGAGTTGTTCGCCGAGGAGAAAAAGCCCCCGTTGGCGTCACTGAGTGTGAGCGTCGTCGTTCCGGTACTCGTCGTCGGCGCCCCCGAGGACGACTCGAGCTGCAGTGTGACGGCGTCGTTCGTCGTGGCGTTCGCCGTCGGCGAAGTCGAGGCCAGCGTGACTTTTACCTGCGTTGGCGGTAGGCCGTTGACGGTGAAACTCTGGGTCTGTTGAAGGGCGGCCTGGTAGTTGGCGTTACCGGCGTCGTTGAAGTCGAGGGTGCAGGTGCCCGGTCCGACGAAGCTCACGACACCGGAGCTAATAGTGCAAACGCTCGTCGTGCTCGAGGTGATGACTACCGGGTTGCCGTCGGAAGCGGTCGCCGAGGGAGTATAAGTGGGACCGTTTTCGACCGCGTTCGTCGGTGCGGTCGTGTTGACGCTAATAGTGTTGGCGGCCTTCGCAACGGTGAAGTTGGTCGACGTCGTCGACACCGTTCCGTCGATCGCGGTCAAGGTGTAGTTGCCCGCGTCGTCGGGAATGAGATTGGTGAACGACGCGACGCCCGAGGTATTGGTCACCGCCGTT
>JAKBAB010000089.1 GCA_021815645.1 Actinomycetes bacterium
GCACGAAGATCGCCGACGCGAACGTCAAGGGGAATATGAGGGGAAACGTGATGGCCTGGGCCGCTTCGGAGTTCGGCGCGGCCAACCCGACGAAGGCGAAGCCCCACGAGAGGCAGTAGGCGAACGTCAACATCAACAAACAGGCCTGGAGGTAGTCGACGAAAGATCCGGTCGGGCGGAATCCGACGAGAAAGCCCACCCCAGTAATGACGGCGAGCACTATCACGTTGCGTCCCAGGTCGGCGACCGTGCGCCCGGCCAGTACGGCCAGGCGGGCCATCGGGAGCGCCCGGAACCTTTCGATGAGTCCCTTTTGGAGGTCCTCGGCCAATCCGATCGCGGTGCCGACTGAGCCGAAAATGGTGGTTTGAACCAATATCCCCGGAATGAGGTAGTTGACGTAGGAGGTCGTGGGGATTTTGATCACACCGCCGAAGACGTAGCGAAAGAGCACGACGAACATGACGGGCTGAATAATCATGAATACGACCGCGACGGGAATTCTTATGAGCGCGAGCATGTTTCGACGCGCGATGGTCAGAACGTCACTGGCCGCCCAGCGCAGGGCCGAGTGCGACGAAGTGGAAGGCGGAAGGGTGCTCACGCCCTCGCCCTTCGTCGTTTTTGCCGGCGACCAACGGCGGCTCCCCCCGAGCCGTCGTCGCCGGCGCCGGCGCCGTCGGTGCGGTGCCCCGTGAGATTGAGAAAGACGTCGTCGAGACTGGGCTCGCGCAGGGCGAGTCCCGCGAGGCCCAGGTGAGCCGTGTCGATGCGCCGAAGGGCGTCGGCCGTCACCGAGGGGCCGTTATCCACCGTCATTTCCAGGACGGTACCTTCCAAATTGGCTGGGGTCGCCGTGAGGTCGGCCAACAACGGGCGGGCGCGCGAGGCGTCGTCGATTGAGTTGAAGTTAAGGGCGAGGACCGTTGCGCCCATCTGTCGCTTTAGCTCGCCCGAGGTCCCCTGAGCGATGATCTTTCCGTGGTCGAGCACCACTAATTGTTGGGCGAGGCGGTCGGCCTCGTCGAGGTACTGCGTGGTGAGCAGGACCGTCGTTCCCCCTTCGACCAGTCCCTCGATGATTGCCCACAGGTCTTGGCGACTCTGGGGGTCGAGGCCGGTCGTCGGTTCGTCGAGAAAGAGTATGGGTGGGTTCGCCACGAGTGCGGCGGCGAGGTCGAGCCGTCGGCGCATGCCCCCCGAATAGGTTTTGACCGTGCGGTTCGCCGCGTCGGCGAGACTGAACTCTTCGAGCAGTTGGCGAGAGCGAGCCACCACGTAGGCGCGATTGAGGTGATTGAGCAGTCCGACCATTCGCAGATTTTCGTAACCCGTCAGATTCTCGTCGACGGTAGCGTTTTGGCCGGCCAGGCCGATGTGGCGCCGTACCTGGTTGGGCTGCTTAACGACGTCGAAGCCGGCGACGGACGCGCGCCCCGACGTCGGCGCCAGAATCGTCGAAAGGATGCGCACCATAGTGGTCTTGCCAGAACCGTTGGGTCCGAGTAGACCGAAGACCTGCCCGGAGGGCACGCGCAAAGAGACACCGTCGAGAGCCCGGACTCCACCCTTGTCGAAGAGGCGCACGATGTTGTCGGCCTCGACGGCGAATTCGGACACGGGGACGATTCTACGGTGCGCCGAGCCGCCCCCGGTGCGTTAGGTCGTCCCAGCCGGTACCTTTTGGGCGTGGCCATTTCCGACGACGAAATCGCCCAGGTTCGCTCCGCCACGGACCTGGTCGGGTTGATTAGCGAGACGGTCGCCCTGAAACGCTCGGGGCAGCGCTGGACGGGGCTGTGTCCGTTTCACCCCGAAAAGACGCCCTCATTTTCCGTTAACGCAGAACTGGGGCGGTACTACTGCTTCGGGTGTCGCGCCTCGGGGGACGCGATCACTTGGTTGCGCGAGACCCATCACCTCGACTTCGTCGACGCGCTGCGGCTCCTCGGCGAGCGGGCCGGAATCACCCTGCACGACGACGCGGCCACGACGCCGGCGCGCCGGGAGCGTCGCGCGGCCCTCGACGCGATGGAGCGAGCCGTCGCTTGGTACCACGATCGTCTCCTGCACGCACCCGACGCGCGAGGCGCGAGGGACTATCTCCGCTCTCGCGGGATCGGGGGCGAGTTGGCGCGACAGTTTCGCATCGGTTGGGCACCCGACGAATGGGACGCCCTCGCGCGGGCCCTCGATCTAAGCGACGCGGCCCTCGTTGCGAGCGGACTCGGTTTCGTGAATCGCCGCGAGCGCCGTCAGGACGCACTGCGCGCTCGGGTGATTTTCCCCATATTCGACCCGTCGGGCAAGGCGGTGGCCGTGGGGGGTCGCATTCTGACGAACGTCGAGCGCAGCGACGGCTACGTGGAACCTAAGTACAAAAACAGTCCCGAGACCGCCATTTACTCCAAGCGCCGGACTCTTTACGGCCTCAATCTCGCGAAGGATGACGTCATACGTAGTGGTGAGATCATCGTTTGCGAGGGCTACACCGACGTCATCGCCTGCTTCGCCGCGGGTTTGCCACGCGCCGTGGCCACCTGCGGGACGGCATTGGGGGAAGAGCATTTTCGTCTTATGAAGAACTTCGCGAAGCGGATCGTTCTCGCTTACGACGCCGACGTCGCCGGACAGAGTGCGGCGGCGTCGGTCTACCAGTGGGAGCGTCAGCACGAAGTTGACGTCGCGGTAGCCCGTTTGCCGGTGGGACTCGACCCGGCCGAGTTGGCGCAGCGGGACCCATCGGCCCTGCGCGACGCGGTCCAGCGGGCGGTACCCTTTTTGGAGTTTCGCCTCGAACGGGTGCTCCAAGGGGCCAACATCGCGACCCCCGAGGGGCGGGCTCGAGCCGGCGAGGCGGCCCTATACGTCCTCGCGGAACACCCGAGTGAACTCGTGCGTGACCAGTACTTAATGGTTGTCGCCGATCGTCTGCGACTCGAAGTGGCCTCCCTTCGGCCACGGGTGGTCGAGTTGGTTAGCAACCCCGAATCTCGCGACGCCCGTTCGCGAGGCGAAGGCGCGCCCGGTTCGCGCCCACCCACTACGCGCCCCCTCTACGTTCGACCGTCGCTGCCGCGCCCGGGACTCCTCGCGCTGCGCCACTTTCTGCACGGTGGTGACGACGTGCGTCGGCGCTTCGTCGCTCCGTACTTCGTAGACCGAATACAACGTCAGATTTTTGAGGCGCTCGATGAGCAGCGCACCACGTCTGACGTCATCGATGATCTGGAGCGAGACGGTCAGGTAGAAGCGTCGCTTCTTCTGAGTGAACTCGCCGTCCAAGAAGCGCCGGACGGTCTCGGCGAAAGTAACGTGGGTGCCGTCGTCGCCCAACTCATCCGCGCCGCGGTGCGCGAGGAGATGGCGGCGCTCAGCCGAGAGATGAGGGAGGGGAGCGCCGCACCCGACGTCGTCAAGGCGACGATCGACGACGTGCAGGCCCGCCTCGGGTGGCTCGAAACGGCCGACGGCGATGTCGCTGAGGTGGACCTACGCACGTGGCTCGAAGCGCGCGAGCGGGGGCGCGACTGACGCGCACTGCGTGTTTCGAGACTTTAACAATCGGCCTAATTCGGCTTGGGGGTGAGACCTCTAAGGAGTGCTTGCCAAGCAGTTCACTACCTGCCTAGAGAATGCAGAATCATATGAGAGACCACTCGGGCACCGATGGTTCTACAAGACTTTTGTAGAGCGCGGCTTGGTCACGTCTTGGACGGCGGTCGTTATTTTCCAACGAACCACGGGCCACGTATATATTGGTTCGCCATTAGGACTCTGGCCACCTAGTCGATTCCGTCGCCAGTTACCAGATCCTCCGTCCAACTACTCCGGCGTCGCCCAGCGGGCACTCAGCTGATCGAAATTAGGTTGAGCGCCGTAAGCGTTGGTAGGTTTGGCGGTGGTGTCTTCGTGCGTGGGTGCTATCGTGACGGGGCCGTCTGATTCTTCCCAGATAGCTCAATTGGCAGAGCAAGCGACTGTTAATCGCTAGGTTGCAGGTTCGAGTCCTGCTCTGGGAGCAAAGTGCTGTGGACCCAACTTGGTGCCTTCGACAGAGGGATGCGGGGTGCCTAGTTGTGTTCGAGAAGTTGGAGTGAGTCGAGCGGTGCCCTTGACCTCGATGTCGACTGTGGAAATGTGACCGCATTCGACTTGTCGTGCGGAACGAGTTTCCCCATGAATCGGGCCGTCTCCTGGTCGTTCACCACTACAAAATTGGACTTCACCATGAGCGTATTGGAGAGATTCGCGTGGCCAAATCGTCCCGAGACAGTTCGAACCGGAATGCCAACAGCAATCAAACTGGTCGCAGCAAAGTGTCGAAGTTCACGTAGTCGCATTCTCTCGTAGCCCATGTGGTAGCGAATCTGGATGAAGATTTGGCTCGCGCAGTTGGGTAGAGAAGGAGCGCTGAGGACTCGGTGCGAAACCCAAAAAGAGGGAATCGGAAAGCCGGAGCCACTCTGCCACGTCCTGGCGGGCTTTTGGTCACGGAGGATTGACGAGGAGCATCGACTCGTATACCCCGTCGATGGCGACGACTTTGAATCCATCCGATGCGAGAGGGCTCGTGGAAGTTTTGTTCGGCTCAGAGAGAACTGACGGCAAGGGCCCTCTATCTAGTTGCGGACCATCAGTCGCTCGAGATTCTCCAGGTTGTCATCGCAATTATCGATTCCCACGTCTTTGAACCCATGGCGCACGTAGAGGGCAATCGCCTGAAGATTGTGTTCCTTGACCCTCAATTCAACCGTGGTTATGTTCATCCCCTCGGCCCAACGGACAACGGAATCGACCAGCGCATCCCCGATTTTTCTGCCCCGCGCAAACGGCGCAACCCACATAGAAATTAATTCGACTCTTCCATTTTCCAACACGCCGCTAACCATTCCCGCATTCCTGTCGTCCAGAGTCGCAATCGCGTTGAAGTCAACGTTTTCAAGCCGTAATCGCCATCGCTGTTCTTGGTCGCCCGCCCCTTGCCACTCCGCAAGGGTCGAGCTAAAAGCGTACGGTGACTCCTCCAACGCCTGAAGTCGTAATTCGCGCCACAGAGACCACTGCTCAACCGTAATCCTTGTCACCGTCATGACCATTCACGCTACCGGCGCGGGCCGGTGCCTTTTCGGTCCATTTGGTAGGGCCGGTGGGGAAAGAACCCACGACCGAGCGATCAAAACGTGGCAGCGTGCGGTCGGACTGGTCCGGTCGTGTCGGACTCATCCGAGTTTCACCGCAACCATCGTCCGGTGCCGTCGGATCCGTTCGGTGATGTCGATTTGGCCTGAGGGATAAAACGTGGGATTCCTTGGAGAGTTCACCCTGACTCTGTACACTTCCTCGGTGATTGAAGAACGACTCGAAGAGCTTGGAATCGTCCTTCCACCCGTATTTCCCCCGGCGGGAAATTACCTCGCCTGCGTCGTCATTGACGACATGATTTATGTTGGCGGCCATGGGCCGATTGCAGGTTCGGACATAATTCGCGGAAAGGTCGGTGCCGACCTGACGTTGGAAGAGGCGCGAGAAGCCGCGCGGATTACTGCACTGTCCATCCTCGCGTCGCTAAAAGCCGAACTCGGTAACTTAGATCGGATAGAACGAATCGTCAAAGTCTTTGGGATGGTTAACGTCGCTCCTGGGTTTAACCAAACTCCGGCGGTCATTGACGGCTGTTCAGATCTCTTCGTCAAAGTGTTCGGTGACGCAGGACAACACACGCGAAGCGCGGTCGGGTTAGCCGAGCTGCCTTTCGACATTGCGGTTGAGATCGAATTGATCGCCAAACTGAGACCCACCAAGAAACTTGAGTGGTAGGGCTGGATTATTAGGGATTAGTAGGGATTAGTAGGGCCGGTGGGGATCGAACCCACGACCGAGGCATTATGAGGTGGCTGCAATCGGTCGGATCTGTCCGTTGGTGTCGGATCTGTCCGGATTTGAATGAGAACTCGTCTGGTGGTGTCGGATCTGTTCGGTGGTGTCGGTTTGGTATGTGGGATGAAACGTGGGATTTCCAACTCAGGAAATTCGGCTCCTAGCGGAACTTGAAAGACACTTCTGCAAGCAAACGAGGAACGGTACGATCCGATCGTGGCCAAGTACTTCTTGTTGCATAGTCCCGTCGTCGGACCCTCGACTTGGAAGTGGGTCTCTGAAGAATTGCAGGGTATGGGTCATGAGGTGGCGATCTTGATCATCAGTCCCCCGGCCACGCTTCGAGGTTGGCAAGGAGTCGTAGAAGAAGTCGTTGCCCAAATCACCGGCGAAGACAATGCGATCTTCGTTGCGCATAGCGGAGCCGGGCCCCTTCTGCCAACGATTGTTGACCGGTCCAAAACTCGAGGCGCTTCGATGGTCTTCGTTGACGCAGGCTTGCCGGCAATATCAACCGACACACCGTTGATGCCTGAGGCGTTTTTGAAACGGTTAACCGCTATCGCCGAGGATGGCGTTTTGCCTCCGTGGTCCGAGTGGTTTGGATCGGGCGTGATGGCATCGCTCATTCCCGATTCAGTCACGCGCGAACTCATCGAAATTGAACTTCCAAGAGTTCCACTTAAGTACTTCTGTGAATCGATACCTCCCGTTTGGAAATGGCCCGCTGTCC
>JAKBAB010000090.1 GCA_021815645.1 Actinomycetes bacterium
TATCGAGCGCCCTTCGACGCCCGAGTCCGTCCCCATTGTTAGCAGGTTTCGCGAACCCGCTCTCACGCACCCCCGGCGGCGACAGCGGCGAACGGCGCGTCCTCGGGCCACTGGCCGCCACGCTCGAGGGTCAGCAGCGAGTTACTCCAACCGCGCCGCAGGTGCTCTTGACGCCACGTCAGTTGCTCCTGGGCGGCGCGCAACACCACCTCGAGGTCGTCGCACTCAGTGCGCCACGTCGGGTCGCGCGCCAAGTCGTAGCAGCGATACGACCCGTCGCCGAACTGCACGTAGGCCACGCTCTCGCTGACCGACACCGCGAGATTCCTTCGCGCCAGAACGTCGGGGGAGACGGCCGATTTCGCCCCACGCAAGAGGTGGTCCCGGTTGTCCCACTCGTAGTGAGCCGCGCTCCGCCAGGGCCCGTCACGGCCCTCGAGCAGGGGCGTAAGGCAAAGGCCGTCGCACTGGGTCGGCACCGCTAGCCCAAGCGCTTGGGCCAAAGTGGGCATGAGGTCGACGTTCTCCGTGAATTGCGAGACGGTCACTCCCCCCACCAGTCGGGGATCGCGCCAGAGGCCCACGATGTGGTAACTCTGGGGAAAGAAGCCAAGCTTTTCTACGAGTCCGTGGTCGCCGAGTTGCTCGCCGTGGTCCGACGTCACCACGACCAACGTATCGCCCCACTCTCTTCGCTTCTCTATCGCTTCGACGACGCGTCCCAACTGCGCGTCGACTTCAGAGATCATTCCCAAGTACTGGGCCCGCAAGGCTCGAAGCGCCCGTTCGTCGCGCGGTGCGGCACTCTGGCGCCACGTCAGGGCGGCCCGGTGCAGGGGGTGTTGACGTTCCTTCTCGACCGGTGCGATGGCCTCGGAAACGTCGGCCGGGTCGTAGAGCGTGGCGAACTCACCCGCGGCCCCGTAGGGGGGGTGCGGGCGCAAGTAACTGAGGTGAGCGAACCAACCGGTCGGCTGATCTTCGAGCCACGCCAAAAACCGGTTGGTGAGAAAACTGCCGAGAGAGAGTTCCGCCGGGCGCGCCGGCTCACCGCGCAGGGCCTCGGCCCAGCCGCTGGCCACGTCGTATCCGCGCGAGCGCAGGTCTTGGATCCAACCGGCCTGGCTGTCGGGCAAGTACAGCCCAATCGAGAAGCCGGGCAGGACACCGTCGTAGTAGTTGAGTCTCGGATCATCGGGACCTCGAGCCGCTCGCGGGTCGATCCCCTGGTCGGTGTAGCCAAACAAAGTGGGGTCGTAGCCGGCCCGTCGGGCCAAACGCGCGACGTTGTCGAAGGAGTCCTCGAGGGGTGAACCGTTGGCGACAACCCGGTTGTTCATCTGATACGTCCCGGTGTAGAGCGCGGCCCGTCCCGGGGCGCACGGCGCCGACTGCGAAAAATGGCGCGCCAAGCGCGCTCCTTCTCGGGCCAGTCGGTCGAGGGTCGGGGTGCGCACCAGGGGGTGACCAGCGGCACCCGTGCAGTCACCACGGAACTGATCGAGAGTCACGAAGAGTACGTTCACGAGGGAACCCCCGACACGAAGCGCGTCAGGTGACGCGCCAAGTCGTCGACGATCGCCAACGCCTCGGGAACGACGCCGCCGTACTCGAGAAAACCGTGAACCATTCCCGTGGCTTCGAGGAGCTCCACCGGAACCTGGAAGTGCTCGAGGAGTCCGGCGTAGGCGACTCCCTCGTCGCGCAGGGGGTCGCACCCCGCGACCACGACGATCGCCGGCGCCACCCCCGCGAGATCGTCGTTGAGTAAGGGACTAACCCGAGGGTCCGTGTGGTCTAGCGTGCCAGCCAGGTACTGGCCGTAGTCGTATTGCAGGTGCTCTAGTTCAAGTAGGTACCCGCGCGCGAATCGGTGAGCCGAGTCCGTCACCACGTCCGGGCCGAGAGTGGGATATATCAAAACCTGGGCCGCGGGTCTCACGTCATCGCGAAGTTGCGCCGCGGCGACGGCCGCCAGATTCGCGCCCGCGGAGTCGCCCATTAAAACCACGTGGGTCACTGAGGTGAACTCCCCTCGCCCGAGCGCTAAGTAACGGGCACAATCCACCGTGTCCTCGATCGCTGCGGGGAAGGGGTGCTCGGGTGCGAGGCGGTATTCGAGGGCCAAAAAGGCCAGTCCCGTATCGTGGGCGAGTCTTCGACAGAGCCACTCGTGAGTGTCGAGGTCGCCGGCAACGAAACTCCCGCCGTGTAGGTAGAGGACGACCACGTGGGGCGCGCGTGACGTGGGTACGAAGTACCGCGCGCTCAACACCCGCGTCGCCAGGGCCAACTCGACGTCTACCACGCGTTCCATTACCGCCATTTCGCCGCGCATCGACAGCGCCTCGGCCCGAAAAATCGCCCGCCGCTCTTCGATGGGTAGCGCCCCGGGGGGCTCGGGGACGGTGCGCCGCGCGCGCTCAACGATTGACGCAAACGCCGAATTAACCACGCCGACCTCCAGAGCCACTTTAGGCAAAAGGGCCCGTCGACGCTAGCGCCGGGGGAACGCGCCCGCCCCACCGGTACGAGAGTCACCAACTGGCGAACGGTCCACGAAAATCTCTCGGTTCAGGGCTCTCGCCCCACGCCAGCCCAGGACACCGAGCACCGCGCGTGGAGCGGACGACCGGGCTCGAACCGGCGACCTCGACCTTGGCAAGGTCGCGCTCTACCAACTGAGCTACGTCCGCGTCGATTCAATTGTAGCCGACGCTCCGCTCTCCACGAAAGCGCCGTTAAGTTGGCGTCGCGGCGACGAGGTCCTCCACCTCCGCCACGAGGTAGTCACGTAGGGCCCGCACCTCAGGTACGACCTCCGCGTCGGCGAATAGACCAAACTCCAGAAACTTCTCAAATCCCAACGCCGTCACGTTGAGCGCAAAAGGTCCGAAGAGGGGGCCGACGGGCGAGGCCGAAACCACCGGGTGACCACTTAACCACAGGGGCACCGGTGGCCCGGGTACCGACGAAATCATCACGTTGGCCATGGGCAGGAGTCGGAAGGGGTCAAAGAGCGAGATCAGGCGACCGCCGAAGGAAATCACCGTCGGTCCGAGCACTCGCGGAACGTCCTGAAAGATTTTCGCTCGGCGACGGCGCTGTTCGTCAACGGTGACGGAAGCGTCGCGCGATATCGCGCGAATTCGCTCCTCAGCGTCCACCAGGTCGACGTGCAGTGACGCCAACATCCCCGAGATCTGATTACCCAAGTCGGCGGTCGCCCCGTCACCCCTAACGTTGATCGGCACGAAGGCCACCAGGTCGCGCTCCACGGACTCACCACGCTCTTCTAGGAGACGCCGGAGGGCTCCGCCGGTGGCCGTGAGCACCACGTCGGTGACGCTCGCACCGCGGTGCTTCGCCGCCCGCTTCACGTCAGCCAGCGAGACCTGAGCTCGTTGGTAGACCTTGTCCACACCGGCGGTGCCGTTGAGCGACGTCGAGCGGGCCTCGAAAATTGTGGGCTGGCCCCCTTCTCGACGATGTCGCGTGTGCGCGGCGGCGACGGCGGCCGTCGCCCGGAATATTTCGTAGAGCCTGCCGCCCCACGCGACGACCGCCTCGAGCAGCCGTCGCGGGTTCTCACGTATTCGCGCGAACGCTTCGCGGGCGAGCGCCAGCGACGTCGTGGCCGCCGGTCCGTCGAGGGTAGAGGTATTGGGGGTGGGTGGGCGTACTTCGGGCGATATGTCGAAGAGGTTGGCGAAAGTCTCGGCCCCCGAGACACCGTCGGCCAACGAGTGGTGAATCTTGAGCACCAACGAAAGCCGACCGGTCGCGAGGCCCTCGACCACGATGAGTTGCCAAAGCGGCCGGTGGGGCGATAGTGGGCGGGAGAAAAACTCCGAAACCAGCGCGTCGAACTGGGCCGGCGTCCCCGGAGACGGCACCGCCACCCGCACGACGTGTCGATCAAGGTCGAAGTGTTCGTCACGCGCGAGAATTGGCCACGTCAGATCCAAAGGGGCGCGCACCGCCCGCTGCGTCAATACCGGGATCTCGTGTAGACGTTGAGCAATGTTGTCGCGGAAGATCGCGAAGAGAGAGGCGGGGTCTGCGTCGCTGGGGGGCCCTTCACCTAGTTCGATAACGGCGCCAATATTCATCGCCGTACCCGGCGTCTCGAGCAGCAAAAAGGCGCTATCGAGGGGATTAAGGAATGCGGTCACCGGCCGCTACTTCCGAAGCCGCCATCTCCTCGATTGGCGGCGAGCAACTCGTCGACGACCGCGAAATTAAGGACCGCGACCGCGACGACGACGAGTTGGGCGATCCGGTCGCCCGGTGCGACGACGTAGTCGTGAGTGGGGTCGAGATTGATCAGAGCGACCTTGACTTCGCCGCGGTAGCCCGGGTCAATTAGACCCGGGCCGTTCACACAGGTCACTCCGTGCCGAGAGGCGAGACCACTTCGCGGCAGGACAAATCCCCCGTACCCGACGGGAATCGCCACCGCGATGCCCGTTGCGACTAGGGCGCGGCCACCTCCGGCGCGCAGGGTGCACGACTCTACGGCCACCAGGTCACAACCGGCGTCCCCTTCGTGGGCGTAACGAGGAATGACGGCGTTAGGGTGCAGAACCCGCGTTTGAATCTCCACGCCCGAAGGCTACTCACGGCCACCTACGCGAGTCAGTAGTGTCGCAATGTGCTGGTGTGGATGGATTTAGAGATGACCGGGCTCGATCCCGAGCGTCACGTAATCGTCGAAATCGCGACACTGATCACCGACGACCAGCTCGCGATTGTCGCTGAGGGACCCCAACTAGTGCTTCACGCCACCCCCGGGCAACTAGCGCAGATGGGCAGCGTCGTCACCGAGATGCACACCAAATCCGGACTCTTACCTCAGATCGCGGCTTCGACGGTTACCGCCCAGGACGCCGAAGCGCAGACCCTCGCTTTTCTAAAGACGTACGTCGCTGAACCGCGTACGGTGCCCCTGTGCGGCAACTCCATCGGCACCGACCGGCGCTTCCTCCAGGAGTACATGCCGACGTTGGAAGCATTTTTGCACTACCGAAACGTCGACGTTTCCACCCTAAAGGAGTTGGCACGCCGGTGGCGACCCGACGTCGTGGCGGCCCTTCCGGAAAAAGCGTCAGCCCACCGCGCCCTGGACGACATTCGAGAGTCTCTCAACGAATTGACCTACTACCGAACGGCCCTGTTTCGCTCGGGCGGCGACGGCGAGTAGAACTTCCGTGCTCGACCAACCCCTCTCGCTCACGGCCGCCACCGAGCAACTTACGGCGCCCGGTCAACCCTTCGAAATGCGCGACGCGACGGTCAACGGAATCGCGATGCGGGTGTGGCGACACGCTCCGAACGACTTAGGTCAGGTCTTCGCCGCGACGCGCCGGTACGCCGAACGGGACTTTCTCGTCTACGAAGACCGGCGAGTAACTTTCGAAGAGCACTTTCTTAGGGCGTCTAGCGCGGCCAACCGACTGCAAGACGCGGGAGTCGGGCCGGGCGACAGGGTTTGCGTAGCCGCTCGGAACTCGCCCGAGTGGGTGACCGCCTTTTGGGGGGCGGTCGTGAGTGGCGCCATTGTCGTGCCGCTCAACGCTTGGTGGACGACCGACGAACTCATCTACGGACTGACCGACTCCGCCAGCCGCGTCGTATTCGTCGACGAGGAGCGACTCGAGCGAATTCGTCCACGCTTGGCGGAACTCACCGCCCTAACGACCGTGGTTGTTTTTAGCGACGATCCCACACGTCCGGCGCGTCTGGGGAACGTGACCGGTCCCGCGACCCTCCTTGACTGGAACGATTTCGTCGGTCCCCTCGACGAGGACGCGTCGCCCCCCGAACACGTCTTCTCACCGGAGGATCCAGTCACGATGTTTTACACCTCGGGCACGACCGGTCACCCCAAGGGGGCGATCGGTACTCATCGGAACGCGGCGACCAACCTCATGAATCTCTTCTTCCGCAGCCAGATCAACAGCCTGCGGGCGTCCCCCACCGACGAAGGTGCGCCCGCGGCGGAAGGGTCCGTTCAGACGTCGAGTCTCCTGAGTGTGCCACTGTTTCACGCGACCGGGTGTCTCGTAACCATGATGGGTGCCCTAGTCGCCGGGGCGAAGCTCGTCATGATGCACCACTTCGACGCCCGACGCGCCCTTAAGTTGATCGAGCGCGAGCGCGTTACTTCGATCGGCGGTGTCCCGACCGTCGCGATGCAGATACTCGACCACCCCGACTTCGCCCAGTTCGACCTTTCGAGTGTTACCAGTGTCGCCTACGGTGGCGCGCCGGCCCCCCCGGAGTTGGTGCGACGAATTGGCCACTCCTTCCCCAGGGGTGAAGCGGGTAACGGCTACGGGCTGACTGAGACCTCGGCGGGGGTCTGCTTTAACATCGGCCACGACTACGTAACGCGACCCGACAGCTGCGGGCCGGTGGTGCCGGTGTGTGACGTCGCCCTCGTCCCCGAAGGGTACGAGGGCGAGGAACCCCCGCACCGCGAAACCGTCAGTCCCGACTTCGTCGGCGAACTGTGGGTGAAGGGCCCGAGCGTGGTCGCCGGTTACTGGAACAAGCCAGAAGAGACGGCCAAGGCGTTCACCGCCGGTTGGCTCC
>JAKBAB010000091.1 GCA_021815645.1 Actinomycetes bacterium
GTTTTCGTCAGCCTCGGTGCCCTCTTTGGTCAGTTGGGCGCGTCGTTGCGCGCGCACCAAAGGACGTTCGAAATTATCTTTGGCTCGCTCACAATTCTTCTCGGCCTCTTCTTCGCCGGGTGGTGGCCGTCGGCTTGGCTCCAGCGGGAGCGACGTTTTCACCGACTGCCCAACGTGTCCGTTTTCGGGGCGGGCGCGCTCGGCTTCACCTTCGGATTGGGCTGGACCCCTTGTATCGGACCGACCCTGGGGACCATTTTGGTCCTGGCCGCCTCGTCTTCGGGTGCGACGGCGCTGCGCGGTTCGGTGCTGGTCTTTTTTTACTGCCTAGGGCTGGGAATACCCTTCATGGTTGCGGCTTTGGCCACGGAATGGGCCGCTACGGCGTCGTCGTGGTTGCGTCGCCACGCCAAAGTTATTGGGATCATCGGTGGCGTCATGTTGATCGCGATTGGAGTCGCGGAGGTGACGGGCTGGTGGCACAGCTTTGTTTTGTGGTTACAAGTTCACTTCCCCGCGTCCAACACCCTTTTGTAGAATTTGGTGGCCCGTAGACTATGGCCTATGTCTGTTCTCGACGACTGGCGCTTTCGGGGCCTCTTGCACCAAACCACGGACGACGGGGTATTTGACCGACTCGAAAACGGTACGGTGACCGTTTACGCCGGGTTCGAACCGACGGCGTCGTCACTTCACCTCGGGCACCTGGTGCCCCTGCTCAACCTTCGTCGCCTTCAAATCGCCGGAAACGCCCCGATCGCGCTGGCCGGAGGGGGGACGGGCCTCATCGGCGATCCCAGCTTCAAAGACAGTGAGCGGCCCTTTCTAACTCGCGCGGAACTCGACGCCAACGTCGAGGGTATCGGCGAGCAGTTGACCCGATTCTTGGACTTCACACCCGGGGCCGGAGCCGCTCGCGCGAGACTGCTTAATAACGCCGACTGGCTCGTTGGATTGGGACTAACCGAATTCCTGCGCGACGTTGGCAAGCATTTCACGGTCAATCAGATGATCGCTAAGGAGTCAGTCAAGAGTCGTATTGAACGCGACGACGTGGGGCTCTCCTTCACGGAGTTCTCTTACATGTTATTGCAAGCGTACGACTTTTTACGTTTGCACCTCGACTTCGATTGCACGTTGCAACTCGGCGGGTCGGACCAGTGGGGCAATATTACGATGGGGACCGAACTCGTGCGAAAGGTCGCGGGCGCGGCGGGGGCGGGAATCACATCACCACTGCTCTTGCGCGCCGACGGCTCGAAGTTTGGAAAGTCCGAAAGTGGTGAGCAGATCTGGCTAGACGCGGCGCGCACTTCACCGTTCGTCCTGCACCAGTATCTCTTGAACTCCGACGACGCGGTCACCCCCACGCTCCTTCGGTACTTCACCTTTCTCGACCACGAAGAGATTCTCGCCCTAGATGACGCCATCCGGAGCGCTCCCCAGGAACGTCGGGCGCAGCGCGCACTCGCCAACTCCGTCGTCGAGTTAGTTCACGGCGCCAGCGCCGCCCAGAACGCCGAGCGGGCGGGCGAGGCGCTCTTTTCCGAAACCATCGCTGAATTGGACGAAGCGACGCTACTCGAAGTGGTGGCGCACGCGCCCTCGTCGAATTGGTCGAAGGATGAGTTAGCGCGAGGGGTTGACCCCGTGGAACTCCTCGTTCGCTGTTCACTCGCCAACTCCAAGGGCGAGGCCCGACGATTCCTCGAACAAGGTGGGGCGTACGTCAACAACCAGCGCGTCGACGCAGCGACCACCGTGAATCTGTCGCGAGCCCTGCACGGAAAATACCTCGTGGTGCGGCGGGGGCGCAGATCTCTTCACTTAATCGTCGCGACGTGACGCGCGCCGTCGGCGCCGCGCTGGTGGCGGGGCTTCTCCTCGCCGCGTGTGGTTCCGTCAACGCCGCTACCGCGACCGCCAACTGGGTCGCCCAAAGTGGATTCCTCTCGTCGGTGAAAACCCTCGTGGGTGACGCTCAACATTCGGCGACCGCGTTGCGAAATACCTCGATGGCGAGTTCCAGTCGCCACACGGTCTGTGAGGTGCTATTCGTTGACACGCAAACGGCGAACGCGTCGCTGCCGACTCCGGACGCGACTTCGACCGCCCTGCTGTCGGCGGCCTACACGGACCTGGGTCGTGGTGCGAGTCGGTGCTACGGAGCGACTAACGTCGCCGCGCGCGACGGGGCGCTCCTGCAGTTATCTCTGGGACTCGCCAAACTCTCCGAGGCGACGGCGCGCGTCGCGAGCGCGTCGCTCCCTTAACCCTCGGGTGGACGTAAGTCGATTTCCAGTCGCAACACGCCCCCGTCGAGAGTCGCCACGGCGTCGCCCAACATCGCGAAGTCCTGAAAGTCAATTTTGGCCGCGTCGATAAATCGCTGACGGTCGGGTCCCTCGACGGGCGGCAGCCCTCGTCGGCGGACCGCGTCGGCCCGTTCTCGGAAGCGCAGAACCATGGCCTCGGGATCGAAGGTATCACCCACGTTTCGATGATACGGGTTCCGCGGCGGGGTCGAGTTGGTAGTATGGCTACTCGGTTCAAGGTTTGAGAACCGCGGTCGCCGCCAGCGTTTGGCCCGCAGCCAGTGAGGAGTTGCCGTGAAAAAGGGACGCCACCGTCGTTTCGTCGAAGCTCGCGAACTCAAACGTTCGACGGGACCCCGCGCCACCACGTGCGCCGAATGCGGCGCGGCGCCCGACGACGTTCACGCGGAGTGGTGCCTGGCGGAAGAGGATCGATACGACGAGATTTTGGGATCCCTACCGCGCCCGACGTACACCGAGGACGACCCGTTAGCCGCCGAAGGTTAGGCGCGCCGCCGCACGACGGGGTGCGCTAGTCGCGTCGCGGTCGGCTGCTGGGCGCGCTGATCGAGAAACGCTCTCAGGCGTCGGTAAATTCCCTCTCCGACCATTTCGACGAGTTCGTCCTTCATAGAGTCGACGACTCGAGTTTTGCCCACGAACGCCGACGCTGACTCGGTGCACCACCAGTGGAACTCGGCTCCGCCCGCGCCCCAGTGACGGCGGTCCCACTGGGAGATTCTCGTAATGACGTGTCCGTCGTCTTGGACGTCGTCGACTCGCCGCAAGGGAAGCTGCCAACAGACTTCGGGCTTTAACGGGATGTAGCTTTCGCCGTTGTCGACCGCCATGACGTGTAGGGCGCAACCGGGACCTCGTTTGAAGTCGGGGCGATTGAGGAAGATGCACGCGTCGTTTACTAAGCGCGTAACAATTTCTCCGTTTCGCTTGACCCGCGTCGTACCGTTTTTGCCTTTGGCCTTGAACTGCCACTGATCAGCGCTCAGGCGTTTCGCGGCTTTTTCGACCCGGCGTTGATCCTTTTCGTCTACGAAGTGCGCACCGTAACTGCAACATCCTTGGACTAGTTCGGGCGTCGGACCGGTGAGTACCCCCTGGCAACCACCGTTAAAGATGCACGTCCAATTGCTTTCCAGAAAGGTGACGTCGAACATCCAGGTGCGCTCCCGTCGAGGGTCGGCGAAACTGACCCATTCGTGGGCGTCGGCGGGGACAGTGGTCACGGTGAGAACTTAGTGGGCGCCGGAGAGCGCGGCGTCACCCCTAGACTCGCTGCGTGAGTTCAGTTGATACCTTCGACATCTTGACCCTCACGGACGAAGCCCGAAAGGTGGTCCTCGACGCCCTCGCGGGCGAAGAGTCCACCGAGGGACTAGCGCTGTGGGTCGAGGTGACCGGAACGCGTGGTTCAGGCTACGCGTACGACCTCTACTTCTCAGAGTTGAACCTCGCGCCCGAGGACGCAACCGTGGGCCGCGACGGGGAGATCTCGGTGGTAATTCCGGCGTCCAGTGTGGACCGGCTCCGCGGAAGTCGACTGGAGTTCGCCAGCGAGGGCGAAGGTGGCCTCGTTTTGGTTAATCCCAACAGTCCGACACCCGAGGAGATCAGTCCCGGGGTACCGAGCGAGATTCTCGCCTTCGGCGTGGACGGTCCTCTGGCGGTGGTGGCGCTGCGAGTGCTAGACGAGCAGGTAAATCCCGCGATCGCCGCCCACGGTGGACGAGCCGACTTGGTCGCCCTCGACGAATCGGCCAAGACGGCGTACGTAAAACTTTCGGGGGGCTGTCAGGGCTGCGCGATGAGTCGAATGACGCTCTCACAGGGCATCGAAACCATGTTGCGCGAGGCCATACCCGAGCTATCCCAGGTCCTCGACGTCACCGACCACGCGTCGGGAGAGAATCCGTTTTACGCCGCTCAGTAAGCGCACCACCTAGAATCACAAGATGTTGCGCTTTTTGACCGCGGGGGAGAGTCACGGCCCTTCACTCAGCGTCATTGTCGAGGGGCTTCCGGCCGGTTTGGTCGTCCTCGAAGAGGAGATTAGTGGTGAACTCAGTCGCCGACGGCTGGGCTACGGGCGCGGTCCGCGAATGCGTTTTGAGCGCGACGAGCTGCGAATCATCGGCGGTATTCGCCACGGTCGAACTCTCGGTTCACCGATCGCCATTGAGATTCGCAACAGCGAATGGCCCAAGTGGGAGAGTGAGATGTCACCGACCCCCGGGGAACCCGCGACGCGACTGACGAAACCTCGTCCGGGACACGCCGACTTAGCCGGTATGCAGAAGTACGGCTTCGACGACGCCCGCAACGTACTCGAACGCGCGAGCGCTCGAGAAACGGCGGCCCGCGTCGTGGCCGGGAGTCTCGCGAAGTCACTGCTCGCGACGATGGGCGTGAGGGTGGTCAGCCACGTTATTCGAATCGGGGCCGCGTGCTGCTCGGGCGAATTAAGGCCGGGGCCCGGTGACGGGGAGGCGGTCGACGAGAGCGAAGTACGATGCTTCGAGCCCGCTATTGAGTCGGCCATGATCAGTGAGATCAAAGCGGCCGCGAAAGTCGGCGACTCGCTCGGTGGCGTCGTGGAGGTAATTGGTTACGGCGTGCCCGTGGGACTGGGAAGTTACGTGCACTGGGATCGTAAACTCGACGGACTTCTCGCGGGAGCGATGATGAGCATCCAGGCCGTGAAAGCCGTCGAAATTGGCGACGGAATGAGTCAGGCGAGCCAGCGCGGCAGTGTCGCTCACGACGCCATCGCGCGCGACGAGGAGCACCGCCACGGTGGCGGCTTCGTGCGGCGAAGTGACCACGCCGGCGGAATCGAAGGAGGTGTCTCCTCGGGGGCGCCACTAATTGTCAAAGTAGCGATGAAGCCGCTCGCTACGTTGAACCGACCAGTGCTCGAGACCGTCGATCTCGCGACGGGTGAACCGGCGCTGTCGTTCAAAGAGCGCACGGACGTAACGGCGGTGCCCGCCATGGGTGTCGTGGCCGAGACGATGATGGCTCTGGTGCTAGCGGGTGAAGCTCTTCGCAAATTCGGGGGAGACACGGTGGAGGAGTTTCTGCGAAACTACGAGGGTTACCTCAGTCACCTCGCCTCCGCCCCGTGGATCCCACCTACGAGCTAGCGGTGGCGCGGCTCGTACTCGTGGGAATGCCCGCAGTGGGAAAGTCAACCGTGGCGCGAGCGCTCGGTGAGCGATTACATTGCGCCGCGATTGACACCGACGAGGTGGTCGCTGAGCGTGTCGGTGACGGCGTCGAGTGGTTTATTCGAGAGCGTGGCGAAGCCGCCTTTCGCAGTGAGGAACTCGATGCGTTGCGGGTCGCTCTGGAGTGTGACGCCGTGGTCGCTACGGGGGCCGGCGTCGTCACCCTCCCCGAAGCCCGCCGACTTCTCGAGCGGGCCCCCACTATTTGGCTGGACTGCCCCGACGTGGAACTTCTCGCGCGCGTCGAGGGGGGCGGGCGTCCCCTGCTCGACGGAGACGTCGCCGCGGGACTCGCTCGATTGCGCGCGCAACGCGAACGGTGGTACGAGGAGTGTTCGTGCGCTCGGGTGGACGCGACGAGTTCAGTTGAGGATGTGGTGACCGAGATATGTCGCGTTGCGACAAGCGCCAATCAATGAAAGTTCCGGTCGAACTCGGCGAACGGAGCTACGAAGTTTCCATCGGCCCCGGCGTGCGCCACGAATTGAAGCAACTTGTGGCGAGCCGTGCGCCGCGCGCCCGTAACGCGACCATCATTGCGTCGTCCGCGTTAGCGGATCAGCCGTGGTTCGATTTGGACAGCGGACTCGAGCAGTTCGTCGAGCTCGTACCCGACGGCGAAGTCGCCAAGAGAGTGCGCGTCGCCGAAGATCTGTTGGAACGGCTCGGCGAACGACATCACTCTCGTGACGACGTCGTCGTCGCGGTGGGCGGTGGCGCCGTAACTGACTTGGCCGGATTCGTGGCCGCCGTCTACGCTCGGGGAGTTCCGCTCGTTTTAGTTCCGACGTCGCTCGTGGGACAAGTAGACGCCGCCATCGGGGGCAAGACGGGAGTGAATCTCCTCGCTGGCAAGAATCTGGTCGGAGCGTTTCACCAACCATTGGGTGTCCTGTGCGACGCGGACGTGTTGGGGTCGTTGCCCGAGCGCGAACGGCGCAGCGGTCTCGGTGAAGTGGCCAAGTGTTGGCTCCTCACGGGTCGTCGGAGTGAAGACGTCGCGCAAAGTTCGC
>JAKBAB010000092.1 GCA_021815645.1 Actinomycetes bacterium
GTCGTCGCGTGCGCGGTGACTCCCACGTCGTCGTCCGTGTTGTGGGCGGAGTGCCCGACGGGCATGCTCGTCTCTTTTTTCTACTCGGGCGACGCGGGCGTGAAGTGGAGAAACATATCTCGTTACGCGTTCGCCGGCACCGGCGGGGGAACTTTTGATCCCGTGTCGAGCTCGCTCGCTTACCTGGACTTCGGGCCCTACTCCAAAGGGTCCAAGGATCTCTACCGGATCACTAACTCGGGAAAGACGATGCGCGCCGTCGGTAATCTCGCCTGTACGTCGACCAACTATCTTGACTTCGTCGACTCAACTGACGCGCTGGCGATCTGCCAAATGAACGGATCTACTTCTTCTACTTCTCTGGTGCGAACGTCCAACGGGGGAGAGGTGTGGACCAAGGTATCCGTACCCCAGTGACGATCTGGGCGAGGTCGTCACGGGGTCGACGCGACTCTCGCGTCGTCCGGCGTGGAGCTCAGCTCACTACGACACTGGGAGGGTCCGCGACTAGGGAAGACAGCTCTCGGTGGACGCGGTGGCACTTAAGTTGGTGCGCGCCAAGTCCTGCGCGATCACGCTCGAGGGTATTGCGTAGGCCGTGGCGGCGTAGCTCGTGGACTTCGACTCGACGATCCCGATGACGGCGCCGTGAAAGAGTACGGGGCTCCCGGAGTTTCCCGGGTTGATGTTCACTTCGAGAGAGAGGATGGGGCGAGTAGCGAGGTCCTGGTCGTAGATGTCGCGTCCGGTGACGTTGAGGGTGCCCTCGAAGTAACCCGGCGCGAGGGTGCGGGTCTGATTGAGGGGAAAGCCGATCACCCGTACGGCCGCTCCGGTGTGGGGAGTTCGCGTCGTGAGGGCGAGCGCGGGCTCACTTGGGGACACGACGCGTAGCACCGCGAGGTCGTTGCGCGCGTCGTAGAGGGCGACGTGGGCCAGGGCACCGCCCACCGTGACGAGGGTGTGACCGGCGACGACGTGGGCGTTCGTTACGACTTCGTGGGGGCCGACGTAAAAGCCCGTTCCCTCGCTGCCCGTGGCGCAGCCCCCGTCGGCGAGGACTTTGACGACGTCGCTCGGCGCGCGTTGGTTGGCGACGAGGGGCCCGAGTCGGTTGGGGTTGACCGGCGGAGAGAGCGACGGCGCGATGACGTTGGCGAAGATGTTCGGGAAGTTGTCGTTTCGAAGTAGCGCCTGCACTCGGGCCTCAATGGCGGGCAGAGGTGGCATCACCTGGTCCATCGCCCTAAGAATTCGCGAACTCTGCACGGCACTGGCGACCGGAGTCCACGTCGTCGAGGCGAGGAGCCCCGCCACGAGCCAACAACCGACGAGGGCCCCGAGAACGCCGATGACGGCGCCGGCGACCGCATCGAGCAGACCGAGCATTACCACGCGTAACGCCTTAGCGACGAAGGAAGCGAGGATGCTGAAGACCAGGTCGCCGAGCAGTGCGGCGACGAGAATCGTCGCTAGCGCCGCGCCGGGGCGCCACGAGGCTTGGGCCACGTGACTCGACACCGCCGGGGCGATCCGGGTCCCCACGTAGAAGCCGGCGGCAAGCCCGACGTAGGCGGCGACTTGGCGTACCGCCCCGACCGCCCGACCGTGCAGGGCGCCCAGAATCGCTACGACGATAATGACGAGGTCGACCCAACTCACGTTCCTAGGGTACGTGGCGCCGCGACCGCGCGGCGCCCCGCTACTTCGGCTGCATGCGAATGCCCGCGTCGATACGTATCGATTCGGCGTTTACGTAGCTGTTCGTCAGCAGTTCCACCGCCAGCGACGCGAATTCGCTGGCGTGGCCGAGCCGTTTGGGAAATAAGACCCCGGCCCCGAGTCGGGCCTTGAATTCGTCGGACTGGGGGCCGCTGCCGTAGATGGGCGTATCGATGAGTCCGGGCAGAATGCAGTTGGCCCTTACGCCAATGGGGGCGATGTCGCGCGCGAGCGGCAGGGTCAGACCGACGATTCCACCCTTGGAAGAGGAGTAGGCCACCTGTCCGATCTGGCCGTCCTCGGCCGCGACCGACGCGGTGTTGACGATGGCGCCCCGCATTCCGTCGCCGTCGGGGCGGTTGTGACTCATGGCCGTGGCCGCGAGCCGACAGACGTTGAACGTACCGATGAGGTTGATCTCGATGACCCGGCGAAAGGTCTCGAGGTCGTGGGCCGAAGCGTACTCGCCGTCCTTACCGATAGTGCGCGTCGCCCAGCCGATCCCGGCGCAGTTCACCGCGCTCCACAGGGGTGCGTGCGCCACGGCCGCGTCGAGGGCCGCGATGACCTGGTCGGAGTTCGTGACGTCGCAGTGCGCGTAAGTGCCGCCGATCTCTTGCGCGACGCGCCCCCCTTCGTCGTCATTGAGGTCGGCCACCACTACGTGCACGCCGCGCGCGCCCAGGGCCCGCGCGGTCGCTTCACCGAGGCCCGAGGCCCCGCCCGTGACGATCGCCGACGTTCCTTGTAGTTCCATGGTGCTCCTCCCCGCGACCCGGCGGGCCACTGTAGAGAGTCAAGCAGAGTTGGCGACCGCCGCCGGCGGGGTTAACGCGTTGGGAAGGCTCTCTCGGACCCGGAGCGCCACGGCGGGCCACTCGTGGGCTAGTTGCCGATAGGCCGCGATCGTCGCTTCACGTTCGGCCAATAGTTCGCGTTGGGTCACCAGCTCACGTTGGTAACGCCGTTCACGTCGGTCGAGTAGTTCGAGGTGCAGGGCCACCATCGGTAGTCCGATTCCGAGCGCGACGCTCAAAGAGACGATGACGGTGGTGAGAACGATGACCACGGTGTCGCTACCCACGTTGGACTCCTTTCGACAGTCGTCAGCCTCGCGAAGAAGGTGAAGGGGGACCCATGGTTCGCTGAAGAATCGACTAAGAAAACTCGGCGGGGTCGGCGCGACGGTCCTCGCCTAACCTGCGGTCGTGGGTTCAATCTACGAACTGACTCGCGACGAGGTGGGCGAGCGGCTGGTCGGGGAGCCCCGGTACCGGGTCGACCAACTGTGGCGCGGTCTCTGGGCGGAGGCGCGGCGCCTCGACGACGTGACGACTCTCCCGGCCGCCGTACGGGCCCGATTGGTGAAACAGTTCCCCGAGGCCCTGCGCGTGGTGAGTGAGGTGGCGAGTGACCACGGGTCCACGCGCAAGTGGGTCTTCGCCCTCGGTGACGGAGCGACCATCGAGACCGTACTCATGCACTACCGCGACCGCGTGACGGTCTGCGTCTCGTCGCAGGCCGGGTGCGCGATGGGCTGTACTTTCTGCGCGACCGGTCAGGCCGGTTTCGCCCGCCAGTTGGCCGTCGGGGAGGTGATCGAGCAGGTCCTGTTCGCCGCCCGCGCCGCGGCGCCAACGCGGCTGAGCAACGTCGTCTTTATGGGCATGGGTGAGCCCCTCGCCAACTACGCGGTGACCGTCACGGTC
Source organism: Actinomycetes bacterium (assembly GCA_021815645.1). Taxonomy (GTDB): domain Bacteria; phylum Actinomycetota; class Acidimicrobiia; order Acidimicrobiales; family RAAP-2; genus RAAP-2. The sequence goes on from JAKBAB010000092.1 coordinate 3,432, forward strand.
CTGCGGCGGCTGAACGAGTACCTCGGCCTGTCGGCGCGCCACCTCACCGTCTCGAGCGTGGGCGTGGCTCCGGCGATCGAGCGTTTGGCGCGAGAGGGGCTGGCGATTACCTTGGCCGTGTCCCTCCACGCGGCCAACGACGACACCCGCAGCGAGCTCATTCCCCTGAATCGCCGCTACCCCCTCGAGCGCCTTGGCCGGGCCTGCGCGACGTGGGTCGAGCTGACCGGTCGTCGCCTCAGTTTTGAGTGGGCCCTCATCGACGGAGTGAACGACACGGAGCGCGCGATGGGCGAACTGGCCGACTACGTCGCGCCGCTGGGGGCCCACGTGAACCTCATCCCCCTCAACCCGACCCCGGGCTACTTAGTGCGCGGCTCGACGCCGGCGCGGGTGCGCGAGTGTCGCGACGCCCTACGCCGGCTCGGGGTTAACGTCACGGTTCGCGACACTCGGGGTCGCTCCATCGCGGCCGCCTGCGGGCAACTGGCCAACGTCGCGCGCGCGAGCGCGACCGGCGAACTCACGATCCGTCGGCGGAGCGCTCGCGCCATAGGTGGGGGCGCCAGCGGATGAGGGCGAGCACGCCGATCACGCACATCACACCCCCCGAGACGATTGAGAACTCGGTCGACGTCCACGAGGCGACCGCGCCCGACTCCAGGTCGCCGAGGCGCGGCCCACCGGTGACGACGGCCATCTGAATCGAAGAGATGCGGCTGCGGTAGACGTCGCTGATCGACGTCTGGAGAATCGTCATGCGTAGAACGGCGGAGATCACGTCCATCGCTCCGGCGACGGCGAGGCACACTAGCCCGACCCACAGCGTGGGCACGAGTCCGAACAGCGCCATCGCGACGCCCCAGGCCAGCACGACGAGGATAACCAGTCTCCCCCGGCGCTTAACGCGGTCCATCCACCCGGTCGCGAGCGCCATCGCCAAGGCGCCAACCCCCGGCGCCGCCGAGAGTAGTCCGAGCACCGCGGGCCCGGCGTGGTAGACGTGCTCGGTGACCGCGGGAAAGAGGGCCCGGGGTAGCCCAAAGACCATCGCGTTGAGGTCCACCCAGTAGACGGCCTGCACGACGGCGTTCGCGCGCACGTAGGCGAATCCGTCGCGCACCGCGCGCCAGAGCCGTTCGGGGGTCTCGGACCTCACGGGCGGTAGGGGATCCATGAACCAAGTCGCGGCGACGAGGGCGAAGAAGCTTACGCCGTCGAGGAAGTAGCACGGCGCGAGTCCGACGCCCGCGATGAGTAGTCCGGCCACTCCCGGACCGACGACCGCGCCGGCGTTGATGATGACTTGATTGAGTGAGTACGCCGCGACCAGTTCGTCGGGGGCGACCATCGTCGCGATCGCCGCCGTGCGCAACGGCCCCACGACACCGGCTAGCCCGGCCGCGAGCGCCGGGGTGACGACGAGTACGGCGAAGTAGGGGTGAGCCAGTCGCGCGTTCGCGCCGAGGACGGCGCTGAGCACCCCGAGGGCGAGGGAGAACCAGATGATGAGCGTCCGTCGATCGAAGCGGTCGCCGAGGGCTCCCCCCCAGAGGGAGCCGACGATGAGCGGCGGCAGTTGGAGAAAGCCGACGATCCCCACCCACAGACTGGACTGAGTGAGGTGGTATACCTGGTACGCGACGGCGACGAGGGTCAAGTTACTGCCTAGTAGCGAGACGAACTGGCCGGCGAAGAGCCGGCGGAAGTTCTTGTTCGTCCGCAGTGGCGTCAAGTCCACGAAGAGCCGAGCCACTCCGTAATGGTAGGAGAGGCGCGAGTAAGGTTGCCCCGGGGCCGCGCTCGTCGCGTCGTGATCTAAGGAGTGTCGATGATCGACGAAGAGTTAGTCCAATTACTCACCCCCGAAGGGGAGCCGGTGGAGCGGCCCGATTACGCCTGCACGCTCAACGGCGACGAGATTCTGGGACTGTACCGAGACATGGTGATCGTGCGCAGGCTCTGTAACGAGTCGACCTCGCTCCAACGTCAGGGTCAACTGGCCCTGTGGGCGCCGGTCCAGGGCCAAGAGGCCAGCCAGATTGGCGCGGGTCGGGCACTGGCGCCGCGCGACTTCACGTTCCCGACCTACCGCGAGCACGGGGTCGCGTGGTGTCGCGGCGTCCCGCCGGCCGACATGTTGCGCCTCTTTCGCGCCGTGTCCACCGGTGGGTGGGATCCCCAAAAGTACCGCCACTCCGTGCCGGCGGTGGTGCTCGGCAACCAGGTCTTACACGCCGTGGGCTACGCCATGGGCGTCCAGCGCGACGGTGCCGACGAGGCGGTCCTCACCTTCTTCGGCGACGGTGCCTCCAGTCAAGGTGACGTCCTGGAGTCGTTCGTTTGGGCGGCGTCGTTCAACGCGCCCGTCGTCTTTTTCTGCCAGAACAACCAGTGGGGAATATCGACGCCAATGTCGACCCAGTCGAAGATTCCCCTCTATCACCGAGCCCAGGGATTCGGGTTTCCGGGGGTTCGCGTGGACGGCAACGACGTGCTGGCGGTCTACGAAGTGACGCGCCGGGCCCTCGAGCACGCGCGCGCCGGCGCCGGACCGACGCTCATCGAGGCCCACACCTATCGCATGGGGGCGCACACCACGTCCGATGACCCGACGCGTTATCGCGTCGACGCCGAGGTGGAGGTGTGGAAGCACCGCGACCCGATCGAGCGGGTGAAGTCGTTGCTCGTGCGCGAGTACCGCGTGACGGGCCCCACCTTCGACGCCGTCGCCGCGGAGGCCGACGAGTTGGCGTCCCAGCTGCGCGTGGACGTGCTGGCCATGGACCGACCGGACCCGATCACCATGTTTGATCACGTCTACGCGGAGGCGCACCCCCTCATCGACGAGGGCCGCCGCGAGCTCGTGGATCTCGGTGTAAGTGGGGGTCACTAGTGGAGACGATGACGATGGCCCGGGCCCTGAACGAGGGACTGCGTCGCGCGATGGAGCGCGACCCCAAGGTCCTTATTATGGGCGAGGACGTGGGCAAGCTCGGCGGCGTCTTTCGCGTCACCGACGGACTGCAGAAGGACTTCGGCGAGGACCGGGTGATCGACGCCCCTCTAGCGGAGTCGGCGATAGTGGGAACGGCGGTCGGCCTGGCGATCC
>JAKBAB010000093.1 GCA_021815645.1 Actinomycetes bacterium
CCAATGGCTGAGAAAATCACGATGAGTCCCGACGGTGTCCTGCTCGTACCGGACAACCCCATCATTCCCTATATCGGCGGCGACGGCACCGGGGTCGACATCTGGCCGGCCGCCCAACTGGTGCTCGACGCGGCCGCCGCGAAGTACGACAAGGTCATCGCGTGGAAAGAGGTCCTGGCCGGTCAAAAGGCCTTCGACGAGACGGGCGACTGGCTGCCCGAAGAGACGGTTACGGCCTTTCGCGACCACCTCATCGGCATCAAGGGGCCCCTCACGACACCGATCGGTGGTGGGTTCCGCTCCCTCAACGTGGCGCTTCGCCAAATTCTCGACCTCTACGTCTGCCTGCGACCGGTTAGGTGGTTTCGCGGCGTGCCCTCGCCGGTCAAGCGACCCGAGGACGTCGACATGGTGATCTTTCGCGAAAATACCGAAGACGTCTACGCGGGCTTAGAGCTCGAGGCCGGGACCCCCGAGGCGGAAAAGCTGCGCCGCTTCGTCCTGGACGCCTTCGGTTGGCAGGTGCGCGAGATGAGCGGCCTCGGGCTTAAGCCGATCTCCGTGTTTGGCTCGAAGCGACTGATTCGCGCGGCGATCAACTACGCCAAGACCAAGGGCCGCGACTCGGTCACCCTCGTGCACAAGGGCAACATCCAAAAGTACACCGAGGGGGCCTTCATGAAGTGGGGCTACCAACTGGTGAAGGAAGAGTTCGACGACGTGGCGGTGGGCTGGGACGACTGCGGGGGCGAGAGCGGTTCGCGAATCCTCGTGAAGGACGTGATCGCCGACATCGCCCTGCAACAGGTGCTGACCCGTCCGCGAGAGTTTGACGTCATCGCGACGACCAACCTCAACGGCGACTACCTCTCCGACGCGCTCGCCGCCCAAGTCGGCGGGATCGGCATTGCCCCCGGGGCCAACATCAACTACGTCACCGGACACGGCATCTTCGAAGCCACGCACGGCACCGCACCGAAGTACGCCGGACTCGACAAAGTCAATCCCGGCTCCGTGTTGCTCTCGGGGGTGCTGATGTTCGAACACCTCGGGTGGCAGGGCGCGGCCGACGACATCGTGCGGGCCCTAGAGACGACGATCGCAGACAAGATCGTGACCTACGACTTCGCGCGCCTCATGGACGGCGCGACCGAAGTGAAGTGTTCCGAGTTCGCTTCGGCGATCGTCGACCGACTCTAGGTGGCTAACGTGACGACGCCCATTCAGATCACGGTCACCGGCGCTGCCGGTCAGATCGGTTACTCCCTGCTTTTTCGAATCGCGTCGGGGGCCATCTTCGGGCCGACGACTCCGATATCGCTCCGGCTCCTCGAAATCGAGCCCGCTATGAAGAGCCTCGAGGGCGTCGTAATGGAACTCGACGACTGCGCCTTTCCTTTGCTGCGCAACGTCGAAGCCACGAGTGACCTCGCCGTCGCCTTCGCCGGCGCTAACTGGGCGCTGCTGGTCGGCTCTATTCCCCGTAAGGCCGGCATGGAGCGCGGCGACCTACTCAAGGTGAACGGCGGAATATTCCAACCCCAGGGACGAGCCGTCGCCGAGTACGGCGCCAGTGACGTGCGGGTGCTCGTGGTGGGTAACCCCTGTAACACCAACTGCCTCATCGCGCGCTCGAGCGCTCCCGAAGTACCGGCCGATCGCTGGTTCGCCATGACTCGTCTCGATCAGAATCGCGCCGAATCCCAACTGGCTCAGCGGGCCCACGTCGGGGTCGGCGACGTAAAGAATCTGGCGATTTGGGGCAATCACTCCTCGACGCAGTTTCCCGACTTCGCAAACGCGACGATCGCCGGAAAGAGCGCGAGCGAAGTCATCGGCGACGAGAACTGGCTGCGCGGAGATTTCATCACGACCGTGCAAAAGCGCGGCGCGGCGATTATCGACGCCAGGGGACTCTCGTCGGCCGCGTCGGCCGCGAACGCGGCCATCGACACGGTCGCGGGGTTGGTGAACGAAACCGCGCCCGACGACTGCGTCTCGGTGGCGGTCACCAGTCGCGGGGAGTACGGGCTGCCCGAGGGTCTCACGATCGGCATGCCCGTCGTCGTGGACGGCGCCGGCGCGTGGGTAGTGAAGGAGAACTTCGTCCTCGACGAGTTCGCGCGCGAACGAATTCGTGTGACCACCGACGAGTTGGCCTCGGAACGTGACGAAGTCGTCGGCCTCGGCCTAGTGTCGAGTTAATTCGGCTCACTCGAGTACACGCCGCCCGGTAGTGGCCCAGTTTGAAAAGGCGGGATTTTGTTACTTTTCTGGGCCTACTTGACAGGCCCAGGCTAGGCGACAACACTTTCAGGATGTCAGACGAGCAGCCAGAGATCACGCAGGAGATTAGAGTCCCAGAGGACTTGGCACAGGGCGTCTACGCGAATGGTTTCAATGTGTGGTGGGTCGAGACCGACATGACGCTTGATTTTTTTGTGAATCTCCCCCCAGAAGTCGCGACGGGAGGAGACGGGAAGGCAATATTGGTGGTCCCGCAGCAGATTGTGGCCCGCGTAAAGATCACTCCAGGTATGGCCGTCTACGCAGGGGTTCAAATTGCTCAGGCGCTAGCGCAATACGAAAGCCACTACGGTACAATTGAACGGTTGAAAGACCAGCCGCCCCTGATACCGCCATCCGTTGACGGCTAACAAAGGAATTGACCATGTCTAATCCGATGCCTACGAACTTCACAGTTGGTCTACTAAGACCTACGATGCCGACTGGCATGCGATATCGCCCAGCCCCTTTCCACGGCACCTCTTACCGAGTGAAGGTAGTTGCTCCCCCATCGGACGATGAGATCGCTCGACTGAGAAAGCGCCTGAGCGAGAGTTAGTCCAACAATTCCGCCATCTCCCACCTTGTCCAAACGTGATCAGCGATGCCCGCCGCCGTTGCGGGCGTTCGCTTGGTGAAGGTACCGTCCGCATTGTTGACCCTCAGATTCTGACGAGTACGGGCGAAATTGTAGGACATGAAGTTCTGGTTGACGGCGTGAGCGTGAAACTCCATCTTCTTTGAGAATCCGTTGGTCAAGCGCGTGAAGCAACGCATTCCCATCTGCATCGTTAGGTTCTGGCGCTCCACGTAAGGGGTCGAGACGCGGTTCATGTCAGGGTGGTCCGAGATCACCCGAATGCCGATGCCAGTGCGGATGGCGGGGCCGTAGTTGGTGTCGGGGCCCTGCCCCTGCTTCCCGGAGCCGTATATCTTGTGGGGCATCGCAAAGTCGATGTCATTAGCCCAGAGGACATTCAAGACCGTCAGGTATTTCCGAAGACCATCAGTCGTCAACTGAGTCCTGGAGTCCTTGAGACGGCTCTTGAGGTCAGACAAGAACACGTAGGCATCGGACAGCGTGCGCTCACCGACGAGCCACGTAGGGACGAGTTTGTAGTCAGTGTCAATGGCAGACCACGTCCACACTTCTGCGAAGCCGTATTCGCCCTGCTTGTCCTCAGGAATGTTCTTTTCCTCGGAGTAGCAGAACGACCAGATCTCGTCGCACTCAATCACCTTGCAGGGAGGGTTGACGAGGGCCTTGGCCCGGTATTCAGAGGCGGCTTGGCCGACCAAAGTCTGCTGGCTTGGCTACCGACCCCCCTCGGGCTCTCGCGAGGTGCACGGCGTACGCACCCCCCGGACCCACTGCCAAACCGGCTTCACGATTCCAGAGGTCGCTACGAGACGCCCACGCTCAACGCCGGGGCCAGTATCTCGCGTGAATGACTCGATCATCGCAGAGCCAAGGCCCGAACCCCGAAGCGCGGCGCATCGTGGCTCATTGCCCGTACCGTCACTACTACCTCGCCAAGAATTATTTCCTATCCATCACGCGAATGGAAAACGGCGAACACGTCGCACTCGGACTACTCGAGTAGCGACTGACGAAAGCACTCCGTCGCCCTAAGCCCGCTGGTCCAAAGGCGCGAAGTGGCGGACGAACGTTTTTTTCGTACCCCAGGGCTTAGTGGGCCACGGCGAGATTGGCGAAGTGATTGGCGTGGGTAAAACGCGGAGAGTGCGGCAGTTTCAGCGGCGTCCTAGTGGCGCGTCCCGTCAACGAAACCAGACAAGGTTTCGCCCTCCGACGGAGTCATTCAAGGCCCCTCATTAGGTGCGTTGCTCGCCGCAGCGAGATAAATGGGAAACCGGCTTGGCGAGTGCCGCCTACCCCCGAACCGGTGCTGTCACTGGTATCGTATAAAACGTAAACATGTGCGAATTGAGCGAATAAGGAGGTGCATAATGCCCGAATCGGACCTGCGCGAGAAGACCTATCTACCTCGAGAAGACGTGGCCGGCATCGAGTCAGTCGCCCATTTTCTGCGTGTGTTGAAGCATCACGACACTCCATCACGTCGCGAGCACCTGTTGCTCGGTGCCGACGGAGAGCTAGTGCCTCTGCCAGACGAGGTCTACCGGCTCCTGCGTCAGGTCGTCGAGGCCATGAGCCAAGGACTGGCCGTGACCGTGACGCCACAGACTCAGGTGGTGACCACTCAGCAGGCCGCCGAGATCCTCGGGATGAGCCGACCCACTCTGATCCGGCTACTCGACGCCGGGCAGATCCCCTTCGAACACGTCGGCAAGCACCGCCGACTGCTGTTGCGCGACGTCCTGAGTTTCCGTGAGCGCCGTCGCCGCGAGCAGTACGCGGCGCTCGACGCTATGGCCGTGCCCCTCGACGAGGAAGGTGACGTCGAGGAGATGCTGGCCACGGTGCGACAGGCTCGGCGTAAGGTCGCCGCCCGGAGACGCCAGAGCGCTTGAGTGTTCGCGGCGCTGGTCGACACCTCGAACCTGAGAGACTTTCCTCGCGCTCGTGTCCCAGCTCAAATTGGCGTCGTCTCACCGGCCGAGTTCGCGGCCCCTACCGTCTCGATCGATCCCCTGGCTGCGCAGCGGGCGCTCGGACAGATGTGTCGGATCGTCGTGGTCGATACGGTCCGCCCCAGTCGCCCGCGGAGATTCTCACCGTGCTCGTCGAGCGCTACGGCATGCGGGAGGTCGGTGAGCGGCTTGACCCGGCTTAGCACCCTAGATAAGGGCTGACCCGTGGGAACCTCGGACCATCCAGTCGAATTGGGTAGCCACGGGTCCCGATCTCCCGCTATGACCTGGTTCCGCGCAGTAAAACCAACAACGACTTTCACTGGCACTTGGACTGAACAATAATTCGGGTCTCCGCAGTCTCGTTGGTCGAGTCGCCGGGTCGCTGTGGTCGTGCCCGTCACCGTTTTGGTCACGTGAACCCGCCTGGGCGGAGTTGATTGCGGTCATTGGCCCTTGGAAAAATTTGTCTCGCCATAATAAAATGAGATTCCTCAGCGAGTATCTCGCCCTGGGTAGGCGGTCAGGGGGGCGAGTTCGGAGGTGATCCGAACCGCCACGGCGGCGCCAAGTCTCGCAGGAATTACGCAGGGACGTCGCCGATCGCCAGAACCTCGGGAAAGTCGCGAGCGGTATTGGCGCGCCACGTGAGAAACAAGCGTCCCGCCGACGCGCTCCTTCAATTGGCCTTTTGCCCGCTGAACACTTCACCCGGAGCTCGGCGCTACTACGACGAACTTAGGAGCCGTGACAAGACGCATCGAACGGCAATCCTTCGGGTGGCCAATCGGTGGGTGGGAATCCTGCATATCTGCCTCGAACGAGCCTGCCTATACGACGAAGAAAGCGCATGGATCCGCTACCAAAACATCGCGGCCTGACCAGTTACGGTCCAGGGGTGTCTAAACCGGCAGCAGTTCCAAACACGAGTGCGTCCCCGGCGTCGGTGCGAAGGATTAGTGGACTCTTAGTTGGCCCCCACGCCCCTCTAAGGTTCAACCGAGATACTGCAGTGAGCCGCTTGTCTCGGCCCGCTATGAGGAAGAAGGTGTCGCCGTGTATCGAATCTCCAAATTTAAACTGATCAAGCGAGCGGGCATCAACGGAGTTTTAGTCGTCGCCGCGATGACGGGTGGTGTGGCGCTATCTAGTGCGCTGCTGCATCACGCTGCGACTCCCGCGACGTCGGCGGCGACGACCGCACCCGTCGCGAGCGGCGCGAACCCGAGCTCCGCCACCTCGAGCGCGACCTCGAGGGTTTCGCCCAGTACGGTGACGCAGCTCTCTCCGCGGTTCATCACGGTAACGAGCGCGGCGGGAGTGGCCACGACGTACTCCCTCGACCCCTCGACGGTCGTGATGGTGGGAAAGACCCGAGCCACGACCGCGCAGTTGACCCTCGGTGAGCGCGTTTTCGTCGTCGCGTCGCCGACGAATGCGACCGCGGCCGCGACGATCGGGGTTCTCCCCGGCGCCCGTGGTGAAGACGGAGGCGGCGACGGGGCCGTAGCTACGGCCGTCTCTTACGGAACGGATAACTAACGTTGGCGGTTGGCCGCTGGCGCCGTGGTCGAACCGTTACGACTCGTCACTCACTCGCAGTATCGCTAGCGCCTGTCGGGGACAGCCCCGCACGGCGAAGTGCGCGGACTCGAGAGCGTTCTCATCAG
>JAKBAB010000094.1 GCA_021815645.1 Actinomycetes bacterium
GGTGGTCGCGTAAAAGTAAACACGTTGACCGCCCGCGACGGGGTAATCGACGGGCATCGCGCCGCGTCGTCGCGCGAAGACGGGTCGACCGTAGAGACCGAGCGCACCCGAGGCGATCGTCGCGGGCGCGGTCAACCTCATTACCGACCAGCTCGCGCCGCCGTCACTAGTTCGCCACAGGTGCGTCGCGTTGCTCGACGGCGAGGGGTCGACGGTGGCGAATCCCCTAGTAGCGGTAGCGAAGACGTCGTTAGCGAAAACGCACGCGCCCCGTGGGTCACGCGAGATCGTCGTCCAAGTTGCCCCCGCGTTACGGGTTCGCTCTAGTGAGAAATTGCCGTTCGAACCCACGCCGAACTGTTGGCGCCAGCCCAGCGCGACGCTCAGGAACGTGATGGTCTGTGCGCCGCCGTTACTGCCGGTGTCGCCGCCCGGTTGCGTCGTCCAGGTTCTCCCGCCGTTCAGGGTGTGGCGCAGTATCGTCTCGGTGCTGCCGCCGTTCCTGGCCAGGAGCCACCCATCCAGGGGGGAAACGAACGAAGCGCTACTCCAGAAGTAGAGGCACTGCCCCTTCGAGGTAGCCGCGGAACCCTTCAGCGGTGGCGTGACGTTGCGCCACGTCGTCGTATTCGTCGAGATATAGACGGAACTACACCCAGTGTTGAGGTCGTTCGTGGCGACTACGGCGACGCCGTGGCCCACGAATAGAACGTACGTACTCGTGGTGGTGGCCGAAGACGCGGCGAGGGGCCGCGCGACGGCGGGCACCACTAAGACACCAGCCGTGAGAGCGAACGTGAGAAACGCCCTCGACCGGGTCATGACCGAATGGTACCGCGCGCCACCGCGCTAGAACCTTCGCCGGGGACGAACCCACGAACTTCCAATGAGTCGCGCCTAGTTAGCTGGTACCGTGACGCAGAATCGCCCGCGCGACGCTACGACCCTGGGCCATCGCCTCTACGACACTCGACGGGCCAACTAGCGCGTCGCCGACGACGTAGACCCCCGCTAGGGTTCCCCGCTCGGCAATCCTTTGGCCGACGTCGCGCGTGAGGGAGAGTTGCGCGATCGGGCGACCCCGGGCGTGTTCGGGCGTGCCGGCCGCCGCGAGACCACTGGCCACGAATCTCCGGTCGAGGTACGCGGGCAGGGGCCGCGCGACCGGTACGACCGGGGCGACTCCGGGAAACGTCGGTTCAATTCGATAGCCCATCGCCATAACGACGAGGTCGACCGCCACCTCGATCGTCGCGTCGGGGACGATCTGCGGCGAGCGCAGCGCGCTCGGCTGAGTGGTCGTCGCCAAAAAGGCGCGAGCGACCCAACCACTCTCCCCCTCTAGTCGGGTCAACGTTCTCGTGAACTGAACCTCCACCCCCTCGGCGACGGCTTCGTCGAGCTCGTCGGGTCGCACCGGGGCCCAGCGGCGATCCATCCAGTCGACGCAAGAGACGTCCGCGCCCAGGCGCCGGGCGAGACGCGCCACGTCCATGGCGGTGTTTCCCGCCCCCAGGACCAGTACGAAGGGCGGGGCCTTCGTCGCGCGTGACGAAAGAAGGGGGCACGCTCGCTCTCGCGCGAGTGCGCTGCGGGCTTCGTGCAGGAACGTCGTCGCGTCGACGACGCCCCCGAGGTCCGAGCCCGGTACCGCGACGCGCATCGCCCCACCGGCCCCGTGAGCCAAGATGACGGCGTCGTAGCGGCTGCGCAGTTCGTCGAGTTCACCCGCGGTGACCTCGTGGCCGCCGACGACTTGAACACCCGCGGCGATGAGTTGGTGCCACGGACGCTGCGCGACGGGCCGTGGCAGCGTGAAGTTCGGTATCCCCCAGTTGAGTAGCCCCCCCGGCTCATCGTCTCGCTCGAAGACGGTAACCGTGGCGCCCGCGCTCACTAGTTCGTGAGCGGCGCCCAGCGCCGCCGGCCCCGAACCGACCACCGCCACCGACGGTCCCCCTCGAACGCTCACCACCTCCACGGGGGGCACAGGGGCGTTGTCGGTGACGAAGCGCTCCAACGCGCCAATCGCCACCGGCGCCGCCCCCGCCAACGACCAGGTACAGGCCCCTTCGCACTGAAGCGCTTGGTCACAGACGCGGGCGCACACGTCGGGCAGAAAGCTAGTGCGGCGCAGAACCCGGTGGGCTTCGTCGAGATCGCCCTCGCGCAAAGCGGCGATGAACGAGGGGATGTCGTTGTGCGCCGGGCAACCCCGTACGCACGTCGGGTCGGGACAGTTGAGGCAACGTTCGGCTTCGGCCAGTGCGTCGGACCAGTTGGTGAACCCGAGGTGGGTCTCGTCGACGTTAGCGGCGAGTGTCTCCGGTCGCCGTTGCGTCAGTTCCACCCGAACCGCGACGACCGGTGCGCCGACGACGTCGATGGCCGCGAAGGGACAGGTCCTGACGCACTGGCGACAGCCGACGCAGCGCGCGTTATCGGCCACGACGGTCCAACTATTGAGGTCCATCGTCAAAGCGCCCGTCGGACAGCGCACCAGGCACTCCTGACAGCCCGCGCAGCGGTCACTTAACACGGTGACCCGCGGCGCGGAGCCCACGAGCGATTCGTTGACGTCGGGCAATGTCGTAGTCATCTCTCCCCCTTACGCGGCCGCGTGCATCGCGACGTAGAACGACGCGGCGACTACGCCGCAGGCGAGGGGCAGGGCGAGGGCGATCAACCGCGCCGCGACTGGGTGGCGCGATATGGCCACCAGCTCTCGCCCCGAAATCTTCCAGCTAGCCCACATCGAGGCAATCGCCCCGAGGCCGACTACCGCAACCTGAACGGCGACGATCGTGGGGTTCGCGAGGAGTCGCACGTTGTAGAGCGACGATGTCACCGAGCCCGCCCCGAAGAGGTGGCCCACCGCCGGCACGATCCGCGTCGCGTGCTGAAAGAACTTGGGGAGCTGGCGGGCGAAGAAGTCCGCGCCGACTACGGGAATCAGACCGTACATGAGGGGCAAGAAGTAGTAACGAAACGACGTCGGGCGCGACGCGCAGTTCGCCGCGTCGGGACGCGGATCCTCGGCGACGGCGAGCCCAACCCCGCCCGTAATCTCTCGCTCGGCGAGTGACCCGGACCCACTACGCCACGCCGTCGCGGGTTCGGGCGCCGGACCCGCGAGGGGGCGAGTAAGGGGCGGCGCGCCACGAGTGGGTAGCGGGAACGGGGCGTAACGCACCTCACCCGGTGGGTCGAGGTCGCGACGAGCGACGGCCAGCTGCGCCAGTTTGACGACACCGCTCGTCGCAAGGGCCACCAACGCAATTATCCCGACGTAGTCGACGGGGTTCGGGTACGCCAGGTGCGTCACCCGATTCAGCCACCCGTCAATTGAGGCGAAGACGTTGGTGGCGTTGAACTGTTGGTAGACGACCAGTCCCCACAACAGCGCGACCGACCAGGCGACGTCGGCCCGACGTCGCGTCGGGGCGATCACCGACGTCAGCGGTGGTTGCAGAAAGAGCCCGATGTTGTCGTGGCTGCAGCCCTTGTAACACTCACTGCACAGCCCGCACGAGAGATTGGAATCGGCGCTGGCCGGCCACGTGTACCAGGGGCAACCGTAACCGTCGACGCCACCGCGCATGCACTCCTTGGTCGCGCACGTGAGACAGACTTCGCGGTCGCGCGCACGAAACCCCGCGACCGATCCCATCGCCCCGACGGTGCCAATGAGCGCCGACAGCGGGCAGAAGTAGCGACAAAAGGTCCGTCGCTCGAAGATGAGGAAGAAGGCGAGGGCCGCCGCGACGATACCGAGCACCATGAAACTGGTCGCCCAAGGGCCACCGGGGCCCGCGATGTTGAAGTACTCCTCGACCCAGGTGAGCAATAGAAACGAAGCGACCGAGAGGAGGAATCCGTAGCGGGCGACCGATTCGGGCAGCCGGCGACCGAGGCCCAGGCGGCGCTGGGTGCGGTTCCAGAAAGTGAGGCGCTGGACCCACTCGGCGAACCCCCCAAAGGGACACATCGCGCACCAGGCCCGTCCCACGACGACCATCATCACGAAGACGAGACAGAACCAGATATACCAAGTAATCGCCGTGGCGAAGTTCAGACCGGGCACGACCGTGCCGACCAGGCCGAGAAGGATGACGAGCCAGAAGACCAGTTGATTGGGCAAAATGAGAAAGAACTGGAACTTTCGATTTCGCAGCACCTTGGCCACGCGGGGGTGCGCCGCAATGTCGCGCCCGCGCGCGGGGTCACTGGGCGCGAACCGCTCGTCGATACCCGTACGAATAACGGGTCGTAGGTGAACGGCCACGGAAACGGGGTCCGCGAAGCGATCCCCGCCCCTATCCCCTACTTCCACTTCGCTGCCGAGGGTCATCGGAACTCCTTACCTATAGTAAATCGCTTTACGTATTTCGTTTTAACACACAAATAACTATACGTCAAGTCAACTCATATACTTAAGGTGTGGATATGACCCTGTCCAAACGTGGCGACTACGTCGTACGGTCGGCCATCGCCCTGGCCCGGGCCTACGACAGCGGTGAACACCGAAAGATCCGTGAGGTCGTGGCCGAAATGGACGTTCCCCAGACGTTCGCCTCCCAGATACTGGCCGATCTGGTGCGGGCCGACCTCGCGACGTCGCGGGCAGGTAAGTCGGGGGGCTACCGCCTCATTCGTTCCCCCGATGAGGTGAGCCTCCTCGAGGTTGTCGAAGCGGGCGAGGGGCCCCTGCGCTCGCAGCGATGCGCGGTCGGCGACGGCCCGTGTCGGTGGGAGCGAGTCTGTCCGCTGCACGAAACGTGGACGGCGGCGACCGAAGCACTTCGCCGCACGCTCGGCGAGACGAAGTTGTCAGACGTCGTCGCGAGAGACGACGCGCTCGCTGACTCGAGCTACCCGACCCCGAGCGACACCCACCGACACGGCGTTACGGCCCTCGAACTCGAGGACTGGGTCACGACCAACGTTACCCTCGACGAGTGTCGGCGCCGCCTCGCCGACGGCGCCAAGTGGCTGCCGTCGTGCGTCACCGCGGGCTACGAAGGGGCCGACGAGTTGCGTCGCGGCGTCGACGCGGCGGGCCCGTCTTGGCGCGCCACGTCGACACCGGCCGTCGTCGCGCGTTGGGTGGACGGCGAGGTGGAAGTGACGTGGGAGTGCGAAGGGAGCAACGGCCGCTCTTCGCGCTTCGAGGGCCGACTGCGCGCGCACGCGGTGGACGGCGAACGGTGCGAGGTGCGAATTTCGGGTAAGTTCCGCCCGCCGGGAAAGTCCGGTTCGGCGAAGGGCTCTCTAGACCAGGCACTGGTCGATCGACTGAGCCGCGCGACGCTGCGCGCGACGCTGCGCGACGTGGCGCGGGTCCTCGCGAACCCGTCGTAACTGGACGCCATTAGTCCGTTCCCCAGCCGAGAGCGATTCCGGCGCCGGCGGCGCTGACCGCGACGCGCCATCGGCGATCCCGCGACTTTCGATCGAGCCATCTTCGAGCGTTACGGCCCGCACTTCTCCCTTAGTGAGAAGCGAGGTACGTCGCTGATGCCGCCGACCCAGTAGGGTCGCTGCATCCGTATCCACCACGACGAGCGTGGCCCGCGATACGGCGCGACGAAGGAACCCGTGACCACTCCTCTTACGGCCCAGCGACGAGGGGACCCTTCGTGAGCGAACGGACCGCGTCGTCGCTCTGGCTGGGCGCGGGGCTCATCGTGATCTCCTTCACGTTGCGCCCGGCCATAGTGAGCGTGTCGCCCTTGCTGCGCGAGATTCAAAGGTCGTACGGACTCTCGGGCGCGGGCGCGGGACTCCTCTCCACCCTCCCGCTGGTGTGCTTCGGCGTTTTGGCGCCCCTCGCCCCCCGCTTGGTGCACCGACTAGGTTCCGGCGTGGTTCTGCTCGGCTGCCTCGCGACTTTGCTAGCGGGAACGCTCATTCGATCCCTACCATCTCTCGCCGATCTCTTCGCGGGAACCGTCCTAATCGGTGCGGGGGTCGCGATCGCCAACGTGCTCATGCCCGGCATCGTGAAGGAGAGTTTTGCGACGCGCGTCGGCGTCATGACGGGGCTCTACACGATGACCTTGACCGCCGGCTCGGCCGTCGCGGCGGGGGTGACGGTCCCCCTCTACCGGGGGCTCGGTCACAACTGGCACCTGGCCATTGGCGTCTGGGCGCTGCCCGTGGTGGTGGCGATCGGGCTGTGGTGGCCCTCTCGCTCGTTGGGCCGTCGCACCTCGTTGTCGCCACCGCGTGGGCGGGTCCAGGGGCTGTGGCGAAGTCCAGTCGCGTGGGCTCTCACGGCCTTTATGGGCCTACAGTCGCTCGAGTTCTACGCGATCGCGACTTGGCTGCCTACGATATTCCG
>JAKBAB010000095.1 GCA_021815645.1 Actinomycetes bacterium
GGGCGTGATGGCCGCCGTGGCCGGGTGGTGGACCCTGCCCGCGATCGCGATTCTGGCCGTGCCCTTCATCGTTTCCAGCTTCGTCTTTCGCCTCTTAAACCAGCACTTCCCCCACGCCGGCGCCTCCTACCACTGGTCGGCTCGCGTCATCGGGGCGGGCGTGTCGCGTTACCAGGCCTGGATCCTCATCCTCGCCTACTTCTTCTCCATCCCCCCCATCGCCATCCCGGCCGGCTCCTACACCCTGGCGCTCATTGCGCCCCACTACAGCGCCCCGGCCGCCCTCCACTTGGCCGTCACGCTCTTTTGGATCGCCTTCGCAGCCGTCCCTCTGCTCCTCGGGGGTCGACCCACGGCCGTCATCACCCAAATCTTCTTCGCCGTCGAGATGATCGCGCTCGTCTCTTTCGCGGTGGTCGGCGCTCTTAACTGGCACCGACTCCACGTCCCCATTCACTTTGGCCCCCTGCCCCTCGGCGGTGTCCTCATCGTGGCGGTCTTAGCCGCGACGATCCTCGACGGGTGGGAGATTGACAGCTACGCCTCGGAGGAGTCCCAACGTCCGCGCGATCACCCCGGTATCGGCGGCATTATTGGCGCCTTCGGCGCGCTGGCGTTCTACGCCGTGCTCTACCCCTTGATGTTGGGCGAAACTCCCCTGGCGGCGCTGGCGAACTCGCCCGACCCCCTCGCCGTGTGGAGCCACCGGCTCGTGCCGGGGGCGCCGTGGGTCGTGCTGGTACCCGTGCTGTTATCAACGGCCGGCGGGCTTTGGCTAACGAGTTTCATACTCTCGCGCGCCCTATTCGCCATGGGCCGCGAGGGTCTCGTGTCGCGCCGATTCGCCGCGCTCAATCGTCACCGGGTCCCCTACGTCGGGATCACCGCGGCACTCGGCCTCGCGGCCCTGGTCGTCGCGGTCCAGTTGTTCGTCGCCTCCCTGGCGCACTTTTTCACCCTCGTGCTCTCGGCGGCGGGCTTCTTCCTGCTGGCCGAGTTCTTCCTCGACTCCCTGACGGCGGTAGTGTTCTTGACTCGCCACCACCGCCGGGGCGACGACGGCGCTTCGCCGTACCACTCGCACCGCCTCCTATTAGCGGGTTCCCTGTTCTCCAGTGCGGTGATGGGCGCGCTGCTCGTGGCGTTCTTCTTCTACGGTCCCCACGCCATTGGCGCAGGCGTGGACGAGACCTTCGCTGCGCTGTTAGTCCTCGGTCTCGCCTTCGCGTGGGTAACGAAGCGACGCCGGGCCGACGCCGTATCGTTCGACGGACTCGATCGTGACGAACGCGCGACCCGGCGAGTGCGCGCGGTCGTAGAGCCACCGCGCGAACACACGCACGCCCACCACCCCCACGAGCACCGTTCGCCCGACGACCACGCCCACCTCGAACACACCGAGCACGACCACGCGACCGGCGCGCCCATCGGCGCGACTCATTCGACGAACCGGGGCGAATAAACCCCACCGGGGCTCGGGAGTACGCTGCGGGAGTGCCCGACCTCGTTCTGCTGCGCCACGGAGCGTCCACGTGGAACGAGCTCAATCTCTTTACCGGTTGGCACGACGCCGATCTCTCCCCGATCGGCGAGCGAGAGGCCGCCGCAGCGGGAACGCTCCTTGGCGCCGAAGATGATCTCGATCTGCGCGTGGTGTACACCTCCGTCCTCACCCGCGCGATCCGCACCGCCAACATCGCCCTCGACGCCCTCGGGCGACCCTGGCTTAGCGTGCACCGTAGCTGGCGGCTCAACGAGCGCCACTACGGCGACCTGACCGGTCGCGACAAACGGGCCACCGCCGAGCAGTACGGACTCGATCGTGTCAAAATCTGGCGCCGCTCCTACGACGTGGCGCCCCCGCCCCTCGCGCTCGGGGACCCGCGCGCGAGCGACGACGACCCGCGTTACCGCGACGTGGCGCGCGAACTGCTACCGCGCAGTGAGTGTCTTAAGGACGTCGTCGCACGCGTGACGCCCTACCTACGCGACGTCATCGGCGAGGACCTTCGCTCCGAGGGCGTACGGGGGGGCGCCGTCCTCATCGTCGCGCACGGCAACTCGATTCGCGCACTGCGCAGCGTGCTCGAAAATATCGCCGAGGACGAAATCACCGAAATCGAGATTCCCACGGGCATCCCCTATCGCCTGCGCCTCGATCAGGACCTCACCGTTTTAACGAGCGACTACCTGGGTGACCCCGGAGCGGCCGCTCGCGCGGCCGAGATAGTCGCCCGCCAAGCCGGCTAACTACAGGGCCTCCGGTCCACGCTCGTTGGTGCGAATGCGCACCACGTGTTCGACGTCACTAACCCAGGCCATGCCGTCGCCGACGGTGTCGGTGCGCGCCGCGTTGACGATCGATTCGATGAGCTCCTCGACCAGTTCGTCGGTGCACACGATCTCGACGCGAATCTTGTCGACGAAATCGAACTCGTACTCTTTGCCGCGGTAGATCTCGATGTGACCACCAGTGCGCCCGAAGCCGCGAGCCTGGGTCACGGTCAGGCCCGCGATGCCCACGCTCTTGACCGCGACTTTCACCTCGTCGAGTTTGAACGGCTTGATGACTGCGGTAACTAGTTTCATCGTCTCTCCTTAAACGTTGTCGCTGTGGGTGTGACTGGGCGAGGCCACGGGCTCACCGAAGGTGGGCTCGGGGAAGGCCTCCTCCTCGTGGATGGCGATATCCCCTTCCCGTAAGGTCTCCTCGGACTCACGCAGTCCCCCTACGAGGAATTTGACCACGTGAAAGACGATAAAGGTGCCCACGGCGGTCCAACAGATGATCCACACCGCGGCGAGGAACTGTTCCCAGAGCTGATGAAAGGAGTGTCCGTAGAACCAGCCCCGGACCGAGAAGTTCCCCGGACCTTTGTAGTTCGGTCCCTGGATGCCGTACTCGGTCATGGAGGGGTCGGCCAAGATACCCACCAGCAGCCCCCCGGTGAGTCCGGCGAAGCCGTGCGTGTAGACAACCCCGAGCGCGTCGTCCACTTTGGAGAACGGCCGACACTTCGAGAGGTAGGTCCACGCGAACCACACGATCGTCGAGGCGACCAGTCCCACGATTAGTGCGCCCACTCCGTTCACCCATCCGGCGCTCGGGGTGATGGCGACCAGTCCGCAGATCATCCCGTTGATTGCGCCGAGGAACGTCGGCTTCTTCTGCTTGGAGGCGAACATGTCCCACGCCAACCAAGTCAACAGTCCCGCGGCCGTGGCGACGTTCGTGTTGAGTACGGCCGCGGCGGCGTCGGCGCCAGCGTAGAAGGGGTCCCCGCCGTTAAAGCCGTTCCACCCGAGCCAGAGGATACCGGCGCCGACGGCGACCATCATTAGGTTGCTCGGAAAGGCGTTCTCGCGGTCCTGCCACCGCCGCGGTCCGAGAATCCACGCGCCCACGAAGGCGGCGACTCCCGCGGAGAGGTGGATGACGTAGCCCCCCGAGTAGTCGACCGCGCCCTTTTGCGCGAAGAATCCGCCACCCCACAGCAGCGCGGCGTTCACGCAGTACACGAGGGTGATCCAAAGCGGCACGATGAGGAGCCACGCCTTGAACTTAAGGCGTCCCACCAAGGCACCCAAAAACAGAAGCGGGGTAATCGCGGCGAAGACGAACTGGAAGTAGGCGAGCGTCGCGGTCGGGAAGTGGAAGGGAATCAGGGTGTTGGCCCCCGAGACCGCCTGGCCCTGCTCGGACGACGCGGTGGAAAGAGGTTGGAAGTGACCGATGAATCCACTCCAGAACGACCCAGTGGAGCCGAAGTGCGCGAGGACCCCGAAGGCCATGTTGTAGCCCCAGAGCATCCACACCACGAGGACCGCGGAAAATCCGGCGAAGGTCATCAACATGGTGTTCACGATCCACTTCTTTCGAACCAACCCCCCGTAGAGAACGGCCAGGCCGGGCAGGCTCATCAACCCCACTAACGTGGCCGCCACCAGCTGCCAGGTGTTATCGGCCGGATTTAGCCAGTGGGGGTAGGGAATATAGGTCACCGCTTGCAGCACGGCCACTCCTTCTCTTCGGAGAGGGCGACGGTGACCTCTGGCGTTGGGACCAGTGTGGCGACTAAGAATTTCATAAGCGTTAGCGCTGTGTTTCGGGGGTATTAATACGCCGGGGTGCCGGAGCCGGAACCCAATACCTACCTTCGGATGACGCGAGGCGCGACCTGGCTGCTCGTGGGGCCGCCGTCGCCGCGGAGCAACCGGGCTAAGTGAGCGAGCGCTCGACGACCTGCGCGATGTCTAGGACCGCGACGTCGTCGGCGCGACCGTCGGCGCGCACGGCGTCGTCGAGCATAATCATGCAAAAGGGGCAGGCCGTAGAGATGACGTCGGCGCCGGTCGCCAGCGCTTCGTTGGTTCGCTCTACGTTCACGCGGGTGCCGATGTTCTCCTCGAGCCACATGCGCGCACCACCGGCTCCGCAGCAAAATCCCCGTTCGCGACAGCGACCCATCTCGACCGTGGTCACCCCCTCGATGGCGTTCAGCACGGTGCGCGGCTCGTCGAACACACGGTTATGCCGACCCAGGTAACAGGGGTCGTGATACGTCACGACGCCCGAATAGGAGAGCCCGGGCACCAGGCGTCCGTTCGCGACCAGGTGGCTCAGCAACTGAGCGTGGTGGACGACCTCGTACTCGCCCCCGAGGGCCGGGTACTCGTTCTTGAGCGTATTAAAGCAGTGCGGGCAGCTGGCGACGATCGTGGTCACCCCCGCGGCGTTAAGGGTATCGACGTTGGCCTTGGCCATCTCCTGAAAGAGGTACTCATTACCCAGACGGCGCGCGGGATCCCCGGTGCACCGTTCGCGGGGACCGAGCACCGCGAAGGTGACGCCCGCGCGCTTCAACATGCGCGCGGTCGAAACGACCTGCTTGCGGGCCCGTTCGTCGAGGGCGCCCGCGCAGCCAACCCAGTAGAGGTACTCGACGTCCTCGGGGATAGTGTCGCTCACCACCGGCACTTCGAAGTCGAGGGCGCTCAGCCATTCGGCGCGCTTAGCGGCACCCAATCCCCAGGGGTCACCCTGGTTTTCCAGATTGCGCAGTAGGACGTTCGCCTCGGAGGGGAAGCGCGACTCCATCAAAACCTCGTAACGACGCAGGTCGACGATCGCGTCAACGTGTTCGATATCCACGGGACACTGCTCCACGCAAGCGCCACAAGTCGTGCACGACCACAGCACGTCGGGGTCAATCGTCGTGGGCACCAGGGTCGCCACTTCGCCTTCGCCACCGGAGAGCAGTCGATCGGCCGAGGCGAACATATTGTCGCGCAGACCCATCACGAGGAGCTTGGGGCTAAGGGGCTTACCCGTCGTCCAGGCCGGACAGACGCTCTGGCACCGGCCGCACTCCGTGCACGTCGCGAGGTCGAGCATCTGCTTCCAGGTGAAGTCTTCGATCTTGCCCACGCCGAAGACCGTGTCTTCGCTGACGTGCTCCATATCCATGTCGGGCGTCTTGTCGAGGCCCCCGAGGGCGCGCGGTCGCCGCGACGCCCCGACGTTGATAGGCGCGAGAAAAATGTGCAGGTGCTTGGAGTAAGAGACGAAGACCAAAAAGCCTGAAATTACTGCAATGTTGGCCAGCAAGAAGACGGCCTCCAGGACGCTGTCGACCCCCACCCCCAGGGGCGCGAGCCACGTCGCGACGAGTTTGGAGGCGAAGGCCCACGACGACGCGTGTTGGACGTAAAAGTTTGAGAGCCCTCCGCCACCCCCGCCGAGGGCGTAAAACCCCTTCCCGATATTGGTGAAGGGGGAGTGGCCCGTGTCGATCTGCGCCGCGCGGTACAGGAGCAGCGTCACAATCACGAGCGCGATCATGGCCAAGACCATCCAGGCCGCTCGGGTATGGCTACCGTAAAAGCGGCTCGCGCGCTCTTTTCGAGACGGCGCGTTACGAACTCGAATAACGCCAAAGACGACCAGTGAGATGAGAACGGCCGTTGCGAAGAAGTCCTCTACGAAGGCCAGCCAGTTGTCGGTCCCGATGATGGGAATGTGAAAGTTGCGCGAAAAGAGCGCACCGTACGCCTCGAGAATCGTCGTCAACAAAACGGTGAAGCCCCACATAGTAAAGAAGTGCGCGAGTCCCGGTACCGTCCAGCGCAGCAGTTTTCGCTGTCCGGCCACCTCGAGCGCTTCCGCGTCGGCGACTTTGCGCAGCCCGCTCCACCGCCTTGGCGCACTGCGACCTGAACGAATGAGCCGCGAGAGCCAGTAGAAACGGCGTCCGGCGACCACGAACGCTACGGTCG
>JAKBAB010000096.1 GCA_021815645.1 Actinomycetes bacterium
TAGCCGTGGTAGTCCGAGCCGCCGGTTGGTACCAGCCCGGCGTCGCGGGTCAGTTTCACCATCAGCGCGCGCGTTGCGGCGGGCGTGCCCCCGTAGTACGCCTCTACGCCGGGGAAGCCCCGTTCCCGGAGCGAGGCCATCACGCGCGGCATGGTCGACTCGATCTCGCTGTGGTCGAGTGAATCGACGTAGTTGACCAGGGGGTGGGCGATGGCGAAGACGGTGGGCGTCGCGCGCGCGGCGTCGACGAACTGTTCGATCGGCATGGAGGTCTTGGGTATGTAGGCCCGCCCCGTACTGCCGAGCCAGTCAACGAAGATCTGGTTACGGGCCGCGTCGCTGATGTCGCCCACGATTTCGGGGTGAAGTTCTAGCATCGCCCGGGCGAAGTGGGGTCGGCCGATCGACTCGACGTTACCCGTCATGGCCGTTAGGTACTCGAGGGTTACTTTGGTGAAACCCAAACGGGCGAGGCGCGCGACGAGTTCGCGGTTACGAACGTCGCGGTCGTGGCGCAGCGTCGCCAGTTGTCTCTGGACGGGGTGATCTCGGTCGGTGGGTAAGAAGTAGGCCAGCACGTGGACGTTTCTGGGCAGGCGTCGCCCGTCGCGCACCATGGGGAACTCGTTGTCGCGCAGGGAAACCTCGACGCCCACGACGTGTTCAACCCCCACTCGCGCGCAGGCGCGCGCCATTTCGTCGTGGCTGGCCGTGGTGTCGTGGTCGGTGAGGGCGATGGCGCGAAGACCTAGTTCGTGGGCCCGCTGCGCCAGTTGATCGGGAGTGTCGGACCCGTCGGAGAAGGTCGAGTGTGTGTGGAGATCAATCACTCCCGTAGCGTAGTGAGTGTGAGGAGGGTGGCGAAGTGTGTGCGAGACTGGGCCGGTGCGTAGCGCGTTGACGGCCCCGCCCGGGGGGCCCTCGTGAAGGAAGCGTGCGGCGTCGTCGGAATTGTCATGCCCGGACGAGCCGTGTCGCACCTTTGTTACGACGCGCTCTACGCCCTCCAGCACCGAGGGCAAGAGTCGGCGGGAATGGCGACGTTTCAAAACCAGCAGATAACCGTCGTCAAGGACAACGGACTGGTCAGTCACGTTTTTGCCGAAACGACCTTGCGCGCACTGGGTGGTTCGCTGGTCATCGGCCACACGCGATACTCGACGTCGGGTTCGGCGAATTGGACGGCCGCTCAGCCTGTTTATCGCGCCGCGGGTGCCTCGGGCTTCGCGCTAGCGCACAACGGAAATCTCACGAACACCCACGAATTGGCCGACGCGGCGAACGTTGAGTTCACGTCGATGCTCTCGGATTCGGACCTCGTGGCGGAACTGCTCTCACTCGAAGTTGATAGTGGAGTGACCCTGGACGACGCACTAGCCAACGTGTTGGCCCGCGCCGAGGGCGCTTTTTCTATGGTCGTGCTCGAAGCGGGACGCATCCACGCCGTTCGCGATCCCTACGGGTTTCGACCGCTCTGCCTCGGTCGACTCGGTACCGCGGACGAACCCGAGGGTTGGGTCGTCGCGTCGGAGTCCCCGGCCCTCGACGTCATCGGTGCCTCCTTCGTACGTGAGGTGGCCCCGGGGGAGATGGTGACTCTCACCGAGGCGGGCGTTACGAGTCGCCAACTGCTGACTCCGTCGCTCGAGGGCGAGAAGTTGTGCATCTTCGAGTTCGTTTACTTCGCTCGCCCCGACTCTTATTTGATGGGCCACCAGGTCCACACGACGAGGCGGCGCATGGGCGAGTTATTGGCTGAACAGTCCAGTGTCGCCGCGGACCTCGTGATGGGCGTACCCGACGGGGGAGTACCGGCCGCCGAGGGCTACGCCAAGGCCTCGGGAGTGCCCTTCGGGTACGGACTGGTGAAGAACCGATACATCGGGCGGACCTTTATAGCCCCCGATCAGCGCGCCCGCGCGGCCGGCGTGCGACGAAAGTTCAACCCACTTAGGGAGAACATCGAGGGGCTGCGCCTGATTGTCGTGGACGACTCGATTGTTCGCGGCACGACAACCCAGGCGCTAGTGGCGATGTTGCGCGACGCGGGGGCGAAAGAAGTGCACCTGCGCATCTCGTCCCCCCCGTTTACGTGGCCGTGCTTCTACGGGATCGATACGCCTAATCGAGAAGAACTCTTAGCCGCGAATCACTCCGTCGCGGAGATGAGCGAATTCGTGGGGTCGGACTCACTCGAGTTCATAACGTTGGAGAATTTGCGCGCGGCGATTCACTTAGAGGGCGAATGCTGCGACGCCTGTTTAACTGGAACGTATCCCGCACCGGTACCGGTCGCGCTGGGCGCGCGCGGGGGACGGTGGTGAGCCGACTGCTGGAGGTGACGGGAACGCGCACCTACGCCGACGCCGGGGTTTCGGTAGCGGCCGGTGAAGAAGTCGTTCGCCGTATCGCCGCCACGGTGGCGAGCACCACTCGCCCGGGCGTCTTGGGGGGAATCGGCGGGTTCGCGGGGCTCTTCGCCCTCGACCGCGCCGCCTACGACGAGCCCGTCCTCGTCGCGTCGGCCGACGGCGTCGGCACGAAGCTAGAAGTGGCTCGCCTGGTGGGCCGCTACGACACCGTGGGCATCGACTTGGTCGCGATGCTCGTCGACGATCTCGTATGCGCGGGGGCCGAGCCGCTCTTCGTCCTCGACTACGTCGCCGCGGGCGTCGTGGAACCGTCCGCGTTGAGTGACCTCATCGCCGGGGTAGCCGAGGGGTGTCGCCGGGCGGGGGTGGCTCTGCTCGGGGGCGAAACGGCCGAACACGCGAACGTGATGGCGCCGGGTGAGTTCGACCTCGCCGGATTCGCCCTCGGGGTGGTCGAACGCTCCCGGGTTCTGTCGCCCGCTCGGGTTCGCGAGGGCGACGTCCTGGTCGGCCTGCATTCGCCCGGACTGCGATCGAACGGTTACGCCCTAGCGCGCAGCGTCCTGATCCCTGAGGTGAAGTCGCTTTCGGAGGCGGCCTTCGACGGTGCGACGCGCACGCTCGGCGACGAGCTCTTAGAGCCGTCGGTTATCTACGCGCCCCTCGTCGTGGCGATCCGCGACGAACTCGCCGAGCGCCTGCACGCCGCGGCTCACGTCACCGGCGGGGGGATCGTCGGCAACGTGGTGCGGCTGTTGCCCGGTGACCTCGACGCCACGATTGAGATGAGCTCCTTCCCCACTCCCGAGATCTTTTACGAAGTACAGCGTCGGGGCCCGGTGAGCGCGCACGAAATGGTGCGGGTCTTTAATTGCGGCCTCGGGATGGTGCTCGCGGTCGACGGCGATGGCGCAGAAATGGCGCTCGCTCTCGCGAGCGCGGCGGGCCAAGGTGCGTCGATCGTCGGGGCGATTGTCGCCGGCTCGCAGAAAGTGGTCGTTTCGTGAGCGACGAGCGCGCGCGTGTGCTCGATCACCTAATTAAATACTCCGTGCGTCGCGGTACGTTCACCCTCAAGTCGGGGCGAACGTCGTCGTGGTTCATCGACTCGAAACAGACCATCTGTTCGCGTGACGTGGCGCTCGACGTGGCCACGCTCGTCCTCGAGGCGATTCCCGAAGACGTCAGCGCCATCGGCGGTATGACCATGGGCGCCGACGGCGTTAGTTTCATCACCGCCGGCGTGGCCGCGGCGCGGGGCCGACCGCTCAACGCCTTCAGTGTTCGTAAGGAGCTCAAAGATCACGGGGCCGGGGGCAGGTTGGCCGGAGTGGTCCGTGCGGGGGATCGGGTCGTGGTAACTGAGGACACCGTCACCCGGGGCACGACGCTGCTCGACGCCGTTCGCGTCGTTACCGAGGTGGGCGCCGAGGTCGTTCTCGTGCTCGCGGTCGTCGATCGCGGTGGCACGGCCGAGGCGATGCTGGCCGCGGAGGGGGTAAGTTTTCGCGCGCTGTTTCGCGCTCCAGATCTCGGGTGTTCTTACGAGGGCGGGTCGTGAAGCGCGTCGTCGAGAACCCGTAGAACGCGCCGACGCCACTGACGCAGGTCGGGGTAGTGCTCGGCGGCCGTTCGCCCGAAGCGCACTACGACGGCGTCGAGCCGTGGCACGACGGAGATGCTCTGGCCCTCGTAACCGCTGGCCCAGTACGTGCCGTACTCGTCGCCCTCGACCCACCACTGCCACGCGTAGTAGGTGCCGCTCTCGACGTCGTGACTTAGGGGGTTCTGGGCGGTCGCGACCCACTCGCGCGTCAGTAACTGCTGGTCGCGCCAGCGGCCCCCACGGAGGTACAAGAGTCCGAAGCGCGCGTAGTCCAGCGCGCACGCTCGCGCGTAGCTCGACGCTACGAAAACGCCGCGCTCGTCGAACTGCGCGCTCGCACTGGTCATTTCGAGCGGCTCGAACAGTCGCGCGTTTAGGTAGTCGCGGTAGTGATCCCCGTAGCCCACGACGTCGGCGACGACGCGACTGAGAATATTGGTCGTGCCACTCGAGTAGTTAAAGACCGTCCCGGGTTCATGGGCGAGGGCGATCGCCGCGGCGTAAGCGCTGACGTCGTCCCGGCCGGCGCCGAAGAGCATCTCGATGACGTCGCTCGGTGCGCCGAGTTGATACTCCTCGACGAACCCGAGCCCGTCGCGCATCGCTAGCAGGTCGCGCAGACGAATCTCGCGCCGGGGGTCGTCGTGGCGGCGCCACTCGGCGACCGGCGCGCGCGCCTCGGGGTCAAAAAGTCCCCGTTCGACCAGGGTGCCGATGACGAAGTGCAGCAGGGACTTCGCGATTGACCACGAGAGTAGGGGCGTCGCGGCGGTGACGGCTTCGGGTGGTCGATCGAAGTACTCGAGGTGTCCCCCGTAGCGCTCGACGACCACCCGTCCGCGCTGTACCACGACCACGGCGAAGGTCTCGCCGTACTGCGGGGCCCGAAACACTTCGTCGACGATTGCTTCTAGCTCCCCCTGGCGCGCGTGGGTGGCGCGCGGCCATTCGACACCGGGCCACTCAACGTCGGGGGGCTGGTCACAGTAGGCGGGACCGGCCGATGGGCCGCTGGGCTGCTCGTTGGCCCGCGCGGTCACGACGCGCTTTCCGGCCGGCTCGCCATAGCCCGAGAGGTCGTCGCGAACACGTCGTTCATGGTGGTCGAGACCGGCGTCGATCCGGTGACCTCACGCTTTTCAGGCGCGCGCTCTACCAACTGAGCTACTCGACCTCCTCGCCACCCCGGAGGGTGCCGAGCGGACCTGACGGGATTTGAACCCGCGACCTCCGCCTTGACAGGGCGGCGTGCACTCCGAGCTGCACCACAGGTCCTCGGTGTTCTCGCAGCGACGCTGCGAGACGCGAAGCGCCAGTCTATCGGGTGGCACTGCGCCGTTCGAATTCGCTAACGCGTAGTTACCCCGCGCTTACGGTGCGCGAAGGACCAGACAGAAGGGATGGCCCAGTGGGTCTAGGAACACTCGAAAGCTTGATCCGCCGGGCTGGTGGGCCGCGAGGGTGGCGCCGAGGGAGAGTGCGAACAGTTGGCCCTCGTCGAGGTCGTCAACGAGGAAGTCGAGGTGCAGGCGTTGGGGCTGGTCCCCTTCGGGCCAGGTCGGAGGTTGGTGGGGAGCGACGCGCTGGAAGGCCAGCGTGGGTCGGTCCCCGTTGAGCAGTTCCACCCACCCAACGACGTCGTCGGGCTGGTCGTAGGGCGCGATTCTCAGGCCACATAGGGCTGAGTAGAAAGTGGCCATCGCCACCGGATCGGGGCAGTCGATGGCGCACAGCGCGTAGGTCACGTTAGTCACGCCCGAAAGATATCAAAGCCGCGACGCCCGCTCGCGCGCTGGGGCATACCCAGTTTTTTCGGTGGTCCAGATTAAAGTTTTCGTTGAGCACGAGGGTTAGTGGCGTATCGATAATCCCCCAAAGCGGACCGGAGTCGGACGGAAAGTGAGGACTGCCCGTGGCTAACCCCGCCGGTCGGCGATACCAGTACGGGGCCAGTTTCGTCGACGACGTGACCGGATATCGCGTGGAGGGTCATCTCCCGGTAGAGCGGCCTGACCTTTGGCGACGGTACTTAACGGGCGCCGAAGGGCCCCAACGGCGAACCTTGGACGACGAGGGGCCGGCGGCGCGCGAGCTGGTCGACGGCGTCGGTGTTCCCCTCTTCTTAGTCGCCTTTGACGACGGGGGCGCCCTCGTGGCCGGCCTGCGGGTACACGGTCCACTCGAGAGTCACTTTGACGCAGCGGTGACCGAGGAGTTGGCGTCCTCGCTCGAAATCGGCGACCTACGCGAACTCATCGACGGGGAACTTCGCCTCGGCGCGCTCGAGGTTCGCGGACT
>JAKBAB010000097.1:0-572 GCA_021815645.1 Actinomycetes bacterium
GTAGGCGGCGCGCAGATACTCCTCGGCCGTCGCCACGGGGTCGGCCACCAATTTCGCCTGACTCCAAATCGTGTCGATTGCCGAGGCGGAGAAGAAGGCGAACGTCGACACCACGCGCGCGGCGTCGACGTCGCCCATCACGCCGGCGCGCCCCAGTCCGTAGAACTGAAGAGAGTTGAGTCCCAGTTCGTGGGCGCGGGCCCTCGTGCCCGCGTCGAAGTAGAAACTGGCACCCAGGGTGCCCACCGGCTCGGCCAGCCGTTCGGCCAGGTCTAGGGCTTCCACCGTAGCGACACTACCCGTCGCGCGGCGAAGGAGCGGGGAGGCGCCGACCGTCTCGGCGCAGTCGTAACTCGACGGCCGAGCCGGTGGGGACTGATATAAAACGCGCGGAGCCGCCGTGGCGCGCCACGATCTCGGTCACAATCGCGAGACCCAGCCCGGTGCCACCGGAGCGGCGACTACGGGCCGAGTCGGCTCGCGTGAAACGCTCGAAGAGGCGCGCGCTGTTGTCGACGTCGATGCCCTCCCCGTCGTCGTAGACGACGACCACCGCCTCAACCCCGTCACCG
>JAKBAB010000097.1:582-6063 GCA_021815645.1 Actinomycetes bacterium
GTCGAAGCGCAGTTCGCTCTGGGCGTAGCGCATGGCGTTGTCGACGACGTTTCGAATCATCCGGCGCAGCATCGTGAGATCGCCGCTGACCCGAAGGGGCCGCACGCGCGAAGTGTCGACCGTCAACTCGCTCATGGCCCTCACGCGCGAAGCCTCTTCGTAGAGGACGTCGTCGAGGTCGACGTCGACGTTGTCGACCTCGAGGTGGTCCTCGTCGTGGCGGGCCAACCAGAAGAGGTCACTGATGATGACGTCGAGGCGCCGACCTTCGCGCACGACGACTTCGGCCACTTCGGTCCAGTTGGCGTGAGTCGGGTCGCCGGTGGCGCGCTCGGTGGTGGCGAGCAGGGTGGTTAGGGGACTACGCAGTTCGTGGCTGGCGTTAGAGACGAACTCCTGCTGGAACTGCGAAGCCGACTCGAGGCGGTCCAACATTCGATTGAGCGTGCGGGCCAGTCGCGCGATCTCGTCGTCCCCCCCGGTCACGGGAACTCGTTCGGCGAGGTCCTCGGCCGCGATGGAGTCCACACGACGGCGAATCGCTTCGACCGGAGCGAGCGCCAGGCCGATCCCTAGCCAGATCAGCGCCCCCGAGAGGAGGAGCAAAATCGGAAAGGAGATCGCCACGCTCACGATCAAAACGGCGACGCTGTGCTGAATCGGGCCGCCGTAGACGTAGCCGAAGATGAGGCCGTCACCGCGCGGCGTGACGATCGTGGTGACCTGGGCCCCGCTGAGCTCGAGCAGGGTCGTTCGCGTAGCCGCGTCGCGTACGTAACGCACCCCGAAGCCGCTCGTCGTCGAGGGGTCCCGCACGGACGTAGCTAGGACCGGCGCGTCGGCGATAGCCGAACTGGCCGCCCACACCCGGGTACCCGCGGCGTTCGTTACCTGTACGACCACGTTGCCCTCGGTCGCGAGGACGACCAAGTGGTGGGGAACCGTCGTGGCGGCCGCGAAGCGCTCCTGGGTCTGACCGATGACGGTGTAGACCTGGTTGGCCGCGGTGCGCTCGAGCGAGCGGTGCACCAGGTTCACCAGCGCGACGCCCGTCACCGCCAATATGACGGCGATCACGCCGACGATGATGAAGGTGAGGCGGGCCCGGATCGACAGGGGGCGGGCGAGCGCCACGAGCTACCTACTCACCGCGTATGGCGTAGCCAACCCCGCGCACGGTGTGAATGAGCGAGGGCTGCGTGGCCAGATCAATCTTTCGCCGTAGGTAGCCCACGTAGACCTCGACGATGTTCTGGTCACCGTCGAAGCCGCTCCCCCAGACGGTGTCGAGAATCGTGGACTTAGCGACCGTGACGTTCACGTGGCTCATGAGCAGTTCCAGGAGAGAGAACTCTCGGGGGGTCAAAGTCACGGCCCGGCCGTAGGCCTGGACCCGGCGCGTTAGGGGATCGAGGAGTAGGTCGCGCGCGCGCAGCACCTGCGGGCGCCCCCGCTCCTGGCGACGCAGCAGGGCGTGGAGGCGCGCCATGAGCACCGAGCGCTCGAAGGGCTTGCGCAGAAAATCGTCGGCGCCGACGTCGAGTCCCTCGACTTCGTCCCAGTCGCCCTCCTTCGCGGTCAGCATTAGCAGGGGCGTGTGGACCCCCGCGGCCCGCAGATCCTCGCAGACCCGAAAGCCGCTGCGCTTGGGCAACATGATGTCGAGCACGATGACGTCGAATCGACTCTCGAGGGCGGCCGCGAGTCCCGAATCACCGTCGTAACGGGCCACGACGTCGAAGTTTTCGTCACGCAGCAGCCCCGACACGGCCTCGGCGAGGTCGTGATCGTCCTCTACGACCAGGACGCGGCGCCGTTCGTCACTCATGTGGCTAGAGGATACCGGGAGGGTCCCTCGGCGCCCCGCGGAGGGACCCTCGCGATTTCTACAACAATGGAGGAGTGTTTAACGCCAGCGTCGTCTCGTTCGTCACCGATCACCTGAGGACCCTGCCCCCCGGGCTCGTTTACCTCGTCGTCGCCCTCCTGGTCTTTGGCGAAGCGGCCCTCTTTATCGGGTTCGTCCTCCCGGGCGAGACGTCGGTGGTGGTGGCCGGCGTCGTGGCGAGTCTCGGGCGCGTCAACGTGGTCGTCCTAGTCGTAGTGGTCGTGGCGGCGGCGATCCTCGGGGACTCGCTGGGTTACGAAATCGGAAAACGCTACGGCGAGCGACTTTTGAAACTCGCCGTAATGCGCCGACGGCGCGCGGCCCTAGAGCGGGCCCTCGCGGGACTGAAACGGCGTGGTTCGCGCTACGTATTCGTCGGTCGCTTCACCGCCTTTCTTCGCGCGGTGATGCCGGGCCTCGCGGGCATGAGCGAGATGACGTACCGGCGATTTTTGGTCGCGAACGGCGCGGGGGCCCTCGTGTGGGGCGTGGGCTACACGCTGCTCGGCTACTACGCCGGCGGATCGCTCACCGCGATCGAGAAGTACTCGAGCTGGGGCGCCACCGCGGTGCTCGTAGTAGTAGTCGTCGCGGTCGTACTCGCCCACTTCGCGCGCCGACGGCGAGACGCGGGGCGCGACGAGACGCCCGACCCCTCAGACGAGGGCCGCTAAGAGGTCGTCGGGCGCATTCACGCGCCACCCACCGTCAACTTCGGCGAGTAGTCCGGCCGCCGCGCGCGTCGGGCCGTGTCCGCGCACCAGGGACCTCAGGTACAGCTCGGACACGTCGGCGCGGCGCGAGCGCGCGATGTCGGCGAGCGGGGCGTTCACCTCAACGGTGCGAAAGGTCGCGACCGTTCGGGGCCCCACGTCGCGGTCGCGGCGCAACTCCTCTTCGAGACGGGCCAGTTGGGCCGCGGCCGCCGTGGCGTCGCGGCGCGCGCCGCGTCGCCACGGCGGGGCACTCCCTTCGAGGAAGCCCCGTCGCACGAGCGAGTCGCGCTGGGTAAAGATGACAAAACGGACTTCGGGGTCGGTGATCGTGCGGGCGATCAGTCGCGCGTGATCAACCACGCGCGGCGCGACCCACGGTAAGAGCCACGCCTCCATGCCGAGCCACGACGGCCAAACGGCGTCGACTAACGCCACCGTGACGCGCAGTCCCCGCGCGCGCGCCGCGGCGACGATTTCGACGTATCGCGCTAGGGCGACTTCGTCGACTTCGCCGGCGCGCGGTTCCACCCGCGCCCACTCCACGGTGAGGCGAACCCCCGCGACCCCGAGGGCGCCCACCAGAGCGAGGACCTCCTCGTAACGGCCCCACAGACCGTCGGCCGCTCCCGCGGCCGGGTGACGGCCGAGCGCCGTGGTCGGCGCGTAACAAGTGGCGATACCCCCCGGGACGTCGAAGCCGCCCTCGATCGCGTAACCCTCGAGGGTTATAAGGAGAGGGGCGCCCACCGCCCCAGTTTCGCAGGGCGCGACCCCACGGCCCGCGCTAGCGTCGAAGCGACCGGCACGATGCCGTCGAAACGGGGGAAACATGGCCGACGAAGTACTGCTCGAACGGCGCGCAGCGGTGGCGATTCTCACCATCAACCGCCCCGAAGCGAGAAACGCGATCAACCGAGCGACCGCCGTGGCGCTCGGCGACGCCCTCGACGCGCTCGCGGCCGACGACGAGGTCCAAGCCGTCGTGCTCACCGGGGCCGGTGGCAAGGCCTTCTCCGCGGGCATGGATCTGAAGGCCTTCGCCGCCGGGGAGTTCCCCATCACCGAGCAGGGCTTCGGGGGTCTCACCAAGCGAATCTTCCCCAAGCCCCTCGTGGCCGCGGCCAACGGCGCCGCGCTGGCCGGGGGTTTCGAGATGATGATCAGCTGCGACATGGTCGTGGCCGGTGACCACTGCGTCTTCGGAATCCCGGAAGCCCAGCGGGGACTCATCGCCGGCGCCGGGGGCCTCATCCGCCTGGCCAAGCGCATTCCCCTGGCCGTCGCGTACGAAATGGCCCTAACGGCCGAACCGATTAGCGCGGCGCGGGCCTACGAACTGGGACTCGTCAACCGGGTCGTTCCCGCCGAGCAGGTACTCGAGGTCGCGGTCGCCCTCGCTGAGCGCACGGCGCGAAACGCCCCCCTGGCGGTGCGCGCGTCGAAGCGGGTTATGACCGAGAGCCTGGAGCTAACCGAAGCCGAGGCCTGGGTTCTAAACGACGAGGTCTTCGCTCGCATCGGTCGCAGCGCCGACGCCCTCGAGGGGGCCGTCGCCTTCGCCGAAAAGCGGCCCCCGCTCTGGCGGGCCCAGTAGTTACCGGTAGTTACCAGTAGGCACTCGAGTTACTGGCCGCACCTCGGCGACCGGCCCGGGTCCAGGGCGAGGTAGGCGGACGCGACACCCCGGTAGGGCGCGACCACTACTGTTGGCCCTAGCGCGTCAAAGGAGAAGACCGTGTTTTTTGGTGAAATATTTGGGCCCGACCTTTTGATCGTGGTGATTGTCGTCGCGGTACTGGTTTTCGGCGGAGCGGCCATTCCGAAGCTGGCCCGAAACTTGGGCTCGGCGAAGAGTGAGTTCGAAAAGGGTCTTAAGGAGGCCAAGGAGTCGGGCGCCAAGTCGAGCGACGTCTCGGACCCGAAAAGTACCGACTCCGACAAGTAGTTACCCCCCGTGGACGTTTTAGAACTGGCCGACCGCCTCTGGCGCGGCGAAGACGTCCACGACGCTCGTAGACCCCTGGGCGCCGCCCACTCCATCGTGGAGGTGACTAGGGGCGCCGCTTTCCTCACCAACTTCGCGAACTGCTCGATCATCGACACCGACGACGGCCTGCTCATGGTCGACACCGGCTCTCCCCTAACCGCGGAACGCGTCTTCGACGAAGTTCGCCGTTGGTCGAAGAAGCCCCTACACACGGCGATCTTTTCCCACGGCCACATCGACCACGTCTTCGGCGTAGGACCGTTCGACGAAGAGGCGTCCAAAAGTGGTGGCGTCGCGCCCCGGGTCGTGGCCCACCGGGCCCTCCCGCGTCGCTTCGAGCGCTACCTCATGACCCGGGGGTACAACCAGATAATCAACCGGCGCCAGTTCGGAGTCGACAACCTCGAGTGGCCCGATCGCTACCGCTTCCCCGACCTCACCTACGAAGAACAACTCGAACTCACCGTAGGCGAACGACGCGTCGAGCTGCGACACGAGATGGGCGAGACCGACGACGCGACGGTGACGTGGCTCGCTGAGCTCGGGGTCCTATGCACGGGAGACCTCTTTATCTGGAACAGCCCCAACGCCGGCAACCCCCAAAAGGTCCAGCGCTACCCCCTCGAATGGGCGCAGGCCCTACGGCGCATGGCGACCCTCGGGGCCCGTTATCTCTTGCCCGGGCACGGCCTGCCGATCGTCGGCGAGGAGCGCATCGTGCGGGCCCTCAGCGAAACGGCGGAGTACTTAGAGAGCCTGGTCGCTCAGACCTTGGCCCTGATGAACGACGGGGCGCGCCTCAGCGACACGCTCGCGAGCGTGGTGGTGCCCGCGCACCTGGCCGATCGCCCCTACCTACAGCCCTACTACGACGAACCGGAGTTCGTCGT
>JAKBAB010000098.1 GCA_021815645.1 Actinomycetes bacterium
AATACGTTTGCGCAGTGCGAGCACAATGGTCACCGCCAAATCGGCCGCGCAGTCGCTGACGGCGCTCGGGGCGACCCGAGCGCCCTCGACGCCACCCTCACTGCGGGCGAACGCGACGCCCGCTTCAGCCGCGTGCGCCAGGGCGTCGTAGGCCGCTTCGGCGTATCGGGCTCGCTGGGCGTGCTCGTCTTCTAACTCGGTAGTAATCATTGCGCGCACGTCGCGCAGTCTTTCGAGCACGACGTTCTGGTCGTCTTGGAGAGCTCGCTTAACCCGTCGCGTCACCACGCCCAGAGAGGCTTCGAGCGCCTGGTCCCGTCGTTGAAAGAGCTCGCCCACCGGGGAGTGCACCTTGGCCGGTGAGCGCTTCGGCGTCGGCGCGGACGCGCCCCGCTCTTCGAGGGTGGCCTTACGCAGACGCGCGAAGATCTCGTTGACAACATCGGTCCCCGAGGCCGCCTCGTCGACGGGGGCGGCCGGTGCATGGTCCGCGAGCGTACGGGGGGCCGCGGGGGGGGCGGAAGGGTTCGCCGCGGGAGCGGGGGCGACGCGCGGGGGGGCCTCCCCGGAAAGGACCGGTAGTTCACTCGACACCAGCGTGGCTTCGGGTACTTGACGTAGGGGGGTTCCGGCCAGGAGCTCTTCCTCACTCGGCTCAGGAGTCGCGGGGCGCAGCCGCAGGGCTTCGAGGGCGGCGGACCGGGCCGCTTCGTCGGAACCGGCGAGACCCGCGAGGACTTCGTCGACTTGGAGGCGAATAGACGATACGAAGGAGTTCAGTGAGTCGCGAGCCGCGCGCAGCTGCTCGATCTGTAGGTGCAACGCCTTGCGCCGAACCGCTAAGTCGTTAAGCACCGTTCGGCGCGCCTCGCCGGCCTGCTCGACGATGGCGCGCCCCTGCTCGCGGGAGTGCTCGATGAGGGCCTCCCCGTTAACTTTGGCCGACTCGACCAACCGTTCGGCGGCCAGTCGTGCGTCGTGATCGATCTGGGCGGCCGTGGCTTCGGCTTCGGTAATCAGGGCGGTGGCCCGCTCTTGGGCCTCGATGAGGTGTCCGGCACTTCGCTGCTGGGATTCGGCAAATACCTGGGCGCTGCGCTCTTGGGCTTCGGCCGTTACGCGACCGGCCTCTTCGTGAGCCGAGCGAAGTATCGCGGCGCTCTGCGCACCCAGGGCGCTAGCGAGGGTGGCCTCGTCGAACTCGGGGTGCGCGGCGCGCCGCTGCGCCTCGAGCAGTTGGTCTTGGAGGTCGCGCACCCGATTTTCTAGGTGACCCATCTCGCGGGCCGCGGCCTCGAGGTGGAGTCGAACTTCGTTGGGGTCCAGACCACCTTTACGGAGCGTCGTAAAGGTGACGCGAGTGATGTCCGACGACGGCGAGCGCGTCGTGGTGAGGATTCGGCGCTCGTCCATTCCCACCAGACTACGGCGTCGGCGGGACCGGTTTTGGCTTACGGCACGGGACTAAGGGGGCGCGGGACCACACCCCCGATGGCCCGCAGGTCGGCCAGCGCTTGGTGGAGCGTCGTAACGCCGAGAACGGTGAGGCCCGGCGAGGCCGCCGTCCGAGCGGTGGCGACCTCTACTTGGGGCACGATGAAGTACCGGGCCCCCGCGCGCTGCACGGCCACCGTCTTTTCCGCGACTCCCCCGACGTCGCCTACGGCACCCCCTACGCTCATCGTGCCGGTGGCCGCGATGATGTGGTGTCCGGTCAACGAACCGTGACTGAGGTCGTTAATGAGTGCCAAGGTCATCGCCAAACCGGCCGACGGCCCCCCGATGCTGGCGGTGTCTATCGACACCCGCGCGGGCAGCGCGTAGCGGAAGTTGTCTTCGAGGGAGACGCCGAGCCACGAGTGATCCGGTCCGCTGACCCCCGCGCACCCACTCACGGCGGCGCCGTTCGGCGGCCGACCGGTCGTCAGAGTTATCTCCGTCGCGCGACGCCACGACAAAACACCGGCGCTCGAAA
This sequence comes from Actinomycetes bacterium, assembly GCA_021815645.1. Lineage (GTDB taxonomy): Bacteria > Actinomycetota > Acidimicrobiia > Acidimicrobiales > RAAP-2 > RAAP-2. The sequence continues at coordinate 1,976 of JAKBAB010000098.1, forward strand.
ACGAGACTCGGCGCACCAGCAGTCGCACGGCCGTGCCCGGCGCAATTAGGTGAACGTCACGGACCAACTGGCACGAAGTGCGCACCGGTCGATGGTCGAACCCGACGACGTTGTCTCCGACCACCAGGCCAGCTTTCGCGGCGGGTGAATGGGTCACGACGCCGTTCACGATCGTCCCCGCGGGCGTCGCCCCCACCGACCAGCCGAGCGTTCTAAAAGCTTCGACCTCCGCGGCGAGCTTGGCGTCACGCATTTCAAGGTAGCCCTGGTTGTTTAGCTCGCTCGTGGACACGCCGGGGGGTACGAGTGCGCTTCCCGGAAGAAACTGAACGTGTGACGAGAAGTGCATGGTGATCCACTGCCACCCGTTGAGCGCCGTCAAGTACACGTCGGTGAGCATGATGGTGTCGGGGTGGGGGTTGGTAGACACGCCCCGCACACTCACGAGCGGCGTAACTGAAGTCGCGTCACCGGGGGTTATCGCGTACTGGCCCGTTGACCAGGCGGAAAGTCCCACGAAGACCACGAAGATAGCGACGACGACCGCGAGCAGGCCGAGGCGCGCGCGGCGAGAGTCCCGCGGTGGTGAAATGGGTTCGTGTCCCGTGATGAGTCAACGCTAGTGGAGCCGCCCCACGACGATCTCGTCGGGGCGACCCACGCCCGAGGCGATGAGGGCATCGCGCAACTCCTCTCGGAGCTCGCGACCACCCGCGGCCGCCGTCGCGTACTGGTCGTTCGTGCACTCGCCCGACGCGACCGTCTCCCTACGGACGCGTGGTGCGCCGCGACTCGGGACGAGGACGTCGACGTTCGGCTCGAAGCGCTCGAGGCGTACGCGCGCAGCGAGCGACGCGACGTTCAACTTCTCGCGGCCGCTCGGGAGCGCCTCGCTGACGACGACGACACCGTCGTCGAGGCGGCGGCCTTCGCCTTGGGCGAACACCTCGACGTGACCGCGGTCGCGGCGCTGTGCGACCTCGCGCGCGCTCACCGCGACCCCCGGTGTCGCGAGGCCGCGGTCGCGGCGCTGGGCTCAATCGGCGACGAGAGGGCGCTCGACGTCGTCATCGGGGCTCTCGACGACAAGCCCGCGATTCGCCGGCGCGCGGTGGTCGCCATCGCTAACTTTGAGGGGCCCCGGGTCGAGGCGGCCCTAGAGCGCGCCAGCGGTGATCGCGACTGGCAGGTCCGCGCGGCGGTCGCGCAACTCACCGACGGACCGCCCAACTAAAGACCGCCGCGTTCCCTAACGATCAGCGCTACGAAAGAGGGCGTGTAACGACGCCATCTCCTCCAAGCAGGCCCGCAGCCCCTCGATGACCACCAGGTCGGGGTGGGGCGCGACGCTCACTTCGACTCCCGACGCGGTCGCGACCAACTCGGCGACGTCGGTGAGGTTCGCCTGGCCCCCCACCAGCGTCATACCGCGCGCGCTCACGTCCTGTGACAGATCGGGTGGGGTGGTGGAGAGACACTCTTGTATCATGCGCACCGTGGCGTTCAGTACGTCGCGCGTCGCGGCGTTGACGACGTCGGCGCTCACCGTTACCTCCACTAATTCACCGCGCTCGACGGTGCGCGCGAAGACCGCCTCACCCGACTTTTCGCCGCGTCCGAGCGCCGAGGCGAGGGTGCACTTGAGGGCCTCGACCGTCGCGGGCGCTACGACCACACCCAGGCGCAGTCGCAACTGCGTGGCGATCGCGGCGTCGACGTCGTTGCCCCCGATTCGGCGCGCTCCCCCAGTTACTATTCCCCCGAGCGAGATCACCGCGGTCTCCGACGCGCCCGCGCCCATCAAGGTCACGGCCGAACCCACGGGGTCTTGCACCGGCAGACCGAGGCCGATCGCCGCCGCCAGGGGTGCCTCGACCAGGGAGACCTCACGCGCTCCGGCCTGAATGGCCGCTTGACGCAGTGCTCGTCGTTCGATGGCGGTGGCCAGTGAAGGAACGCTCATCACGGCGCGAACGCGGCTCAACTTCGAAACTCCAGCCCGTTCGAAGAGGGCCGCGATGAGTCGCGCGGTAACGTCGAAGTCCACGGTGGCGCCCTGCGCGAAGGGGCGAAAGACGACGACGTGGCGCGACGTGCGCCCCACGAGATCGAGCGCGCCGTAGCCGAGGTCGAGCACCGCGCCGGAGTTGGTGTCGATGGCGACCAGGGTCGGTTCGTTAAAGAGCACCCCGCGCCCCGAGGTCGCCAAGCGGGTGTTCGAGGTTCCAATATCGAGCGCTACGTCAACGGCCATGAGTAAGAATGTTAGGGCGACGGTGACGAGTCGCCATTCGTCACTAGCCTTTACCCGTGGCGGGGTGGAGCATGTCCAATTGGTGGCGCGCCCGACGACACTCGCGACCACCGGCCGGCGATCGCCCCTGGGTGCACCCGAGCGAACTGCCTAATTTCGACTCTCTCGATAGCGAAATCCGGCTCCGCGTAACCTCGCGCGGCGCGCGGCTCATCGCCGCCGTGATGGCGCTGTTGCTCGTGGTGGGGACGTTAGTGCTCATGGTAAACCGGGCCCCGCGCTCGCCGGGCAGTGACCCGCCCACCCACGAAGTGCGAACGGTCTCGGGTCTGCCGACCGCAACGCAGTCGGCCGCGGCGCGTCTCATCGACCTCACCGTCACTTCTAACGGTTCGTCGCGTAACGTCGCCGCTCTAGTCGTGGGGCGCCAGCTCGCAGTCACGACGACGTTCATCGCCGCGGGCAGCCAGATCACCGGATCCAGTTCGACCCTCACCTACTTTCCCGTCACTCTGCTCGGGCACGATCACGTTATGGGTTTTTCCATCGTGCGCCTGGGTGCGAAGATGTCCCCGCCGCGGCTCGGGGCCCTGCCCGCGAGTACCGCGGTCGTCGCCGTCGCGCCGGTGATGACGGGTTCGACCCACGCGCCGAAGTACGCCTGGGTCGACACCACGTTGGGCGACCCCGCCAACAGCGCCCAAGGGGTCGTGCGCTACCTCGCCACGTCGGCCGCGACTTCGCTAACGGCCCTCGCCAACGCCATCGCAGTCTCGGCTAACGGAGACCTCGTGGCGGTGCTATCGGCGCGCCACCAGTGGTACGGCGCACGTTTCGTCGCCCAAGTCGCTGACGTCGTGGCCGACGGGCGGGGCTGCCGCGCCGACCTGGGAATCTCGGGCTCGTCTGAGCAAGGCGGCGGCGTGCTCGTGACGTCCGTGGTGCGCTACGGAGCCGCCGCGCGGGCCAACGTCGTCGCCGGTGACGTCATCACCACTTGGAACGGGGCCGCCCTCGACTCGTGGGACCAACTCCAGTCCACGCTCTACCTGACCCCCGCCTACACCACGGCGTCCATAACTTACGATCACGGAACCCAGGTACAGCACTCGACGGTCTCTTTCGGTTGTCCCTCTAAGTTGGTTAAGTGAGTTCGAACCCCTTCGGAGAGATGTTCGGCGACATCTTTTCGATGCTCGGCCAACAGGGGCCGGACACCTGGTTTCTCACCGCGACCCAGTTGGCCCTCAACATCGCCCGTGGCGACGACGACGACCCCAATCCCCGACCCATCGAGCGCCAGCGACTCGAAGAGTTGGCGCCCCTCGTGGGTCGACACGTCGACGCCCTCTTCGGCGTCGCGCGCGACACCGACGTGGTGGCGGTTAACCGTTCGGCGCTCACCCTCGCCGCGCTCGAACAGTGGCGCCCCCTACTCGAGCCCCCGGCGCCCGGCGCCGGAGCAACTCCGGTCGCGGACTTGGAAAACGAGAGTGACGACGCCGGTCTCGAGTTGATGTCGCGCCTCACTTCCACCATCGGGCCGCTCTTTATGGGCTTTCAGATGGGTTCGGTGGCGGGCCACTTTTCGACCCGGGCGTGGTCCCTCGCGGTACTGCCCCTCCCCCGACGCGACGAGCGCCGCCTCATCGTCGTCAACAATCTCGCCTCTTTCGCCACCGAGTGGACCCTGGAACGCGACGAGGTGTACACCTTCGCCCTAGCTCAAGAGTTCGTGGCGTCC
>JAKBAB010000018.1 GCA_021815645.1 Actinomycetes bacterium
ATAATGACTTCGCGCCCCCGCCCAGCGAAGATGGGATCGATTTGAAGGGCGAACCACCCAGCGACCACGAACACTAAGGCACTAAGGCCCACCAGAATCTTGACCAAAGGCCTAGCCCACACGGTGGGCGTCCAGGTAGCTCTGTAAGAGCACCACGGCGGCCGCGCTATCGAGGCGGCCGCGCTGTTCACGCGCGTTCACCCCGGCGAGAGACATTCGTCTCCCAGCCTCGTGGGTGGTGAGCCGTTCGTCCCACTGAACGACCTTTATCTGAGGCAGGGCCGCAACGAGCGCGGCGAAGAGGGCGTCGGCGTGCGCGGTACTTTGCGTCACACGGCCACTGAGGGCCCGGGGACGGCCCACGACGACTACGGAGACTCCTTCGTCTCGCGCGACCTGACCCAAGACGTCGACCACCGACGGACCGTTGGCCACCTCTGGGCGCGGAAAGGCCATCGTCCGGGCCGAGTCAGTTATGGCGACGCCACAGCGCACGTCACCGGGATCAACACCGAGAATCCGCGACACGAGTCACAGAGCCCGCACGGCGTCGAGGAGTTTCGTAATGGCGCCGGCGTCGCGGCCTCCGGCCAGGGCGAGCCGCGAGGTGCCACCCCCGCCCCCACCGACGTGCGTCGCCAGTTCGCGAGCGAGATTCGCCGCGTCGAGTGCCCCATCGCTCGCTACCGCCACCGAAACCTTGTCGCCCAGCACTCCGGCGAGAACGACGAGTCGCCGATCGCGGCCCTGCAATTCTTGAGCCAGCGCGCGCAACTGGTCCCCGGAGTAGCCATCAACTCGTTCTACGATCACGTCGCCGTCGTGACTCTCGGCGATTCGCGTAGCGATCTGACCCAATTGGGCTTGACGCAGTGCGGCCACTTCGCGTTCGACTTCACGTTGACTCTCCAGGATCCGTTCCAGCGATGGCACGACGTCTTCGAGTGAACTCTTGAGCAGTGTGGCGATTGACGAAATCACTCGCTCCATCTCCAGAGTCCGTTCGTGGGCGCCCATAGCACTGACGGCCTCCAGTCGACGAGTGTTAGCGCCAATGGACGACTCGCTGACGATCTGAATCTGGCCGATGTCGCCCAGCCGCTGAACGTGAGTGCCGCCACAAAACTCTAGACTGTGACGCCCGGCGCGCACGACGCGCACTCGTTCGCCGTACTTGTCGCCGAAGAAGGCCGTCGCACCCATCAACTCCGCCTCACGCTTCGAGGTCTGAATAGTTTCCACGTCGTCGTTACTAACCACGTCTCGATTGGCCATGGTAAGTATCGCCGTCGCCTCTTCGTCGCGCAGGCCCTGGCCGTGGGAGAAGTCGAAGCGTAACCGTCCCGGACCCACGTAGGACCCCTGTTGACGAACGTGTTCGCCTAGCACGGCCCGCAGGCCAGCGTGAAGTAGGTGGGTGGCGGTGTGGTTGCGACGAGTCGCTTCACGGCGCGACGCGTCGATGGTCGCTACCGCCACTTGACCGGCCGCGATTACTCCGTCCACTCGACCGCGATGCACGATCAGACCGCCGGCCACACTCTGGGTGTCGGTAACCTCGAACCGTCCGGATTCGGTTACCACCGTGCCCGTATCACCAACTTGGCCACCCGATTCCGCGTAAAACGGGGTCACGTCTAGAAACAGTTCGCTCTCTCCCTTTTCGCCCGCGAGTATCGCGACCACCGTCGTCTCGACGCTGTAGCGATCAACCGATCGGCCGACGAATTCACTGGCGCCGAACTGTTCGACGATTGATCGGTACTGAGCGTCGTCGGCCACTCGCAGTGTTTTCGCGCCCGCGCGGGCCCGTAGACGCTGGTCTCGCATCGCGTCATCGAAGGCGCCACGATCAACACTCAATTGAGACTCGGCGACAATCTCTTCGGTCAATTCGATAGGAAAACCGTGGGTGTCGTGCAGCTTGAAGGCCACCGCACCGGAAAACACCCGCCCTCCGCGCTCGATTTCGTCGTCGCGCGCGCCCTCGAGCAAAGCGAGACCCGTGCGTAACGTACGAGCAAAGTTCGCCTCCTCCCGTTCCACGATCTCCACGATGAGGTCTCGATCTCGCCGCAGTACCGGGTAGGCGTCACCCATTTTGGCCACCGTCGCGTCAACCAGGTCACCGAGCAAGGGCCGGTCCGACCCCGCGCGCCGGGCCGCGAGAACCGCCCGGCGGATGATACGACGCAGCACGTACCCGCGTCCCTCGTTGGCCGGTAAGACGCCGTCGGCGACCAACATGGTCATGGCGCGCCCGTGGTCGGCGACCCGCCGTAGCGCAACGTCACCGTTCTCGTCGCGCCCGTAGCTGAGGTTCAGACCGCGAGACGCCGCCTCTAGCAAAGGAGCAAAGAGGTCGGTCGCGAATACCGACTCCACGCCGTTTAGAAGCGAAAGCACGCGCTCAAACCCTGAACCGGTGTCAATATTCTTTCGGGGTAGTTCCCTCGTCGCACCACTCGCGTCGCGATCAAACTGCATAAACACCAGGTTCCAGATCTCGACGAACCGATCCTCGCCGCCGGTCGCCGGTCCACCGTCGTCACCGAAGGCCGGTCCCTTATCGAAGAAAATCTCCGAGTCGGGCCCGAAGGGGCCCACGTCGCCCATCGCCCACATGTTGTCTTCGTCGAGGCGCTGAATGCGCTCCGGACGGATCCCCGTCACGTCGCGCCAAATCGTGTCCGCTTCGTCGTCACTTACGTGCACGGTCACCCACAGTCGGTCGGGGTCAATGCCGAAGCCCCCAGTGAGGAGTTCCCAAGCTAGGGAAATGGCGCCCTCTTTGAAGTAGTCGCCGAAAGAGAAGTTCCCCATCATTTCGAAAAACGTCAAGTGGCGCTGCGTCGTTCCAATGAGGTCGATGTCGGGCGCACGAAAACACTTTTGAATTGACACCGCCCGTGGGTAGGGCGCGGTCTCTTCGCCCGTAAAGTACGACTTGAACGGAACCATGCCCGCGACGGTAAACAGTAGGGTCGGATCGAGAGCGATAAGGCTGGCCGAAGGGACCTCGACGTGCCCGCGGCGAGTGAAGAAATCTAGAAAAGTTGATCGCAGGGCCGCGGCTTCCACGAGAGTTACTCTACCGTTGCCGTAGATTCGCCCTGATCGCGAGCGCCGTCCGTGGGTAGCGAAGGGCCACTCGCACGGTCACGGCCCGTGCGACGGCGCCACCTTTGGACGAGCTCGTCTTCGTGTTCACTCTCCCCGGCTTCGAAGAAAGGGCCGTCCACCCCGTCGGGCAGGTAGCGCTGCTCCACCCACGAGTTGGGAAAGTCGTGGGGATATTGGTACCCCAACCCGTGGCCAATGCGCTCGCTACTTCGGTAGTGAGCGTCGCGCAAGTGAGGCGGCACGGCCTGGTCTCCCCCGCCCGACACCCGCGCGCCCGCCGCCCCCAGGGCGCGGGTTATCGAGTTGCTCTTGTCCATAAGAGAGAGGGCCACGCACGCGTGCGCCAACGTCAAACGCGCCTCGGGTAAACCGACGTGTTCGACGGCGCGCGCCGCCGCCTCGGCCACCACGAGGCCGTTGGGGTCGGCCAGTCCCACGTCTTCACTTGCGATAATCACCAATCGACGGGCGAGAAACCTCGCACTTTCGCCGGCCTCGAGTAGCGACGCGAGCCAAAAGAGCGCGCCGTCGGGGTCGGAACCGCGGATCGCCTTGATTAAGGCGCTGACCTGGTCGTAGTGCGAGTCGACGGACTGGTGAAATATTCGCCCGTCGCGGGCCCGCGCCACGTCGGTGACCTGAACTTCACCACCGCCGCCGGACGCCGCCGCGAGGACAATGGCCGTATCTAGAGTGGTGAGAGCGCTTCGGGCGTCCCCGTCGGAGACTGCGCAGAGTGCCGCGATCGCCTCGTCGCTAGCGCCCGCCGCGCGCAGGGCCAATCCCCGACGAAGCAGCCGCGCTAGGTCCTCTTCGCCGAGGGGGTAGAGCCGCCAAAGGGTTGATCGGCTCATGAGGGCCGCGTTTACTTCAAAGAAGGGATTCTCCGTCGTGGCGCCGATGAGCACGATCTCGCCCGTCTCCGTCGAGGGCAGTAGCAAGTCCTGTTGAGCTCTGTTGAATCGGTGCACCTCATCGATGAAGAGCACGGTACGTTCACCCCGCTCACCGAGCCGTTCGCGCGCTCGAAGAAGTACTTCACGAACGTCGCGCACGCCACTCGAGACCGCCGAAAGGCTCTCGACGTAGTACCCCGCACCCTCGGCGAGCAGTCGAGCCACCGTTGTTTTGCCCGAGCCGGCCGGTCCCCACAGAATCATCGAAGCGAGCCGCCGATCGGCTACGAAATGTCGAAGCGGACCGTTGGGACCCACCAAATGTTCTTGGCCCACAACCTCGTCGAGCGACCGGGGACGAAGCTGTTCAGCCAACGGCGCATTCTGGCGCACCCGCTGCGAGACCGCGTCGTCAAAGAGAGACGTAGTTCACTGACCTTTGGGTGCGAAGGTTAACCTCAGTTCGGCCAACTGCCGGGCCGTTAGCGACTTGGGCGCACCGGTCATTAAGTCACTGCCGGACTGGGTCTTGGGAAAGGCGATGACCTCGCGAATATTCTCCTCACCCGCGAAGATCGCCACGAGTCGATCGACGCCCACGGCGAATCCCGCGTGGGGCGGGGCGCCGTAGCTAAAGGCCCCCAACATGAATCCGAAACGGCTCTGCGCGTCCTCGTCACTGATACCCAGCACCCGAAAGATTCGCGATTGGATGTCGGCCCGGTGCACCCGTACTGACCCACTGCCGAGTTCCCATCCGTTTAGTACCAGGTCGTAGGCCTGTGATCGAACAGTCAGCGGACTACTCTCCAAATTCGCGAGATCGTCCGGGTGGGGCATCGTAAAGGGGTGGTGCGCCGCGAGGGGGTGGCCGTCGTCACCAAAGCCCTCGAAGAGGGGAAACTCCGTTACCCAAACGTAGCGGTGTGGGCCAGCGCCCACGGGCATCGACGCCACCGCGACGCGCAGCGCCCCGAGGACCCGACAGGCCACTACGTACTCGTCGGCGACCGCGAGTATCAGGTCCCCCGGTGCTGCTCCCCCGTCCACGGCGCGAATAGCGGCGGCTTCGTCGGCGCTCAGGTGACGCGCCAGTGGCGAGTCGAGTCCGTCGGCGGTGACGCGAAACCACGCGAGACCCCCAGCCCCGAGGGCTTTCGCCGTTTCGGTTAGACCATCAAGAGCCGCGCGTGAGAACTCGCCACCCCCCGGCACGCGCAGGGCCTTGACGGTCGGCGCGCTGAACGCTCGCAGCGAACTCGTCTCGAACTCGCGGGAGAGATCGTGCAAGGTCATTTCGTACCTGAGGTCTGGCTTGTCGGTGCCGTAACGGTCGAGTGCCTCAGCCCAAGTCATGGTATCGATGGAGGTCGGACGAACGCCGGTGGCGACTTCGGCCGCATCGAGGACGGCGCGCGATACGAAGCCCATAACGTCGTCTTGCGTCACGAAACTCGCTTCAATGTCGAGTTGAGTAAACTCAAACTGGCGGTCGGCGCGAAGATCTTCGTCGCGTAAACAACGCGCGAGTTGGTAGTAGCGATCGAATCCGCCCACCATGAGCAGCTGTTTGGCGATCTGGGGGCTCTGGGGTAGAACGAAAAACTCACCGGGGTGCAGACGCGCCGGAATAACGAATTCACGCGAGCCCTCGGGGGTTGGTGCCCACAGGAGAGGTGTTTCGACTTCGCAGAACCCTTGCGCATCCATCGCTCGGCGCAGGGCGCCGTTCACCCGTGCGCGAAGTCGCAAATTGGCGGCGACCCCGTCGCGACGAAGGTCGAGGTACCGATAGCGAAGGCGAACGGCCTCGTCGACCTCGACCCGCCCGTCCAACGGAAAGGGCGGGGGTTCGGCGGGGGCAAGGACTTCGACGGCGCAGTCGCTCAACTCCACCGATCCCGTCGCGAGCCGTTCGTTTCGGGTGCCCTCGGGCCGCCGAGTTACGGTGCCCGTAAGACGTATGACGTACTCCGCCCGCACGTCCACCGTACCGTCGACGACCGCTTGAATCAGACCAGTTCGGTCACGCACGTCCAAAAACGCGAGCTTCTCCCCGTGCTCTCGCCGGCGCGCGACCCATCCGCACACGCTGACGCGCTGGCCCACGTGCGCCTCGGTCACCGCCGCACACATCACGTCTCGCATACTGGTAGCTAGGTAGTCGTCGGTCACAATCTCGTTTTCGTCAGTCGATCAGTGAGGGCTTCCACCAGTTCGTGCTCAGGCACGCGTTGCTGAGTCGACTCGCTCGCGCGCAGGTCCCTAATGGTAACCGTCGAACCCGGACCTTCGGTGCCCACCAACAGGGCCAGGCGCGCCCCGGAACGATCGGCCACCTTCATCTGAGCCTTGAGCGACCGTCCGTCGTACGCGCGCTCGACGGCCAAGCCGGCCCGGCGGAGCCGCTCGACCAAGGGTCCTATCGGTCCACCCTCGCCACCGTCAACGACGAAAACGTCGAGGGTACGCTCGATCAACGGGTCCACGCGACCCTCCGCCGTGCGAGCCAGGAGAAGTCGCTCCACCCCACTACCGAAACCCACTCCGCTGGTCGGCGGTCCGCCCAACCTCTCCGTGAGTCCGTCGTAGCGACCCCCGCCCCCCACGGCGTTCTGCGCCCCGTCGAGCGCGTCGGAGACGAATTCGAACGTCGTACGCGTGTAGTAATCAAAACCCCTCACCAGCCGAGGGGACAGAGTGCCGGAAATGCCAACTTCGGCCAGACCGCCTACGACGGCGTCGAAGTGCGCGCGACAAGGTTCACAGAGCCAGTCCACCAGGAACGGACCGGCGTCGGTGACCGTGACGCACTCGGGACGTTTGCAGTCCAGCACGCGCAACGCGTTGCGCCGCCACTGCGTTCGGTGCTCGTCACACAATGAAAGTTCGTGACCTTCCAAGTACTCGCTCAGCGCGGCGAGGTACGCGGCTCGGCACGCGCCGTGACCCATCGAGTTAATCAGTAGCCGCAGTCGCTCGAGTCCGATCGATCGGTAGAATCCGTCAGCTAGTGCGATCACTTCGACGTCTACGGCCGGATCGTCGGTCCCGATTACTTCGACGCCCAGTTGGTGGTGTTGTCGGTACCGTCCCTTTTGGGGCCGTTCGTACCGAAAGGCGGGCGTAACGTACCACGCCTTCCAGGGAGTCGTCGGCCGGTGCTGGACGAAGGCGCGCACCACCGAAGCCGTACCTTCCGGTCGCAGCGCGTAGCGCCGTTTACCTCGGTCCTCGAAAACGTACATCTCTTTTCGAAAGACGTCACTCCCCTCGCCTATACCGCGGCTAAAGACCCCCTCGTCTTCGAAAATCGGCGTCAATACTAGAGAGAACCCGTATCGATAGGTCCAGTCGGCGAATCTCGAAATTAGACCCTCCCACTGCGCCGACGCCGGGCCCAAAACATCGTGAGTCCCCACCGGGGCGGCGAACGGTGGTGTCGGATCGTTCACGAGACCTTGTTTTGCCCGGGCAACTGTCGAAAAGCGTCGAAGACACCATCAACGGCCTTTAGGGCCGCGAGCAGGCTAAGTAGGTGAGTTGGATCGGCCAGTTCCACGTCGAAAACCATCCGGACGATGCGGGCCCCCGACGTGGTCGAACTGCTCGAAATGATGTTGAGGTGGTACTCAGCCACGATCCGCGAGACGTCGAAGAGAAGACGTGAGCGGTCAAAAGCCATAATCTCGAGAACGGCTCGGTACTGGCCCCCGGCCGAACCGTCCCACTCGACGTCGATGACCCGCTCGCCGAGCCGCTGCGCCAGAGAGACCGCGTTCGAACAGTCGTCCCGGTGCACCGAGACACCTCGCCCCTGAGTAATGAAACCCATGATGGAGTCACCGGGCACCGGGGAGCAGCATCGCGCGAGGTGGATCATCACGTCGTCGAGGCCCTCGACGTAGACCCCCGCGGTGCGCCGCGAACCGCGTGCGCTACGCGGCGCCGAGGCCACCGTAGTGGGCATCTGCTCCGCGTCCCCACCGCGCAACTCTCGGTCCAGCCGCTGAACCACCGCGTGCGCCGATACCTGGCCCGCGTCAATCGCCATGAAGAGAGCGTCTCGGTCGTCGAAATTCAGCGCCCCCATGACCGCGTCGAGCGCACCCGAGGACAGCGTCGTGGCGATCGGAAGCCCCTCGCGCCGCAGCGCCTTCGTCAGTTCCTCCCGGCCCCCTTCAATCGCGTCGTCTCGACGCTCGCGCTGGAACCACTGGCGAATCTTCGACTTAGCTCGGGAGGACTTCGCGATGTTGAGCCAATCGCGCGACGGACCGGCCGCGTCGCTCTTCGCGGTAACGATCTCGACCACGTCGGCCGAGCGCAATACGGTGTCCAACGGCACGAGACGTCCGTTCACTTTCGCCCCGACGCAGCGATGACCTACTTCGGTGTGCACGGCGTAGGCGAAATCAATGGGCGTGGCGCCCTCGACCAGCGCGATGACGCGCCCCTTAGGCGTGAAGAGGTAGACCTCGTCTTGGCCGAGGTCGAGTTTCAGGGCTTCCAAAAAGGCGATAGGGTCGCTCTCTTCTTCTTCGACGTCGGCCAGTCGCTGCATCCAGGCGACCTCCTTGGCCGACGCGCCCTCTTTGTAACTCCAGTGCGCGGCGACGCCGAACTCGGCCCGACGGTGCATCTCTTGGGTGCGGACCTGAACTTCAACGGACTTGCCCCGGGGACCGATGACGGTGGTGTGCAAGGACTGGTACAGATTGAACTTGGGGGAGTTGATGTAGTCCTTAAAGCGGCCCTGGACGGGTGACCAGAGGGCGTGTATCGCGCCCAGAGCGGCCCAGCAGTCTCGCTCGTCGTCGACGATGATGCGCAGCCCCACCAGGTCAAAGATGTCGTCGAACTCCTTACCCCCGACGACCATCTTCTCGTAGATGCTCCAAAAGTGCTTCGGGCGTCCCCGAACGTCGGCGCGGATGGCGAACTCTTCCAACTTCGCCGAAATAGTCCCCATTACCTCCTCGAGGTACGCCTCACGTTCGGGCTGACGGGCCGCGACCATCTGCTCGATTTCGGCGTAGCGCTTGGGGTGGAGGGTCGCGAAACTGAGATCCTCGAGTTGCCACTTGACCTGTTGCACGCCGAGGCGGTGCGCCAACGGCGCGTAAACGTCCAAAGTCTCTTGGGCGATAGCCCTTTGGCGGTGCATCGGCATCACCGAAATCGTGCGCATGTTGTGCAGGCGATCGGCCAATTTGATCAACAGTACCCGCCAATCTTGGGCCATGGCGATAAACATTTTTCGTATCGTGGCGGCCTGCTGCGCCTCTTTGGTGTCAAACTCCAGTCGATCCAATTTCGTCACACCGTCGACGACGGCCGCCACTTGGGCTCCGAACTCTCGGTCCAACCAGGTCGTCGTGACGCCCGTGTCTTCGACGGCGTCGTGCAGGAGCGCCGCCGCGATAGTCGTTTCGTCCAGTCCGAGGTCGGCGGTGATCGCCGCCACGGCGATTGGGTGGGTTACGTAGGGTTCACCGGTGCGGCGCAACTGGCCCTCGTGGGCCCGGATCGCCGCCGCGCCGGCCCGGCGAACAAGTTCCACGTCACCGGCATCGTGGTGCTCCAAGAATCGCGCAATGAGCCGATCGAGGGACGAGACGAGTACCGGGTCGAGCGACGCGCGCGACGTGAGGCTAACCATGGCGTTAGCCTACCGGCGCACTAACGTCGCTTGGGCTTACGAGCGCGGGCCTCTATCGTTCGCGGCGTCGAGCCGGCGCGCGAACGGCGAGTGTTCGAGGCCACCGGCTGCGCGCCCAGTCGGGCCGCGGTCGTCGCGGTCAAGACGCGGCGGTCCCCCCGCGCGAGAACTCGGCTAGCCAACTCGCGGTAACGGGGTTCTCGCTCTTTCATCCACGCGAGCAAGGGGCTCGCGATGAAAATCGACGAGTACGCCCCACTCATGAGGCCCACGAAAAGAGCCAAACCGTAGTCCTGCAGCGTGGTAGCTCCGAGAAGATCGGCGCCGATAAGGAGTACGGCCAGCACGGGCAATATCGCGACCAGGGAAGTATTGATGGACCGCGCCAAAGTCTGATTCATCGAAAGGTTCACCATATCGGAGTAGGTAAGATCTCCGCCTTTTAGGACCCCGTTGGTGTTGTCGCGCACCCGGTCGAAGACGACCACCGTGTCGTAGAGGGAGTAACCGAGAATAGTCAAGATCGCGATGACCGTATTGGGGGTAATCTGAAATCCGAAAACCGAGTAGACACCGACCGTCACCAACAGGTCGTGCACCATGGCGATAAAAGCGGCGGCGGCCATCTTGGGTTCGAACCGCATGGATATGTAGGCCACGACGGCGACGAAGAAGACGATCAGCGCTTCGACGGCCTTAGAGGTGATTTGACTGCCCCAGGTGGGTCCCACGTTGCTCGTGGAGACCTGGTAGGGGCGAACGTGGGCCACCTTTGCCAAGGCGTTAACCACGTTGGTGGTCTCGGTGCCCTGTTGGCTCGGCGAAAGCGAGTTGATGTTGGCCGTGACCTGATAGGTGTCCGAACCCAATTTCTCAATGTTGAAGTTAGTCAGGCCGGCCTTCGAGACGGCGCTGGTAACACTGGCCACCGTCGTGTTCGGTGCGAGAACTTCCCAAGAGCTACCACCCTTGAAGTCAATGCCCAAGTTAAAGCCCCGCACCCCCAGCGAAGCCATTCCGACCACGATTATGACAATGGAGATGGAGAACCAGACTCGACGGCGACCGACGAAATCCACTTTCGTTAGGCCGTGGTAGAGCCGCCCGACCCGTCCGTACTTAGCTGGGTCGATCTCCGGTGTGTCCTGCAATACCTCGACGTCGCTACTCATCGGCCGTCCTCGCCTGCATCCCCGCCGCCAGTGAGAGGGCCGCGGTGCTCGATGAGTTGCGTCGGCCCAGCAAAATCACCAGTGGTCGCGTGAAGTACCACGTGATCGCGATGTCCATCAAGGTCGACAGTCCGAGGAAGAAGGCGAAACCCCGCACGTCACCGACGGCGATGAGGTAGAGCAGCCCGGCGGCGAGCAAGCTCACGGTGTCCGCCGCCAGTACAGTTCGCCACGCGGATTTAAAGCCACGGTCAACCGACGAACGAATAGAGCGGCCCGCTCGAGCTTCGTCCTTCAACCGTTCGAAGTACACGATGTAACTATCCACCGTAATCCCAATTGATACGATGAGGCCCGTAACGCCCGCCAAATTGAAACTAGGTGCGAACGCGGTGTGACCAAGGGCCGAAATAATTGCCCACAACAGCGACGCCGTTACCAAGAGACCCAGCACAATAACCAGTCCGAGGGCGCGGTAGTAGAGAATCGTGTACAGCAGCACCAGCGCGAGGCCGGCCAAACCGGCGCCCAAACCCGCGATAAGGGCCGAGTGGCCGAGCGACGGAGAGATCGTCTGAGTCGTCAACGCGACGAGGCGCACGGGCAAGGCGCCGAAGTTCATCGCGAGCGCCAGTTGCTTCGCCGACGCCTCGTTGAACGAGCCCGAAATCTCACCGGCGCCGGCGAAACTCGTAAACGTCGATTGACCGGGCTGAATCAGGGGCGCCGACTGCACGACGCCGTCGAGTTCAATCGCGAGTAGTTGGTGGAAGCTGGCCTGAGCGACTTTGTCCCACAGGGGGCTGCCCGAACTGGTGAGGGTGTAGTTCACGACCCAGGCGCCGGCTTGGGTCTGCTGGGCGACGGCCTTTTTTATCGCGTGCCCGGTCATCTGGGCCGGTCCGAGCACGTAACGCACGCCCGGGTTACCGAGCAGAGGTAGGAGAACGGTTTGGTTTTTCAGGTCGTTAGCGGGCAGCGTCGAGGCGATATTGGTAAAGGCGGGGTCGGGTGGGATTGAGTTGCTCGTATAACCGGCGACGTTGTTGGCGGGCGTCACGGCCAGGTTCGTAGCGGTGGTCTGATAACTCGCAGCGCAGCTGGGAAGCGACTGCCCCTTCTTCAGCGGAACGAGTTTGGCGCCAACGCCGGCCTCGCAGAGCACGGGACGAAACAGCAGCTGCGCGGTTTGTCCGACCGCGGCCAGCACCGCGCGGGCGTTCTTGACGCCGGGAACACTGACGACGACGTCTTTACCCTGAAGGTTTACCTGTGCGCCCGAGACCCCAAGCCCGTTAACGCGATTCGTCAAAATTGTGACGACCTCTTGCAAGTCCGACGAAGAAGCGTACGTCGTGGGCTTGTAGACAACCGACAGCCCACCGGCTAAATCGAGACCCAACTTCGGTCCCCACCCGAGCGACAACGTCGCGGCCAGGGAACCAAAGGCGATAGCGATGGTCAGTACGAGGCTCACGACGAGGTTTCGTCGTGAGCCAACCTGCGGTGGCATTACTGAGGGTCACCTTCCGTCGGGCCGTCGTCACTGGGGGCGTCGTCACTCACGACGTCGTCGCTCGACTCGGGCACCGGGTCGAAACGACGGGCAATCGCGGCCGGGACGAAGTCGAGATCCACTCCCCCGGCGCTGCGTAGGGTCACCAGATCTCCGTCATTTTTCACCACCGTGCCCACGAAACCACCGATCGTCTGCGCGCGCTGGCCCACTTCCACCTTTTTGGCGTCCATTCGCTGGGCCTTCTGGCGCCGTGACCGCGGTCTCAAGTAGAAGAAGTACAGAGCGGCGAAAAGCACGACGTAAACAATGAGGATCGAAGACGAGCCAGAACTGGCGGCAACAAACATGAGTAATTCCCTCGCTAACGGACAGAGAAACTCTACTCGCTAGAGCGCGGGCGCTTAGAACAGGCCGTTGGACCGGGCCGTAAGGCCCAAGTGCCGGTAGGCCTCCGCGGTGGCCACCCGTCCCCGCGGCGTACGGACCATCAGTCCCGAGCGCAGTAAGTAGGGTTCGTAGGCGTCTTCTATGGTGAGCGTCTCTTCGCCACAGGCGTGGGCCAAAGTCGTTAGACCTACGGGCTGAGCGTCGAATTGCACGCAAAGCAGGGTCAATATCTTGCGATCCGTCTTGTCCAGACCGAGCTCATCGACGCCAAAGAGGGATAACGCGTCCACCGCGACCGTCTCGTCGATACTCTCGTGACCTTTTACGGCCGCAAAATCTCGAACTCGACGCAGCAACCGATTGGCCACCCGTGGTGTTCCGCGGCTGCGCGACGCAATCGTTGTTGCGGCGTCCGCCGAAATGTTTATCTCGAGCAGAGCGGCTGACCGAGCCGCGATTGTCGCTAGGTCAACGGTCTCGTACAGATCCAATTGACCGATAAAGCCGAAACGGTCACGCAGGGGAGCGGCAACGAGTCCGGTACGCGTCGTCGCTCCGACCAAAGTGAAATTGGGCAAATCGAGACGAATTGACCGGGCGGAAGGACCGCGACCAATCATGACGTCCAGTCGAAGGTCTTCCATCGCGGGGTAGAGAATCTCTTCCACCGACCGAGACAGGCGATGAATCTCGTCGATGAACAGTACGTCACCGTCGCGCAAGTCAGTGAGCAACGCGGCGAGATCACCGGGTCGCGACAAGACGGGACCCGAAGTAACCCGCAGACCGGTGCCCATTTCGCTGGCCACGATGCTCGCCAGGGAGGTTTTGCCTAGGCCGGGTGGGCCCGCGAAGAGAAGGTGGTCGACGCACTGATGACGCGACTGGGCGGAGCGAAGAACAATGGAGAGGTGTTCGACCAAGTCGCGTTGACCGACGAAGTCACTAAGCGTCGGCGGTCGGAGCGAGACCTCAGTGCCGCGTTCACGCTCGTCGGCCAGTGGTGCCACCAAGCTGCCCGCCAGCGGGTCGAGTTTCAGTTCGCGACGCGTCACGAGCGACGCAGTCGCTGTAACGCTTCGCGGAGCGCGGCGGACTCGTCGCTGGGCAATTCAACCCCGTCGAGAGCCCCACGAATCTCGACGCTCGAGTAACCCAGCGCCCGCAGAGCGTCTTCGACGGCGTCGAGGTCACCACCGCGGGTACTGGTCGTACCCGACGCTCCTTCCACGAGAACCTTGCCCTTAAGTTCGAGAACAATACGACTGGCGGTTTTGAGACCAATTCCCGGAACCGTCGCCACTCGCTTCACGTCGTCACCCTCAATCGCTCGGGCCAGTTCCACAACGCCCAGCGCGACCAGGGCGCCCAGGGCCGTCGATGGCCCCACACCGTGGGTAGCGAGGAGCAGTTCGAAGAACTCACGCTCCTCAAAGGTCGCGAATCCGTACAGTTCGAGCGCGTCGGCGCGAACGAGAGTGTGAATGAAAAGTTCGACCTCGTCGTTGGCCGCGGCGGTGGTGCCCGCCACACGAACCTCGTAACCCACGCCGCGAACGTCAATCACCGTCGCACCGTTGGGCAGATGACGAACAACTCGGCCCCGGAGCCAGCCAATCACGAGGGCCGACCTTGGCTGACTCGGCGTTCGGTTCTCGCGATTGCGAAGTACGCAATCGCGAGCGCGAGCGCGTCGGCGGCGTCCGGCGGTCGCGGCACCTCACTCAGACGACATAGACGCGCGACCATTCCTTGAACCTGGGCCTTGGAGGCCGCGCCGTACCCCGTAACCGCCAGCTTTACTTCTTGCGCGGTGAACTGACGCACCACCACGTCGTCGCGCGCGGCCAGCGCGATAGCGACTCCGCTCGCCTGCGCCACCGATATGGCGGTTCTCGCGTTTCGCTGATAGAACACTCGCTCCACGACGACCGCGTCGGGATTAGTCTCACGCAGCAGCGCGTCGAGCTCCACGTGCAGTTGGCGCAGGCGCCGCTCCACGGGCTCCTCGGGGCTCGTCTCAATGGTTCCGGCCCGCACCGCGCGGAAACTCTCCCTCTCCACAAAGGAACCCTCTACGAGTCCATAACCACATCGCGTCAGACCGGGATCGACGCCTAGTACGAACATACGTTCGACTCTAGTGCCCCGCGCGGCGCCCGAGAGGACTCAACCCTCGTATTCGGCCAGGATCTCGTCGGCGATATCGAAGTTCGCGTAGACGCTCTGGACGTCGTCGTGATCGTCGATGGCGTCCATCAGACGCAGCACGCGCCGGGCTTCGCCTTCGCTGGTTATAGCCACCGTATTTTGAGCCACGAGGGTCAGATCGGCGCTCCGTACGCGCAGACCGTGTTGTTCGAGTTGGTCGCGAACCGCGGCCACGTCGTGGGGCTCCGTCGTTACGGTGAAATCGGCCCCGCTCGCCACGTAGTTCTCCGCCCCGGCCTCCATGACCCACTCGAGCAGTTGATCTTCGTCGAGCGGACCGGCCACTTCGACCACTCCCTTTCGATCGAACTGCCAAGCCACCGCCCCGGGTTCAGCGATCGTCCCGCCGTTTTTGGCGAACAAGTGCTTGATTTCGGCACTGGTGCGATTTCGGTTGTCGCTTAACGTCTCGACGATAACGGCCACGCCCGCGGGGCCGTAGCCCTCGTAACTAATCGCCTCGTAGCGCACTCCGTCGAGCTCGCCCGTTCCGCGTTTGATCGCTCGCTCAATCGTGTCGAGGGGCACGGACGCCTCACGGGCCTTCTGGAACATCGTACGCAGGGCCGCGTTGGCCGCCGGGTCACCCCCGCCCTCTCGCGCAGCCACTTCCACCTGGCGGATGAGCTTGGCGAAGACCTTGGCCCGCGCCGAATCTTTGGCACCCTTACGGTGTTTGGTCGTCGCCCACTTCGAATGGCCGGACATAGTACCTCCCGCCCCGCGGGGCTTCGTTATCGTAGCGAATTTAAATCGAGTCGACGAAATGTCGGTGTACGCGGCCGTCACCACTCAGTTCCGGGTGAAAAGAGGCGCCCCACACGGGACCGACCCTCACGAGCACGGGGTGGGCACCGGTACCGTCGTGATCGAGAGTCGCGAGAACCTCGACGTCCGCCGACCACCGCTCAACCCGGGGCGCCCGGATGAATACACCGGTGAGTGAGCCGACGCCCGCTACCTCGAGGGGGGACTCGAAACTCGCGATCTGGCGACCGTAGCCGTTACGACGCACCGCTACGGGCAGCGCCCCGTACGACCACTGGTCGGCCCGACCGTCGAGCACTTCCTCGCTGAGCAGAATTAGCCCCGCGCACGTTCCCAGCACCGGCAGCCCCTCGCGAATGCGCTCGCCGAGTCTTACGCGCAGTCCCGAGGTGACGAGCAGATGCGCTATGGTCGTGGACTCTCCCCCGGGCAGTATGAGAGCGTCCACGTCGTTGAGCTGAGCGAGGGTGCGAACTTGGTCGGCGGCGATGCCAATTCCGGCCAAAACCGCGACGTGCTCTCTCACGTCGCCTTGTAGGGCGAGTACGCCGACTCGCCGCACTACCAGCCGCGTTCAGCCAAACGCTGTTCCAACGTCGCGGTCTCGAAGCCCTTCATGGCACTACCCAAACCCGTCGAAACCTTGGCCACGACACCCGCGTCTTCGAAGTGCGTCGTCGCTTCGACGATCGCCCTCGCCATTCGAACGGGATCGTCGCTCTTAAAGATACCCGAGCCCACGAAGACCGCTTCCGCACCGAGCTGTAACACCAGCGCGGCGTCCGCCGGGGTCGAGATTCCCCCGGCGCAAAACAGGGGCACCGGGAGTTTCCCTTCGCGCGCCACCTCTTCAACCAGGGCGAGCGGGGCCTGAAGCTCCTTGGCCAGGGCGTAGAGCTCAGACCGATCAGCGCTGCGCAGTCGGCGCATCTGCGAATTAATTGTTCGCAGGTGTCGCACCGCCTCGACGACGTTGCCCGTACCGGCCTCGCCCTTCGAACGAATAAGGCAGGCCCCTTCCGCAATCCGTCGTAGCGCTTCGCCGAGGTTCGTCGCACCACATACGAATGGCACCGTGAAGGGCCATTTGTCAATGTGGTTCTCTTCGTCGGCGGGAGTAAGAACTTCGGATTCGTCAATGTAATCAACGTCCAACGCCTGCAAAATCTGGGCCTCGGCGAAGTGACCGATTCTCGCCTTCGCCATAACGGGGATCGTCACGGCGGCCTGAATCTGTTGGATCATCAGCGGATCGCTCATGCGCGCGACGCCGCCGTCGCGGCGTATGTCGGCCGGTACCCGTTCGAGGGCCATCACCGCGACGGCCCCGGACTCTTCGGCGATCGTCGCCTGCTCGGGGTTGACGACGTCCATGATGACCCCGCCGCGCAGCATGTCGGCCAGCCCGCGCTTAACGAGGACGGAACCGGTATTCGAGGGAATAAGGGGTGAACTCATTCCCCCAGCCTAACGGCCGATCGCTACCACTCTTCGAGAGCGCGCGAACGCACGGCCGCGTTGTCGAGGCTCCCGTCGCCGGGTCCGCGTTGGTCGCTCCACTGATTAAAAAACACCCACCGCCACCGGTCGAAGTCGGGCGAAGAGAAGAACGAGTCGGCCCGGGGGCGTTGCTTGGCGCACCGATCAAGGGCCGCCGCGAGCCCCAGGGTGTAGCGAATGCTGGCCGCAGCGACTTCGTCGGCACGATAGGCCAAGTCAACCCCGGCCAAGGTGCGACTCGCTTCGGCGCCGAGCGCACAAACCGCAGCCAAACTCTGGCGCTCGACGAGTCCGAGCCTCTCTCGCGCGAGGCAGTGAGCGACGACACCTTCGAGCTCAATCAGTTCAAAGTCGCTCATCACGGCGGTGGTGACTACGAGCGTCAGGCCATCGCGGTCCGGCACCAGGGCCGCGTTATAAGTGGAGTCTTCGACGATCTGTGCCCGCACCGCGTCGACGCCGAAGGTGGCGGCCAGGCGATCTAGCACCGTCGCGAGGCGAGCGCGTTCCTTGGCGTCACCCCCTTCGCCGCACCGCGCGACGATCGAGCCCGCGAGAGTACGCGCCCGATCGGCGAAGGTCGCCATCGTGCGTCGAAGGTCGTAGACGTATAGCCCCGCTAGCGCGACGCCCACCAACGGCAACCAGATTTCGAACGCCGCACCAATAAAGGAGAGCGCCACTACTACGCCCACCACAATGGTGTGCGGCAGACGGCGCCGAAACGCGAACCGCCGCACTGCGCGATGGTTACTGTGTCGCTCGCCGACCGAAGGGGCGTACGGGCTTTGCCACGTCGGATCGAGAACGGGGGCGACGTAACGAGCCTCTCGCGAGACGGGCGCGCGTCGGCGTCGATTTCGCGAACGCTGCGAGGTAGCCACGGGACTAGGTTACCGGGTTGTCGCGAATCGCTGAATGGCCCGCGCGTAACGAACCTCGTACTCGTCGACGAGCCGCGCCATCGACCACTGATCGGCGTACGCACGGGCCGAGCTAAGAACTCGGTCTCGCTCACCGTCCAGCGCGGAAACGACGGCGCGCTCGAGCGACTCCGGGTCGCCGGCGCGAAAGAGCACGGCGTGGCCCCCCGCGGCGTCGCGGTAGCCGTCGATGTCACTCGCGACGACGAGGGTCTCACTGGCCATCGCCTCGAGTAGCACCAGTCCAAAACTCTCACCGTGGGTCGACGGGGCCACGAATACGTCGGCCCGACGAAGCCACTTTCTTTTGGTGGCGTCGTCCACGGCGCCCAGAAGCGTGAAGTTTTCGTCACCCCGGACCACGGCGGCTATCGCGTCACGGCGCGGGCCGTCGCCGGCGACGACGAGGTGCCACGGCGTGGGGCCGCGGGAGTTGTGCGCGCGGACCGCGGCCACGAGAGTCTCGACGCCCTTTCGCTCCTCGAGCCGACCGACGTACAAAAGGCGAGGTTGAGCGCACCGCTCTCGGGGCCACTGGACGAACCGTTCGCTTTCGATAGCGTTGAAAAGCACGTCACCGTCGATTCCGTAAGCTCGACGAGCGGTTCTTTGGGCCGTCACGCTCACCGCCACGGCGCCGTCTACACCCTTCGCCCACCGGCGCACCAGCGGACCGCCCAATCGCAGGGCGGGACCACTCCCGCCCCGATGAAAAGTCACCACCGTGGGGAACTGGTGAGCCCAGAGAGTCCCCCAGCCCATTACCGGGGCGAATGGCTCGTGTAGGTGCACCACGTCGGGTGAAAACTGACGAACCACTTCGCGGGCCGCTGCGCTCGCGCGCAGTGACAAGGTGAGTGGGGCGCGCGACCCGTTCGCGGCGAGTTGTCGGCGCCGACCTAGCCGCACGACTTCCGCCGGCGTATCGTAATCTCGCCGATCGTCGCCGTCGGGCGCCACAACTAGGACCTTCTTGCCGCGCGCGCTCAGTGTCCGGCTAAGCGCTAACACTTGTTCCTGGACACCGCCGTGCACGCTGAGGGCGTAGGGCGACACCAGGGCGACGGAGTCAATCGTCACCCGCGAGCGAACCGATCCTCGAGCACGTGCCACTGCTCGGGCGCGCGACGGATAAGTCCCTCGATTTCCTGAGTTACCGCCTGGGTGACCCGAACAACGTCTTCGCGTAGTCGGCCGAGGCGTTCGGTAGCGATGGGCGGCGTAATGACCGCAAAGTGATCGCGACCCGGCCCGCTGTAACACGCCGCGGCGACCAGAGTGGCCCCGGTGCGCAGTGCCAAAGTAGCCGGTCCCGCCGGCATGGTCACTCGCTCCCCGAAAAACGTCACTTCGACTCCCGTACCGGACAGATCACGGTCACAGAGCAGTCCCACGACCGCTCCTTCGCGTAGGAGAGCGCTGAGCGTGGCGCCCACTTGATTGGTCAAGGGCACAATGGAGATTCCCACGGCGGCCCGCTTGGCGCTAAACCACTCAAATAGCTCGGGCGGTTCGAGCGCCTCGGCGACGGCCGTCATGGCGAGATCGAGTGAATCTAAATGAGCGCCCCCCCACTCCCACGACCCCACGTGCGGCAGTGCGATCACCACGCCGCGGCCCAACGCGCGCGCCGCTACGAGGTGCTCCAGGCCCTCGCAGATCGTGAAGCGGCCGTTAATTTCGTCGAGAGACAAACCCGTCAGCTTCGCGCCCTCGACCCAGTACTGGGCGTAACTGCCCAGACCCCGGCGAACGAAGGAGGCCAGAAGCTCGTCGGGCAGTGGGGGGGAGCCGGCGGGAGCCGCGAGCGCGTGAGCTACGTTGCGCCGAACGTTCTCGTAGCGAGTGGAACCTCGCCGACCGGCGAGGAGTGCGACGCGTCGAGCTACGACCAGCGAGAGACGTTCGGGTACGGCCTCAATGACGGCGGCACCGAACCGGTAGAGCGCGAGTCGCGCCCGATGGGACACTAGTGACGTGAGGCGCGCGGGACGCGACGTCGGATGCGTCCGCGGTGGCGTCGCACTCGCACCGGTGACGTTGGGGCCGGCGCCGGTCGCGCCGCCGCGTGCCACACCCGCCAAAACCGTCCCCCGGCCGTCATGGAAGTGAGCACCAACATTATCCAGAGCACGGGGATGAATATCGCCGACGCCAAGAGACCAACGCCCAGGAGAATCATCCTCTCAGCGCGCTCCATCAATCCACCCTTGGCGACCAGGCCCAAACTCTCGGCCTTGGAACGCTGATAGGAAATCAAAAAGGTCGCGGTGAGAATAGCGAAAGGCAGCAGGACCAACTGACCGTGCCCGTGTGCGGTCAAGTAGAACGCGACACCGCCGAGCAGCGTCGCGTCGGCTAAACGGTCCGATACGGAGTCGAAGAAACTGCCACGTTGGGACGCACGGTGGGACGCTTTAGCGACGGGGCCGTCAAAGAGGTCGTGGAGGCCCGTCAGGGTGAGCAGCACCACCGCCCATAGGTGCATGCCCTCGGCAATCGCCCACGCGGTGGCGCCCGCGAAAACCAGCCCCGAGCCCGTCAAGACGTCAGCCGAGAAGCCGACCCGTACGAGCCACCGACCGATGGGTGCGGTCGTCGCGTCTACCGACTGGCGAAACTTACCGTCGAACATCGACTCTCACGGCTCACACGATAAGTCTACCGAGGCGCCCACCGCCCTACGAGTCCCACGCGTCGTGGACTTTTCGCCACGTCGACGTCAGCGACTCGGGCAGGACCCTCGTCTCGGCAATGGCGGTCATGAAATTCGTATCGCCGTTCCATCGCGGCAGCGCGTGCGCGTGTAAATGACCGGGAATCCCCGCCCCCGCCGCGGCCCCGATGTTGAACCCCACGTTCATCCCGTCCGGGTCGTAAGCCCGGGTCAGGGACCGAACACTAGCGCGAAGCGCCGCGCACAGTTCGTAGTATTCGTCGTCTCTTAGTTCCTCGAGTGTCGCGACGTGTCTCGTGGGCAGTACCAAGAGGTGGCCGGAACCGTAGGGGAAAGCGTTCAAAGTGACGAAGACCGACGGGGTACGCCAGAGGACACCCGAGGACTCCCCCACCGCCTCGCGAGCCAAAACGCAAAAGACGCACGAAACGTCATCAGCGTCGTCGAACTTCTGGGACGTCACCGCCGTAACGTACTCCTCGCGCCAGGCGGCCGAGAATCGGGCCAGACCCACTAGGAAGCCTCGGGCAGGGAGTGCGACGCCACCTCTCGCGCGACTCGATCGAGGAACTCCCCTACGGGCACCCCCCGCTGGGGGTCGTTCGACCCTCGGGCGTTGACCCCGAGCGTGTCTTGCGCCACGTCGTCGTCTCCCACGACCACCACGTAGGGAATCTTCTCAACCTTGGCCCGGCGAATTCGCGCCCCGAGCGGCTCATTCGCCGCTTCCACCGTGACCCGAATACCGCTCTGGCGTAGCCGTTCCGCAACTGCGTGGGCGAAATCGTCGTGGTCGTCGCGCACTCCGAGTACTCGCACCTGCTCCGGACATAACCAAGTAGGCAAATTTCCCGCGTAGTGCTCAATGAGAATCGCCAAAAAGCGCTCGACCGAACCGAAGAGGGCGCGGTGAATCATGATGGGGCATTCCCGTTCATTGAGCGCGCTGACGTAAGAGATGTCAAAGTTTTTGGGCGTCTGAAAGTCCAGTTGAATGGTGGAAATCTGGTGGGTCCGCCCAATAGCGTCGCGCGCTTGGACCGAAATCTTTGGCCCGTAGAACGCGCCGCCACCGGGGTCGAGAACCAGTTCCAAGCCGGCGTCGCGCGCGACGCGCGCCAGAATGGCTTCGGCCTCACTCCACTCCTCGTCACTGCCGACGGCCTTAGCACCGGGCCGGGTCGACAGTTCCAGATAGAAGTCCTCGAGTCCAAAGTCTCGCAACAGATCTAAAACAAACTGAAGCGTTCGGGCCAGTTCCTCACTCATCTGGGCGCGAGTACAAAAGATGTGCGCGTCGTCTTGGGTCATGCCCCTAACTCGCGTAAGTCCCTGCAACGCACCGGACATTTCGAAACGATAAACAGACCCAAATTCAAAAAGTCGCAGGGGCAGTTCCCGGTAGCTGCGCGGGCGGGATCGGTAGATCAGTACGTGAAAGGGACAGTTCATGGGCTTGAGGTAGTAACGCTGCCCCTCGTCGAGAGTCATCGGAGGGAACATGCGCTCCGGGAACCACGTCAGGTGCCCCGACGTTTCGAAAAGTTCGGCGCGCGAGATGTGGGGCGAATAGACGAACTCGTATCCAGAGCGTTCGTGGCGTTGGCGGGAGTGCTCTTCGAGAGCCCGTCGCATCACCCCCCCTCGGGGATGAAAGACCGCGAGCCCCGGGCCCACTTCACTGGGGAAGGAGAATAGATCCATTTCGTGGCCGAGTCGGCGGTGGTCTCGCCGTTCCGCTTCGGCGAGTTGGTCAAGATAACTATTGAGCGCCGCCGCGCTCTCCCAGGCCGTGCCGTAAATTCGTTGAAGTTGGGGTCGGCGCTCGTCGCCGCGCCAATAGGCGCCCGCGACCCGGGTCAAGGTGAAGTGTCCGAGCCGCGCCGTCGAAGGAACGTGAGGGCCCCGACAGAGATCGACAAAACTTTCACTATTCGAATACGCCGTCACGACGGACGCCCCGGACTCCGCCAGGTCTTCGTCCGTTGGCGTGGTCGAGAGCGCCTCGAGAATCTCTCGCTTGAAGGGTTGGAGAGCGAACAGCTCTCGTCCCTCTTCGAGCGACAGCTCGACGCGTGCGAAGGGCTGGTCCTCGGCAATAATCGAGCGCATTTCCGTGGTTATTCGCTCGAGGTCATCGTCACTAAAGTGGGCGCCACCGGGAAGGGCGAAATCGTAGTAAAAACCGTCACGCACCGAAGGGCCAATGGCGAGGTGAGCGCCCGGCCACAGGCGCGTGACCGCTTGAGCCATCACGTGCGCCGTCGAGTGACGGATCACGTCACGTCCGTCATCACTTTCACCCGTTACGATCGCCACGTGGTCACCGTCGCGCAGCGCGACCGACAGGTCTAGGAGCTCACCATTGACGCGTGCCGCGACGGCCTCACGCGCGAGTCGCGCGCCCACCGATGCAGCGAGGTCCCCGGCCGTCGCGCCCTCCGCCAGTTCGCGACGGCTCTCGTCGGGGAGGAAAACCTGCAGATCGGACATCGGTGGCCTTTCGTCGCCTACAGCGTAACGCCGAGCAGCGACGAGGCTGATACGACGCTAGCGCCGGCGAGCGCGGCCCGGTCGATGAGCTCGAGGGCGCCGGGCGTATCTAAATCTTCGTCGAGCGCCGCACGGACGTCGTCGACGACGGATGACGTGCGCGTCGACGTGACCGTCGAACGCCACGTCGCTAGACGAGATTGGGCTCGCGCCAACAACTCGTCTCGCCACTCCCAGTCGCGCCGGTAGTGATGATCGAGCAACGCTAGGCGCACCGCGGCCGCTTCTGAGCGAGTGGCTAGGTCGTGCACGAACACCAAGTTGCCTAGCGACTTGCTCATTTTCACGCCATCGAGGCCCACGAGACCCACGTGCATCCAGTGCTTAACGAAGGGTGCCCCGGTGACCGATTCACTCTGGGCCGACTCGCACTCGTGGTGGGGGAAGGCCAGATCCCTTCCCCCGCCGTGGACGTCGACCGTCTCACCGAGATCTCGAAGCGCGAGGGCCGAGCACTCAATGTGCCAACCCGGACGACCCGGA
Organism: Actinomycetes bacterium; assembly: GCA_021815645.1. GTDB lineage: Bacteria > Actinomycetota > Acidimicrobiia > Acidimicrobiales > RAAP-2 > RAAP-2. The sequence goes on from JAKBAB010000018.1 coordinate 23,875, forward strand.
CCCCATCGAGACTCCCACGCCGGTTCATTGTCGAGTGAAGGCTGCCACAACACGAAATCGAGTGGGTCGCGCTTTCGGGGGTCGTCGGGGAAACCCCCGTGCTGAGCGGCCAGTTCCAACATCTCAGAACGTGAGCGGTGACTCACTTGGCCGAATCGAGGAAATTTCGAAACCTCGAAGTAGACGAAACCGTCTACTTCGTACGCCACGCCAGCGTCGAACGTTGCGCCGATTAACGTGAGGATCTCGGCGATGGCCCCCGTCGCACGCGGTTCGCGATAGACCGGCAAAAGATTGATGAGTTTCATATCTCGCTCGAAAGTCACCATCTCCTGGGCCGCGAGGTCGAGGTAGTTAACCCCGAGTTCGCGGGCCCGGCGCAAAATGTCGTCGTCAACGTCAGTGACGTTTCTCACGCAATGCACGACCTGACCGTCGTCGACGAGTCGGCGGCTCAGTACGTCAAAAGCGAGGTAGACGAACGCGTGCCCGAGGTGTGCGGCGTCGTAGGGCGTTATTCCGCAGCTGTAGAGCGTCGCGACCGGGCCGACGTCGAGTGCAAAGACCCCTCGACGCGCGCTGTCGAAGAGGCGCATTAGAGAGAAAGGCCCGAAATTGTGAGGTAGCTGTGCGCGCGGTGACGAATGTTAATCGACGCACAAACCGCGGTGAAGGCCTCGACGGCACCGGCCAGCGACAGAGAGCCGACCTCAATGGCCCGTAGTCCCTCGAGCGAGTCGACGAGATTTACGACGACGGTGCGCGCGTCGGGGTCGTCACCGAAGATCGCCACGTCCGCGCCAAGTCCGCTATCGAGATCTTCCATCAGGGCCGCCGGCAAATGGTGAAACGCTCCCACGACCGACGATTGGGGCAACGCGAACGCGAGTTGCGCCGCCATCGACCCCCGAGCGGGCACGAGGGGCAGTACTTCCTTTCCCTCTCGCGTCAGCGCGTTCACCATCGAGATGACGATCTTGTGGTCTAGTTCTTTACGCAGAGTTCGCGCCGTCGCCACCGCCGAATCCCACGGCGTCGCAATAATCACGAGAGCGGCCGAAGCGGCCCCTGAGTTAGAGACCCCTCGGATGACCCCGTCGCCTCGCGGCGTTAAGAGGCGGGCGCACTCGTCGGCTCGCGATTCGTCGCGCGAACCGAGCCACACCTCGTGGCCCGCACTCGCCAGTCGCAGTGCCACCCCTCGACCGGCCGGGCCCGTACCGCCCACTACACCAACCGTTTGTGCCATCGTCGTTATCCTTACCCGTGAACTGCCTAGAAGTACGCTAACAAGATGAGCTTGCTGCGCGGACACAATATTCTGATCACCGGCGTCCTGACCGATGACTCCTTGGCCTTCGCCATCGCGCACCGCGCTCTAATAGAAGGGGCCACGGTGGCCCTAACCGGTTTTGGACGCGGCCTTTCCATTACTCGCCGTACCGCTAAGAAACTTGGCGAGGTGGGCGAAATCATCGAGCTAGACGTGACCCAACCCGATCAGGTGACGGCGGCCGTCGGTGAGGTGGAGCGGAGATTTGGACACTTGGACGGATTAGTTCACGCCATTGGCTACGCCCCGGCGAGTTGCCTCGGATCGGGCATGTTCGTAGCACCTTTCGATGACGTCGCCGCGGCGCTGCACGCCTCTACATACTCCCTCGCCGCGTTGGTGGGCGCCTTTCGCCCGCTGCTGTCGCGCAGCGTGGTCCAAGGCGGCGCCTCGGTGGTCGCCCTGGACTTTGACGGGGCGCGGGCCTACCCTCAGTACGACTGGATGGGCGTGATGAAGTCATCGCTCGAGTCACTGGGCCGCTACCTAGCGCGCGAAGTCGGCGCCGACTCTATCCGCGTCAACATGCTCGCCGCCGGTCCCCTGCGGTCCATAGCGGCCAAATCGATTCCCGGATTCGAGATTTTTGAGTCCACCTGGCGGGAGCGCGCTCCGCTCGGGTGGGACAGCACCGATCCCACGGTCGTCGGCGACACGGCCGTCGCCCTACTCTCCCCCCTGTTTCGTGCGACGACGGCCTCGATCATCTACGTCGACGGTGGTGCCCATGCGATGGGCTAGTCCTTTTGGGGGGCGAATTGAGTTTCGTAGAGGTCGTGGTAGAGGCCCCCGCGAGCGTGCAGTTCACCGTGGGTGCCACGTTCGACGATGCGTCCACCGTCGACCACGAGAATCTGGCTGGCGTTGCGAATCGTGGACAGTCGGTGCGCGATAACCAGTGAAGTACGCCGTTGCATGGTTAGGTCTAGCGCGGACTGAACGGCCGCTTCACTCTCGGCGTCGAGATGGGCCGTGGCTTCGTCGAGCACGACTAGTTGGGGCGCCTTGAGGAGCAGTCTCGCCAGCGCCACGCGCTGTTTCTCACCGCCGGAAAGGCGATAGCCCCGCTCGCCCACGACGGTGCCCAGGCCTAGCGGCATCGCCGCGACCAGGTCGCCAATTTGTGCGGCGGCGAGCGCGTCGCGCATCTCTTCGTCTGTAGCGTCGGGCTTCGCGAACAGGAGATTGGCTCGCAGCGTGTCGTGAAAGAGATGAGCGTCTTGGGTCACGACACCGACGCAAGCGCTAAGTGACTCGGTGGTCGCTTGTCGAACGTCGACGCCATTGATAGTCACCGAACCGGCGTCGACGTCGTAGAGCCTTGGCACCAACATCGAGATCGTCGTTTTGCCGGCACCACTAGGCCCAACCAGAGCGGTAACGGTGCCCGGTTCGACGACGAAACTGACGTCGTAGAGTACCTCCGTGCGCGGAGTCGCGTCGAGGCGGGCGACCACCTCCAGCGAAGCGAGAGAGACCTCCTCCGCCCCCGGGTAGGAAAAGTCCACGTTCTCAAAACAGAGACGAGCGGGACCACTGGGTATCGCCCTGGCGTCGGGACTTTCTTGGATCATCGGTTCGAGGTCGAGTACTTCGAATAGCCGTTCGAAACTCACCATGGCGGACATGTAGTCAATGTTGAGGTTAGACAGTTGTGTCAACGGTCCGTAGAGGCGGGCCAGATAGGCCGTAAGGGCGACCACGGTACCTACTTGAATGACGTGGTGCACGGCTTCTACGCCGCCGAACCCGTACGCGAACGCCGTGGCCAACGAAGCCGTGAGCGACAAAGTGACGATGAAGTATCTCTGGTAAGTCGCCTGACGAACGCCAATATCGCGTACCTGGCCAGCGCGGGACTCAAAAGTCTGACGCTCCTCACGGGGCCGGCCGAACAGTTTTACCAACATCGCCCCGGCGACGTTGAAACGCTCAGACATGACCGTGTTCATTTCGGCGTTGAGTTCCATCCCCCGTTGAAAGAGCGTGCCGAGACGGCGGCCGACCCGCCGAGCGGGGAGGAGAAATATGGGCAACAGCACGAGGGCGACCAGTGTTATTGGCCAGGAGAGAAAGAACATGACCACCAAGATGATCCCCACCAAAATTGCGTTACCCACAACGTTTGAGAAAAGGTCCGTGAAGGCCTGTTGTGCGCCGATCACGTCGTTGTTGAGTCGACTAATGAGGGCGCCGGTCTGGGTTCGAGAAAAAAACGCCAAAGGCATCGCCTGAATATGATCGAAAACCGCGGAGCGTAGATCGTAAATGAGGCCCTCGCCAATGAGCGCCGAGACCCGTCGCTCCACCATGGACAGACCGGCGTCGGCGATCGCCAAGACCGCGGTGAGAAGAGCCAATCCGATAACGAGACCACTGCGGTGCTCGCGGATTCCCTGGTCGATGATGGCTCGCAGTATCAGCGGGGAGACCGACGCCACGATCGCGTCGAGAACCACGGCACCGAGAAACAAGGTGAGAGCGGGGC
>JAKBAB010000099.1 GCA_021815645.1 Actinomycetes bacterium
AAGCCGTAGAGCGGCGAGAGTGCCATGAGCACCGTGAAGACCACCGCACCGACGACAACGACCCTTCGATCGAAAGGGGCGAGAGCAACAGCGACCGGGACCGCTCCGTCGCGGTCCTCGACGGCGTTCTGCGCGCTCGAGCGTCGTCTCACCACGCCCACGGTTTTCCGACTGAGATCTTTTCGCTACGCGACTCGGGCACGACGCCCACTCTCCTCGTTTTCACGGTGGTAAGTCGAACTTTTGGGCTTTCCTATTGTGAACTCATTAACAAGGGCCGACCTTCTTGGGCCGCTTTGTCTGAATTCCACTGGATAATGACGTTCACGAGGAACTTCATCGGCGCGGCTTCTCCCAAACCGCAGCCACAAAAGTGAGTTCTGGTGTCAACGCTAACTTGACACGTTCCCTCTTCACCACTATATTGCAAGCGGTTACATTTCTGTAAGCGGTTACATTACAGCGATGTTTTGGGGGAGTTTTAGGGGGGTAGGTGGTCGATTCACCACCAACGATTTACGACGTGGCCGCTCGCGCGGGCGTGTCGACGGCGACCGTGAGCCGAGCGCTTAACTCCTTATCTTCAGTTCGTCCGTCAACCCGGGACAAAGTCTTAAGGGCAATGGAGGAGCTCGAATTCGTCCCCAACGCCGTAGCGCGGGGGCTGTCCAGCGGCAAGCACTGGATCCTCGGACTCGTTTTTATGCGCGCCGCATCCGACGGCAGCGTATTAGGAGTCGAAGAGGCGAGCTTGCTCTACACCGACATCGTGATCCGCGGCGCGGAGTCGCGCGCCGCCGAGCTCGGTTACTCCCTGTTGCTCAGCAGTGCCGACGAAGCTCACCCTTCGGGGGTGTCGGCGCTGCTCAACCTCACCGGCACCGTGGACGGACTCATTTTGCTAGACCGAGTGTTGCGCGAAGACGACATTGATTTTTTGGCGCGACGGCTTCCCGTGGTCTTGTTGGCCGGGCGAGGCAACTCAACGACGACCGTGACGGTGCGCGTCGATAACCGCGAAGCGATGCGCAGCCTGGCCAGTCACATCGTCCTCGTCCACGGCGTCTCCCGAGTGGGTTTCGTTACCGGTTCGCAGGAGAGCCCCGACAGCGTTGCGCGCACCGTCGCCTTTAGAGAGGCCGTCGTCGAGTTCGGCGCCACGATCAACGACGAAGACGTCCTACGCGCGGATTGGACGTCGGCCGGCGGCGAGTTGGCGATGCGAAACCGGCTCGAACAGCCCCGGGCCCTGCCACAAGCTTTCGCCTGCGCCAACGACCAGACCGCCGTGGGTGTCATCTACGCGCTCGGCGCTCAGGGACTACGCGTCCCCGATGACCTCATCGTGACCGGCTTTGACGACATCACCCTTACCCGGTATTTCAACCCATCACTAACTACCGTGCGCCAGTCCGGGAGCATTTTGGGCGAAGTGGCAGTCGACGCCCTCGTCGGCATGCTCGACGGGTCTCAAGAAGTCCAGCGAACCATTGTTCTACCGACCGAGCTCGTGGTTCGTGGCAGTTGCGGCTGCGTCGAAGAGCCGCAGAATCCCCCCGCCCTCGTGCGCGCCGCCCCTAGACACCACCGGGCCGGTTGACGTGCGACTCGTCACGCGACGACTCGGGCTCTACGCCGTGACGGCGTGGGTCGCGGTGACGGTGAACTTCTTACTCCCGCGCCTCATGCCGGGCAATCCAATCCAAACTCTGATCGGTAAGTTGACGGGCCAAGTCACGCCCGGAGAGATTCGCGCGATTCGACTCTCCTTCGGACTCGGTTTCCACCAGGGCCTCATTGCGCAGTACTTCACCTACCTCACTCAACTACTCCACGGCAATCTGGGCGTCTCCATAACGCTAGGGGCGACCGTTAGTTCGATCCTGCGTCAATCAGTGCCTTGGACGGTGGGCCTCATCGGAGTGTCGACCATCGTGAGTTTCGCCGTGGGCACCTTCGCTGGTACGTGGCTCGGTTGGACTCGGGGTTCGCGCCTCGATTCCCTCATTCCCACGGCCACTTTCTTTCAGGCCGTTCCCTACTTCTTCCTCGCTACGGTTATGCTCCTCATCTTTGGTTCCGACCTCCACTGGTTCCCCGTCCTGGGTGCTTACAGTCAGAACGTCACGCCGGGGTGGAACTGGACCTTCGTCTCTAACGTGATTCGCTACGGTGAGTTGCCCGTCATCTCCATCGTGCTCAGTTCCGTCGCGGGATGGATGCTCGGAATGCGCAACATGATGATCACGATGGTCGGCGAGGACTTCGTGTTGATGGCGGTCGCCAAGGGCCTGCCCCGGCGACGGGTAATCATGCACGCCGCGCGCAACGCGATATTGCCGAGCATCGCGAATCTGTCACTCGCCATCGGACTGGTCGTCTCGGGCGCGCTTCTCGTCGAACTGGTCTTTAACTACCCGGGGGTGGGCGACCTCCTGCTACAGGCCGTCCTCAACGAGGACTACCCGTTGATCCAAGGGATCTTTCTCGTCATCACCCTCACCGTCCTCGCCGCAAACCTCATCGCGGACGTCGCCTACTTCGCCCTTGACCCACGAACCCGGACGGAAGTGGCGACGTGAAGACGTTGCGCGTACCGCGTTCACCCAAGGTCGTCACCGGCCTGGCCATCGTGGGATTCTTCATTGTGCTGACCGTGGTGGGACCGTGGATCGCGCCCGACAACCCCAGTTCTACGGCCTACCCCGCGCTACTGGGACCGTCCGCCCACCACTGGCTCGGAACGACCAGCCTCGGGCAAGACATCTTCTCCCAACTACTAGTGGGAGCGCGCGCCACGATGGTCGTCGCTTTCGTCGCGGGACTCGTAGCGACGTTGCTGTCAATGACGGTAGGCATCGCCGCCGGCTACCTCGGGGGCCTGCCCGACGAGGGCCTCTCCATGTTGTCGAACGTATTCCTCGCCATCCCGGGCCTTCCGCTGCTCATCGTGATCGACGCGTACCTGCCCGTTAACAGCCGTTCGAACGCCTTCGTCATCGGACTAATTATCAGTCTCACCGGGTGGGCATGGGGTGCGCGAGTGCTACGAGCCCAGACGATGTCTCTGCGCAATCGCGACTTCGTCGAAGCCGCGCGGATAATCGGTGAGAAGCGCTACCGCATCATGTTCTCCGAGATCGCCCCCAACCTTCTTCCGGTCCTCGCATCCTCGTTCCTCTTCACGATCCTCTACTCCGTCGGCGCCTACGTCACTCTGGCCTACATCGGACTAACCAGTACTTCGGTGTGGAACTGGGGCACGATGCTGTACTGGGCGCAATCCAACAACGCGCCACTTTCGAACGAGTGGTACTGGTTCGTGCCCCCGGGCATCTGCATCGCGCTCGTCGGGACCGGGCTCGCCCTCGTGAATTTTGGTATAGACGAATTCATTAACCCACGACTTCGCGCGAGCGGCCTCAGCTCCAAGCAGCGTAAGGAGAGGGGCCTGGCGCGGCGCACGCGACTGGGGCTCACTCCAGTTTCCGTTACGCGCGCCCCGACTCCGCGTTCACTTCAACCCAACCCCGGGGTGGCGGAGTGAGCTACGAGGGGGTGAGAGTGGACGACGCCTCGGCGCAAGTCAGTGACGTCACGGCGAACGTCACGGCGAACGTCGCGGTCAACGCCACGGCCGGCGTCGAACCGGCGTCGGAGTTCTCTAAACGGCTTGCCGTCCTGGACGTGACAGATTTCAGCGTTGACTACGGCGTCGGTGACGCAACCGTCCGCGCCGTCAACGAAGTGTCGTTCTCCCTGGAGCGATCGAGGGTGCTCGGCGTGGCCGGAGAGAGCGGTTCGGGCAAGTCGACGCTGGTTTACGCCCTAACGCGACTACTGCGAGCTCCCGGAGTCATCAGCGGCGGTGAGGCCGTACTTCACGTGTCGCGTGAAGACGGCCGTGTCGAAGCACTAAATATGACGACCGCGAGTGAGGCCGCCCTACGAAGCGTTCGGTGGTCCCACGTCTCAATTGTCTTACAGAGTGCCCTGAACGCCCTGAACCCCGTGCTGCGAGTTCGCCACGAGTTCGACGAGGTTCTAAAGACCCACCGACGCGAAATGTCGCGCGCGCAACGCCGTGCGCGCAGCGCTCAGTTAATGGCTCTCGTCGGTCTAAACGAAGACCGATTGGCTCGCTACCCCCACGAACTTTCCGGCGGTCAACGTCAACGAGTGATGATCGCGCTGGCGCTCGCTCTGGAGCCGGAACTCGTCATAATGGACGAGCCCACGACGGCTCTCGACGTGGTCACCCAACGCGAAATCATCAACGAGTTGAACTCCCTACGTTCCCAGTTTGGCTTCGCCATGATCTTCATAACCCACGACCTCTCGCTCCTGGTTGAACTGGCCGACGAGATTGTCGTCATGTACGCGGGACGCATTGTGGAACGGGCCACGGCGGCGGACCTCTACGCGACCCCAATGCACCCTTACACGTTGGGTCTCCTCAACTCCTTCCCACCCCTTAGTGGAGAGCGACGTGAGTTAACCGGGATTCCCGGATCACCCCCCGACCTCTCCGATCTCCCCAGTGGTTGTACGTTCCACCCACGCTGTCCCTACGCGATGGCGCGCTGTGAACGAGAGACGCCAGAACTCGTCGTCGACGAACGCCGTGGGCGAAGTGTCGCTTGCTGGCTGCACGTAGATCACGACTCGCCACCCACGCCGGTGGAGCTATCCGGTCGACGGCTACGGGCCACGGTCCCAGTGGGCGCCAGGGAGGAAGCGCAATGAAGTTAGATACGCCCCCCGTGCGCCTCGGCGCCCGCCACGTTTCACGCCACTTCACCGTTCGTTCATCGGGACGTTTCTCGCGGACCGCCCGTAGTGTTCGCGCGGTCGACGACGTCACGCTCGACCTCGTTAGCGGTCGGGTGACGGCCGTCGTGGGTGAGAGTGGTTCGGGTAAATCGGTGCTGGCCAAGATGCTCGCGCGGATTGTCACTCCAACGTCGGGCGAACTGCTCCTAGGCGATCAGGTCATTGCTCCTCGCGCCAAGAGAACCCTCGAGTACGCCGCGCAGGTCCAACTGGTCCTGCAAGATCCCTTCTCTTCCCTCAACCCCGTCCACCCGATTCACCACTGCCTCAGTCGGCCGTTGCGCATACACGGAACGCCCCGCGAACGCGTCGACGAAATGGCCCGCGGCGCGCTCGAACGCGTGGCGCTCAACCCCCCGGAGCGATTTTTGGACCGCTACCCCCACGAACTGTCGGGGGGGCAACTCCAAAGAGTCTCGATCGCTCGGGCGCTGTGCGTACGTCCGGGAGTGCTCCTGGCCGACGAGCCCATCTCGATGCTCGACGTATCGGTCCGCCTGGGAATCTTGAACCTACTACGGGGACTTTGCGACAGCGAAGACCTCGCCGTGATGTACATCACCCACGACATTGCCTCAGCTCGCTACTTGGCCGACGACACCATCGTGATGTACGCGGGCCAGATTGTCGAGAGATCCCTGGGCACCGCGCTCGTCGACGAACCTACTCACCCCTACACCCAGCTGCTCGTGGCGTCCGTGCCCGACCCCACCGCGACCGGTACCAAATTCACCGCGAGCGGTGAGCACTCGAACACGGTCACGCCCGACGTCGGGTGCCGTTTCGCGCCCCGGTGTCGCTACGCCATGGAGGTCTGTCGCCGCGAGAGTCCCCCCGAAGTGGAAGTCGCTCCGGGCCACAGCTCGCGCTGTTGGCTGCACGAACCTCAGCGGGTTGGCGCCAAGGACCAAGAGTCGCTCACCCTTCGGCGAAAGGGGGCACCCCTGGCGACGTAACTTTTGCAGTTGGCCGGGCGGACACCGATTCTTAGGGTCGATTGCGCTCGGGCAGT
>JAKBAB010000100.1 GCA_021815645.1 Actinomycetes bacterium
TACTACGTAGTAATGTCCCAATTAGGGCGGCGAAGGGAGTGGTGTGCGGGTCGTGATTGACGCGGAACTTTGTCAGGGGCAGGGTCGATGCTTTTCGATTGCGCCCACGGTCTTTGGCTTCGACGAACTCGGTAGCGGGGTCGTGCTCGGTGAGGGCAGGCTCGACGAAGTCACCGCGACGCAGGCCCGCCTCGCTCAAGCTAACTGTCCCGAACACGCCATCTTTATTGAGGAGTAGCCGTGACCGACAAGTCCCCCGTGGCTGATTTCGCGACCGACTGGGACCACACTGACCCTACGTGGGTCAACGATCCCTACCCGATCTGGGAGGACCTGCGCGTACGGTGCCCGGTGGCGCACACTGAACGCTACGGCGGTGGTTGGTTTCCCGTGACTCACGCGGGGGTCAGTGCCGTGGCCAAAGACACGGAGAACTTCACGAGTCGCACGGTCATCATTGGCCCGGGCCGTCCGGGGGAGGAGGAACTTCCTTCACCGATTGGCGTCGCCCCGCCCATCACGTCGGACCCGCCCTTTCACCAGATCGCCCGCAAGATAATTTTGCCGGCCTTCTCCCCCGCGGTCGTCAACGCCCTCGAACCCCAGATTCGTGCCCAGTGTCGCGCCCTGATCGCCGACCTGGGTGACGAGGGCGTGGTGAACGCGTCGTGGGACTACGCCCGGCTCATTCCGCCGTCGGTGATTCGCCAGATGCTCGGCTTCCCCGAGGACGACATTGACAAGTTCGCGGAAATCATTCACGTCGTCTCGGAAACCGTCGACGAACCCGAAGCGCAGCGCATCGAAGCCTTCGCGCCGGTGGAGGAGTACTTTCGACGCCAGATCGAAGACCACCAGCAGAACCCCCGCGACGACCTGACGACGTACCTGCTAAACGTCGAGATCGACGGAGAGAAGTTGCCCCTGGAGATGGTCTGGGGCACGATGGTGCTCATTCTCATCGCCGGAATTGACACCACGTGGGGGGCCATAGGGGCGTCCCTTTGGCACTTGGCTCACCACCGCGACGACCTCGAGCGGCTCGTAAACGAACCGGAGTTGATGCCGGTAGCCATTGAAGAGTTTCTACGTTTCTACGCGCCGGTTTCGATGGCTCGACTGGTGAAAAGTGACATGGAGTTCCTGGGGTGCCCCATGAAGGAGTACGACTGGATTCTCCTAGGGTTTCCCGCGGCCAATCGCGACCCCGCGGTCTTCAAGGACGCGGATCGGTTCATTATCGATCGGGCCGAGAACCGCCACGTGGCATTCGGTTTGGGTATTCACCGCTGCGTCGGATCTAACCTCGCGCGACTGGAGTTGCGCGTGGCGATCGAAGAGTTCATCGCGCGCTACCCACGGTTCGAATTAGATGATCCCGCCGCCGTCTCGTGGGCGCCGGGCCAGTTTCGCGGACCGAGGAATCTCCCGGTTCGAGTCGCGTTCAACTCGTAGCAACTGGTTCTCGGGGCTGTTCGTAGTACGGGCGGATTGGGGCAAACCCTACAGCCCGAGGCGCGCTGGACCCAGGGCCCACAGAGCGGACATCCACGCTTCTACTTCGTCCGCACCGCGCGGTAGCGCCGCCGAGAGAACTTCGCACCCGGTCGCGGTGACCAGTACGTCGTCCTCAATACGTACGCCAATGCCGCGGTACTCCTCGGGCACCGAGAGGTCGTTGCTCTGAAAGTACAGGCCCGGTTCGACGGTGAGGACGTAGCCCTCGCGAAGTTCGCCGAGGTAGTAAAGCTCGTCGCGCGCGCGGGCGCAGTCGTGCACGTCGAGTCCCAGCATGTGGCTGGTGCCGTGGAGGGTGTAGCGGCGATGAAGTTGCCGGTCGCGCCGAAGCGCCCTCTCCGGTGGCTCGCGCAAGATGCCCCATTCGAAGAGGCCCTGGGCGAGGACCTTCATGGCCGCCTCGTGGGCGGCAATGAACGGTGCGCCCGGAGCCACGGCCTCGATGCCGGCCCGCTGCGCCGCTAGGACGAGCTCGTAGACGCGTCGCTGGACCGGTGAGAATCTACCGTCAATCGGTAAAGTCCGGGTGACGTCCGCGGTGTAGAGGTTGTGACATTCGACGCCGGCGTCGAGCAGCAACAAGTCGCCGCGACGTACCACGCCGTTGTTGTGCACCCAGTGCAAGGTCGTGGCGTGCGCCCCACTCGCGGCGATGGTGTCATAGCCCACGTCGTTACCCTCCACGCGCGCGCGCAGATTAAAGACTCCTTCGATGACGCGCTCCCCGCGTCCCTCGGCCTCGGGTAGGGCCCGCACGACGTCTTCGAAACCCCGCACCGTATGGGCAATGGCGACCCTTAGTTGCTCGACCTCGAACGAGTCCTTCACCAGTCGCATTTCGCTGAGCGCGCGGCCCAACTCTCCGTCGAGTTCGTTCGGGTCGAAGAGGGAGTCGACCGCGGGGTCCAAAGTGCGCAGGGTGAGCACGTTCGTGTCGTCGCGCCCCACGAGGTCTTTGCCCAACTGCTCGAGAGGAGCGGTATCGAGACCGAAGAAGGTACGAGACTCTTCCACGCCACGTCGGGCGCCCACCCATAGCTCACCGTAGCGCGCGTCAGTGAAGAACTCGTGCGTGCGCGCGTCGCGCCGCGCCGGGATGTAGAGCGTCTCGACTACGTCGGCGTCGTCGCTCGCGGTGATAACGAGAACGGCGTCGGGTTCTTCGCAGCCCGTTAGGTAGTAGAAGTCGGTACCGGCCCGAAACCGATAGTCGGTGTCGTTCGCTCGAACCTTGAAGTTACCCGTGGGGATAATGAGAGTACGACCAGCGAAGCGCGCGGCCAACTCGCGCCGTCGAGCGGCGGCGTACGGGGCACTGGGGTGCACTTCGGCGGAGAAGGATTCGGGGGCCCACTGCGCCGTCATGTGCTCGACGAGTAGGCGGGGCGTTGGTGGACGGTGAGGGCCAGTCCACACCCAGTGTTCGGAGAGGGGACGCTCTTCGGAGACGTCGGGTTCTGGTATGTCGGATTCAGTCATCACGACTTCAATTTACCCCCGTCGGCCTATGCTCGCTTCATGGGGATCTCGTGCGAGTTCTTAGACTCGGTCGCCGTGCTCACCTGGAACGACGGAGAGAACCGGGTGAACCTCGACTCCCTCGGACGGCTAAACGCGCTCCTCGACGAACTCGAGCAGTCTTCGGGGCAGTTGGCGGTGGTACTCACCGGCGTGGGCAAGTTCTTTTCCAACGGATTGGACCTCGAACGCTTCGCGAATAGTCCGACGGAGTTCGCCGACACCCTGACCGCCCTGCACCGCACCGTCGGGCGAATTCTGATTTTTCCCGCCTACACGGTGGCGGCCATTAACGGCCACTGCTTCGCCGCCGGGGCGCTCCTGTCGTGCGCCTTCGACTACCGCGTGATGCGCGAAGATCGCGGCTACTGGTGCATGAACGAGGCCGAAATTGGTTTGGCCCTCGACGAAAAACTTTGGCGGATCCTCACGAATCGGCTACCGCGAGCGACGGCGATCGCCGCCGCGACCACGGCCCGTCGCTACGGTGGCGGCTCGGCGCGAGAGGCGGGCGTCGTAGAGGCGGTGGCGCCGGGCGACAACGTGATCGCCGACGCACTCGCGTACGCGGCGCACTACGTCGGACTCGACCGTTCGATACTGAGCGCCCACAAACGTCTCGCCCACGGGGACACCGCTCGCTTTTTGGGCTTTTCCGCCTGATTTAGTCGCGAGTGCGCCGCGCGCGGTCGACCAATCGCCACGTCGTGGGCAGCGCCACGCCGGCGAGACCGGCTTTGATCAACTCCCCCCCCACGAATGGGGTGAATCCGTCGGCGAGGGCGGCGGAGGCACTCAGGTGGTACACGTGCGCGAGCCAGGGAACTCCGATGGCAAAAATAATCAAGTCGCCGACGGCCATCGCGACAAAAGCTCGAACCAACGTTCGATCCGAACCACGCGAGGCCAGCCACCCGAGCACCCCACCGGCGACGACGAATCCGACCAGGTACCCGAAGCTTCCCCCAACGTACCCGTGGGCGTGATGCGCGAACCAGGGCACACCAACGACGCCCGCGACGACGTAGAGCGCCATCGCCAAGGTCCCCCGGCGCCAGCCCAGTGCCGTACCGGCGAGCATCACGCCGAGCGTTTGACCCGTGATCGGTACGGGCGTGAAGCCGAGCGGAATCGAGATTTGGGCCAGCGCGCCGACGAGGGCCGCGGCGCCGACCACTAGAGCGACGTCGGCGAGCCAGGTGCGGGGAAACAGGTCGGCCAGTACTCGGCGGCGGGGGAACGTAAGGGCGACAGTGGACACGGGACTCCTCGTGACGATGTTGGAGATACCTTACGTCAGTGGCGCCGAGGGGGAGTCCCTTGGCCCTACCGATCGGTAATTAGATCCAACCCTGGTCGCGCGCGATCTGCTCGACGTCGCCGATACGCATTCCGTTGCGGTGCTGGAGCGTTCGAATAAGGCCGCCCGCCTCGTAAAGAGACTCGTGCGTGCCGGTGTCGAGCCAAGTTGTCGCCCGCGACAACACTTCCGCCCGGAGTTCGCCGCGAGCGAGGTACGCGTTGTTAAGGGCCGTTATCTCTAGTTCGCCCCGGGCGCTGGGAGTGAGTTGGCGCGCGAAAGCGGACGCACGCTCGTCGTAGAAGTAGATTCCCGGAACCGCGAAGTGGCTCTGGGGTGCGGTGGGTTTCTCCTCGATCGAAGTCACCCGACCGCCGTCGTCGAACGTGACGACTCCGTAGGCCGACGGGTCCGCGACCGGGTATGCGAAGATCAGCGCGCCCTCGACGTCGACGTGGCGGCGCAGGTGGGTGCCCAGTCCCGGACCGTAGAAGAGGTTGTCACCGAGAATCAGGGCGCATTTGTCGCCGCGTAAGAACTCTTCACCGAGAATGAGGGCTTGGGCGAGGCCGTTCGGGTGCGCTTGAGTGACGTAGGAGATCTCCAGGCCCAACTGCGAACCGTCGCCGAGCAGCCGCACGAACGCCGCCTGATCGTGGGGCGTCGTGATGAGCAGAATCTGGCGTAGTCCGCAGAGCATGAGCGTGCTCAGGGGGTAGTACACCATGGGCTTGTCGTAGATGGGTAGCAGCTGTTTGGAAACCGCACGGGTTATGGGGTGCAGACGTGAACCACTACCGCCCGCCAAAACAATTCCCCTCACCCCATTAGTATAGGGAGCCACCCACCAACCCTCAGAGGTCGAGGTCTCCGCATGCGCGTAGTTATTACCGGTGCCGCCGGATTCATCGGGAGTCGAGTGAGTGAGTTCGTGGTCGAGCACGCGACGCGACTGGGCTACGACGAGGTCGTGTTGTTCGACGCCCTTACCTATTCGGGGCGCGAGGAGAACCTCGAGGTTGTGCGCCGTGACCCGCGCGTTACTTTCGTGCACGGTTCGATCAATGACGCGGATCTCAGTGACGCGGTGCTCGAGCGTGCGCACGCCGTTATCCACCTGGCCGCCGAGAGTCACGTGGATCGGTCGATCGAGGGCGCGCGCGACTTCTACGAAACGAACGTCGTTGGGACCCACCAGTTGCTCGAGAGCGCGCGTCGCGGCGGCGTCGAACGGTTCGTCCACGTGTCGACCGACGAGGTCTACGGATCCATCGAGGCGGGCGCGTGGCGCGAAGACCACTTGCTCGAACCGAACTCCCCCTACTCGTCTTCGAAGGCCGGTTCGGACCTGGCCGCGCTGGCGTACCACCGGACCTACGGCCTGAGCGTAATGGTCACGCGGTGCTCGAATAACTACGGCCCACGCCAGTATCCCGAAAAGATCATTCCGCTGTTCGTGACGAACCTCATCGACGGGCGTCCGGTCCCGCTCTACGGAGATGGAC
>JAKBAB010000101.1 GCA_021815645.1 Actinomycetes bacterium
GACGCCGACGGCGGCTAGCGCCTGGATGATTCCGTAGCTGTCCCGGTGACGCAGAGCGATCTGGCTAGCCCGTCGGGCGTGATCGCGCGGCGTCACGATCTCGAACACTCCGGGCAGAGTACTCTCAACGAGTTCGACGAAGAGGTCACTCAGGGCGAGGCTCTTGGACCGAACTTGGTCTATCGTGACTCGGTCCCAAATATCTAGCGCTCCGTCGAGTGAGGCCAGAGCGATCACCGACGGCGAGGACGTCACGAAGGCCCGCACCCCCGACGCCGCGACGAACTCGCGTTCAAAGTCGAAGGGCCGCGCGTGGCCGAGCCAGCCCGGAAGGGGATTCGCAACGACCCCCTGCCACTCGTCACGAATATACATAAAGGCCGGTGCACCCGGTCCCGCGTTCAGGTACTTATAGGTACAGCCGGCGGCGAAGTCGACGTGCGCGCCGGTTACGTCAAGGGGAAGTGCCCCAACCGAGTGAGCGAAGTCCCATAGGGCTAGGGCGCCCACGTCGTGTACCCGCTCGGTCATCTCGGCCAGGTCCCACGCCTCGCCGGTGCGGAAATCGACGTGAGTCAGCATGACCAGAGCGACGTCGTCGTCCAACGCGCCCACGATTTCGTGGCGATCGAGGGCGCGCACGGTTACGCGGCGCCCCGCGCGCGCGGCCATGGCCTCCACGATGTAGAGGTCGGAGTGGAAGTTGGCGACGTCGGTGACAATCACGTGTCGATCGGGGCGCAGTTCGAGCGCACCACCGATCAACTTGGCCAAGGCGAAGGTCAAAGTGTCGGCCACCAGAACCTCTCCGGGTCGCGCACCGATGAGGGGCGCGATTCGGTCGCCGATTGCGGTGGGCATCGACATCCAACCCGCGTCGTTCCAACTACGAACTAGTCCGCGAGCCCACTCATCGTTAACGACCTGATCGATCCGTCGAGCCGACGCCCGCGAGCGCGGTCCCAGGGAGTTGCCGTCGAGATAGACCTCGCCATCGTTGAGAGTGAACTCGGCCCGCGCGAAAGAAAGTGGATCGTCGGCGTCGAGGCGAAGGCAGGCGTCGCGGTCCGTCATAGCACGCTGCGCACTTCCCACAGTGCGGGAAATAGCCGGTTGTCCAGGGTTGTGTCGAGGTACCCCATTCCGGCGCTACCGCCGGTACCGCGGCGTCGGCCAATCTGACGCCCCGCCATCAAGAGGTGTTGATAACGCCACGTCGCCAAGTTCTCGTCGTGGTCCATCATTAACTCGGCCACCGTATGCAGTGAGTTCGCCGTTGGCTCGTCGTGGTCGCCGTAGAGGGTGCACAGCGCCCCGACCACGTCTTGGTTGCCGGTGAGGGATTCGAGGACTGACACGAAACCGGTCCACAGTGAGGGCTCGACGCTCACTGCCCGAAGCCACGCGCGCTGCTCGTCGTCGAAGAAGTCGAACTCCAGCGCCGCTAGGTTGCCAGCGCCGCTGAGAAACTCCACGGCTCGGTACTGACAGGACTGGAAGCCCGAAGCCGGATCGAGCGGATCGCGAAAGCGCAGGAAACCCTCCGGTGACATCGTGTCGAGCAGGCGCAAGTGGCCGAGCAAGAGCCGCTCGATCTCGCTCGTGCGGCGCAAGTGAGCGACGGCTCGCCACGGCTCGCCGCCGTGCAGGTGGCGTGCGGCGCGACGTATTTCGTCCACCACGACCTTGAACCACAGTTCGTACGCCTGGTGCACCACGATGAAGAGCAGTTCATCGGGCGCGTCGTCGCTCAGTGGCTCTTGCAACGTGAGCAGGTCGTTTATCCTTAGGTACGTCGAGTAGTCGGTGGCCGCCACACCCTCGAGACTAGGGCGAAGCCCTCAGGCGCGCGAAATAGGTTTATACCGTAGTCGGTGGGGCCGATCGGCGTCGGCACCGAGGCGGCGACGTCGCTCCGCCTCGTAGTCCGAGAAGTTCCCCTCGAACCATCGCACAACGGCGTCGTCTTCGAAAGCGAGTACGTGCGTGGCGATTCGGTCCAGGAACCACCGGTCGTGACTAATGACGACGACGCAGCCGGGAAAGGCCAGTAACCCCTCTTCGAGCGCGCGCAGCGTGTCCACGTCGAGGTCGTTAGTCGGTTCGTCGAGCAGCAGAACGTTCCCACCATCACGCAGTACCTTGGCCAGTTGGACCCGGTTTCTCTCGCCCCCCGATATCTCGGAGAGCTTCTTTTGTTGGTCACTTCCCTTGAAGCCGAAACTCGCCACGTAGGCGCGCGCGTGTATCTCGCGCGACCCCACGGCAATCGTCTCGTGTCCGCCCGAAATCTCGTCGAAGACCGTACTCTGCGCCCCGAGCGAGTCTCGCGACTGGTCGACGTAACCGAAACGAACGGTGGCGCCGACCTCGAGCGAACCGCCGTCGGGCGTGTCGTCACCGACCATCAAGCGAAAGAGGGTCGTCTTGCCCGCGCCGTTAGGTCCAACGACTCCCACGATTCCCCCCGGCGGCAGGAGAAAAGTGAGGTCCTCGAACAGCAGGCGGTCGTCGAAACCTTTGGTGAGACCCGCCGCGTTAACGACGACGTCGCCCAGGCGAGGTCCCGGGGGAATCGAAATCTCCAGGCGCTCGTCGCGCCGCTCGGTGTCCTCGGCGGCGGCGACCAGCTCGTTATATGAATTGAGCCGCGCTTTACCCTTACTCTGGCGCGCCCGAGGGGAGAGACGAATCCACTCGAGTTCACGCTCGAGGGAGGCTTGCCGTTTGCGGTCAACCCGATCTTCTTGCGCCAAACGGCGCTGCTTTTGCTCGAGCCAAGACGAGTAGTTCCCCTCCCAGGGAATGCCGTGGCCGCGATCCAACTCGAGAATCCACTGCGCCACGTTGTCGAGAAAGTACCGGTCGTGGGTTATGGCGACCACGGTGCCCGCGTACTCCTGAAGGAATCGCTCCAACCAAGCCACCGACTCGGCGTCGAGGTGGTTGGTCGGCTCGTCGAGCAGGAGCAGGTCGGGCGCTGCGAGAAGGAGGCGGCAAAGCGCGACGCGACGGCGCTCGCCCCCCGACAGAGTGGTGACGTCTGCCCCCGGGGGCGGCAGTCGAAGGGCGTCCATGGCGATGTCGAGAGTTCGCTCAAGATCCCACCCGTTGAGGGCGTCAATTTTGCTCTGCAGGTCGGCCTGGCGTGAAAGTAATACATCGAAGTCAGCGTCGGGCTCACCCATCGCGGCGCAGACCTCATCGAAACTTCGCAGCAGGTCGCGCTGCTCACTGACGCCGTCCGCGACGTTACCGACAACGTCCTTCGTCGGGTCGAGCGTCGGCTCTTGGGGCAGGTAACCAACGCTAAATCCGGGGGTCAGGCGAGCTTCCCCGCTGAATCCGTCATCCAGGCCGGCCATTATTCGCAGCAACGACGACTTCCCCGACCCGTTAGCCCCAATGACCCCAATCTTGGCCCCCGGGTAGAACGAGAGATTGATTCCCCTTAACACTTCTCGGTCCGGTGGATAAAAACGGCGTAGATCTCGCATGGTGAAAATGAACTGAGCTGGCACGCCTCCTAGTGTGGCAAAAAGTCGCCCCCCAAAGTTCGATTCCCGCCTCGGTAATACGGTTGGGTCGCGTCTACCGGGTGAGGACCGCCAAAACTCCCCGCCGGCGAATGTCAAATTGTGCTGTGTAGCCTTGGTTAATGTCCGTCACAACGTTGACGCCCGACGTGGTGGTGCGGGCCCCCAAAGTACTCCTCCACGAGCACCTCGACGGCGGCGTGCGGCCCGACACCGTAGCGCAGTTGGCTCGCGACGCCCACTACTCGGGACTACCCACCTTCGACCCCGCCGACCTAGCACGATGGTTCGTCGCCGACGCGCCCGGCAGTGACCTCGTGCGCTACCTCGAGGGTTTTGCTCACACGACCGCGGTCATGCAGACCAGAGAGAGCCTGGTGCGCGTCGCCACCGAAAGTGCGCTGGACCTCGCCGACGACGGCGTCGTGTACGCGGAGGTCCGATTCGCGCCCGAGCAGCACCGCGCCGGGGGACTGACCTTAGAAGAGGTAGTTCGAGCGGTCCTCGACGGGTTCGCGCGCGGTACCGAACTGGCGCGAGAACGGGGGCGCACCATTGTCGTGCGCACGATCCTTTCCGCGATGCGCCAAGCCGCCCTAAGCGAAACCATCGCCGAACTGGCGGTGGCTTTTCGCGACGAAGGGGTCTGCGCGTTCGACATAGCCGGACCCGAGGACGGCTTTCCCCCAACGGCCCACCTCCGAGCCTTTCACCTCATTCAACGCGAGAACTTTCACCTGACGATTCACGCCGGTGAGGCCTTCGGGTTGGCGTCGATTTGGCAGGCCGTCCAGTTCGGCAACGCCGAACGGCTGGGCCACGGCGTACGTATCGCCGACGACATCACGACGGCGGGGGGCGGGGCCCAACTAGGAGCCCTCGCCAACTACGTGCGAGACCGTCGAATTCCCCTCGAGGTCTGTCCAACGTCGAACGTCCACACGGGTGCCGTGGCGTCGATCGCCGACCACCCCATAGACCTCCTCAAGCGGCTGCGCTTTCGCGTCACCGTTAATACCGACAATCGACTCATGAGCGGTATCTCACTGTCCAGTGAGTTCCTGGCGTGCGCGCGGGCCTTCAACTGGACTCTCGACGATATGCAGTGGCTCACTTTGAACGCGGCCAAGAGTGCCTTTTTCCCCTTTACCAAGCGCCTCGATTTGATCAATTCCGTCATTAAGCCCGGTTACGCGGCCCTGCGGGACGAACAGTGACCAACCCCGTTTGGCTTACTCGGATTCGGCGAATCCGTTAACGAATCGCGGTAACTGATCGGCGGCGCGGCGCTCGGCCAGCGTGGGCGCGGCGCGGTCCTTCTCACTGACAACGGCCGGACCGCTGAGGGGCCACGGCACGGCGAGGGAGGTGTCGAAGGGATTGATCTCAAGTTCCGCCGCCGCGTTGAACGAAGACGAGAGCAGGTAGCTGAGGGCGGCCATTTCACTCGTCACGCAAAAACCGTGAGCGACTCCGGCGGGGACGAACACGGAAAGTCCGCGCTCGCTCGACAGCTCCACGATTTCGACGCGTGAAAAAGTGGGAGAGCCCTCGCGAACGTCAACGATGACGTCCACCAATTCGCCGTGGGCGCAGGTGACAACCTTCGCTTGACCTTCCGGTGCGAGCGAGTAGTGCAGTCCGCGCACCACGTTTCGACGCGAGATCGAAAGATTGGCTTGGTGAAGGTCGAATCGAAGTTGGGCGCCGTCTAGGTCGCTGCGGCGAAACCACTCACGAAACGAGCCGCGATCGTCGGGCCACGTGGGCGACTCCAAAAGGTAGAGTCCCGCAATCGAAAGGGGCGTTAAGTTCATCCGTGCCCCTCACGCAGCGGACGCCACCACGACTCGTTCTCGCGATACCACGCGACCGTGCGAGCGAGACCGTCGTCAAAGTCCGTCGACGGTCGAAACCCCAGCTCGTCTCGAATCTTGCTCCAGTCCACGCAGTAGCGCCGGTCGTGACCCAGGCGGTCGGTCACTCTCTCGACCATGGAGTCCTCGGCCCCCAACAACGTGAGGAGTCGGGCCGTCAGTTCAAGGTTGGTTAACTCCGTACCCCCACCAACGTTATAGATCTCACCGGCGCGACCACCCTCGAGCACGAGCAAAATAGCGCGGCAGTGATCGTCGACGTGGAGCCAATCGCGAACTTGCCGTCCGTCTCCGTAGAGCGGGACCGGGCGCCCGTCGATGAGGTTCGTCACGAACAGCGGAATGATCTTTTCGGGATACTGGCGTGGGCCGTAGTTATTCGAGCACCGCGTGACCATTACGCTCAGGCCGTAGGTCCGGTGAT
>JAKBAB010000019.1 GCA_021815645.1 Actinomycetes bacterium
CGGTGTCGCTACGCCATGGAGGTCTGTCGCCGCGAGAGTCCCCCCGAAGTGGAAGTCGCTCCGGGCCACAGCTCGCGCTGTTGGCTGCACGAACCTCAGCGGGTTGGCGCCAAGGACCAAGAGTCGGTCACCCTTCGGCGAAAGGGGGCACCCCTGGCGACGTAACTTTTGCAGTTGGCCGGGCGGACACCGATTTTTAGGGTCGATTGCGCTCGGGCAGTAGCGCGTTGGCCCAACCGGCCCCGCGTCGTGCAACAGGACCCACACGGTTCTATCAAACGTCGGCGAAGGCCGGCTGGACATCATCAATATAAAGGAAAATCATGATTAGAAAACTTGGAGTCGTTCTGACGGCGGTGTCTTGCTTGACACTGGGCGTCGTTGCGACCACCATCTCGACCGCTGCGGCGGCGAGTGGTTCGGTAATAACCTTAGAGGGCAACACCGGGGTGACGTTTACCAATAACTTCAACCCCTTCGACTCGAGTTCATTCGCGACTCAATTGAGTGTTCGGTCGCTCGTGAACGAGCCGCTTTTCGAGTTCGATACCCTAAAGGCCAACACTCAGTACCCGTGGCTCGCTACGAGCTACGCCTGGTCAAACGGTGGGCGAACGTTAACGTTCCAGCTCCGCAAGAACGTGAAGTGGAGTGACGGTAAGCCCTTCACCTCCGCGGACGTGGCTTATACGTTCGACCTGTTGAACCGCGTACCCGCGGCCAACGTTTGGGGCGTACCCAAGATGTCAGGCAACGCTACGACGAAGGGCGCCTACACGGTCACCCTGCACTATTCGTCTCCGCAGTACCTCAATATCACCGCCATCGCCGGGACCGCGCTCATCGTGCCCGAACACGTGTGGGCCAAGGTGTCCAACCCCGCCACGGCGATTATCACGAAGCCCGTGGGCACGGGACCCTACGAGTTGAGCAGTTACTCCTCGACCATCGTTAAGTACCTCGCGAACCCTCACTATTGGGGCGGTAAGCCGGCCGCGAGCGGCATAAACGTGCCGTCGTACTCGACGAACACCGCGGCCGCGACGGCGCTGGCCGACGGGCAGTTGACGTGGGCGGGTAACGACATCGCCAACGTGAATCAGATTTTCGTGAGCAAGAATCCGCGCACGAACCACATCTACTTTGCGCCCGGCAGTACCGTTACCTTGGAGTTCAACGTCACGGGCACGGGACCGCTCAGCGACCCGGCGGTGCGTCAAGCCATCAGCGCCGGCATCGACCGCACGGCGCTGTCGGTAAAAGGTGAAACCGGCTACGAGAAGCCCGCGACCTCGTCGGGGGCACTTATTTTGCCAAACCAGTCGGCCTACTTGACCCCTTCGCTGACGAACAACCTTTCCCCGACGGCCGACCCCAGCAAGGTTGCCTCCATCCTCACCGCCGACGGCTACGCGAAAGACTCCAACGGCTTCTACGCGAAGAACGGCCAGGAGATCAAGTTCTCGATAGAAGACCCCACCGCGTACTCGGACTACTACGCCGACGCCCAACTCATGTCCAACGTCCTTCAGTCCGAAGGAATCGACGCGACGGTGGACGGTGTTCAGGCGTCCCAGTGGTACTCCGACTCGGCGTCGGGGAACTTCCAATCCATTATCCACTGGGGCAACGGAGGATCTAGTCCGTACGTGCAGTACGACAACTGGCTGGACTACACCCTGTCGGCACCGATCGGATCTTCGGCCAACAGCGACTACGGGCGCTACAACTCTCCGGTCGCCCAGGCGGCACTCAAGACGCTGCAGAACACCAACCCGGCCAACACGGCGGCCTTGAAGAAGGCCATCGCTGCTTTAGAAAACCTCGTGTCGACGCAAGTACCAGTCGCCCCGTTGCTCTACGGCGCAGATTGGGATGAGTACTCGACGGCTCACTTCACGGGCTTCGTCACCGCGCAGAACCCCTACGCGGACCCCTCGCCCGGCGACCCACAGCTTCCGCTCATTTTGATGCACCTAAAAAAGGCGTAGCCACACTTCCCGAGCACGGTCCCACGTCCAACCCCGTGGGACCGTGCTCGGACCTCCCATTCACTTTCAACTAGGAGTACTACTCACCATGAGCAAACACGGCTCAACCCACGACAACGCAATTCGTCCCTTCCCCCGAGACTTTCTCTGGGGCACGGCGACGGCCTCGTACCAAATTGAAGGGGCCGCTTCGGTCGACGGACGCCAACCTTCAATCTGGGACACCTACAGCCACACGCCAGGCGCCGTGTGGAACGACGACAACGGCGACGTCGCCTGCGACCACTATCACCGCGCCCAGGAAGACCTCGAGTTGCTCGGGGGCCTGGGGGTGGGCGCCTATAGATTTTCGGTGGCCTGGCCCCGGGTCCAGCCCGACGGGCGCGGACCGGCCAACGCGAAGGGGCTCGACTTTTACCGTCGTCTCGTCGACGGACTGCGCGAGCGAGCTATCGAGCCAACGTTGACGCTCTACCACTGGGACCTGCCCCAGGCGATCGAAGACCGCGGTGGCTGGTGTTTACGCGACACCGCGGAGCGCTTCGCGGAGTACGTCAACCTCGTGGCGCGAGCACTGGGCAGCGACGTCGAACGGTGGATTACCCTCAACGAACCGTGGTGTTCCGCGTGGCAGGGCTACGGGTCCGGGCTGCACGCCCCCGGAATACGCGACATCGGCAAGGCCGTCGCGGCCAATCACCACCTCTTGCTCGCCCACGGATTGTCGGTCCCGGTGCTGCGCGAAGCCGTGCCGTCAGCGAAGTTGGGTATAACTCTCAACCTCGGCGACCACCGCCCCGGCTCGAGCCACGAACTCGACGTCGCGGCGGCCCGTCGAGCGGACGGCAATCTCAATCGGCTCTTTCTCGACCCAATCTTTCACGGTCGATACCCCGAGGACATGGTTGAGCACTACCGCGACGCTCGGCCGGGACTCTCGGTCGTGCGTGAAGGTGACCTCGAACTCATCTCCACTCCCTTGGACTTTCTGGGCGTCAACTACTACTTTCCCTCAACGGTCGTTGACCAGTCTCGAGCCCGCGAGGCCCGACTCGCCGGTTTCTACGTAGCCCCCGTAGAACAGTTCCCCGATCTGCGCGTGCGGTCGCTCGAAACACCCGGGCGGGACAAGACGTCCATGGACTGGGAGATTGAGGCGTCCGGCCTCACCGCCCTGCTGGTGCGGGTTCGCGACGACTACACGAATCTGCCCATCTACATAACCGAAAACGGCGCGGCCTTCGATGACTACGTTGACCCCAACGGTCGGGTGCGCGATCTCAACCGCATCGCGTACCTCCAAGAACACATCTCGGCCGTCCACGACGCAATTGACGCCGGCGTCAACGTCCAGGGCTACTTCGTCTGGAGTCTGCTCGACAACTTCGAGTGGTCTTTCGGATATTCGCGGAGATTCGGCATCGTGTGGGTCGACTTTCCTACGGGGGCGCGCTTGCCCAAGGAGAGTTATCGCTGGTACCGAGACACCATTGCGTCTAACGCCGTGGAGTACGCCGCTTCGCTGAACAGTTTGACTCCCGCGCCGTAAGAGTTGAGCACCGGACACCGGAACAGCGCCAAGTCACGCTCGCGATTACGTCCTATCGCCGGCTGGCCGCAACCCGCTCGGTATTCCCGGCGCACGCCGGCGGGCGTGATTACGCGCGAACACTACAGCGTTGCGGTGACCTCGGACTCCCCCTCACGGCCGGGCACCGCGAGGGGATTCGCACGTATAACGACGAGCGCGATCACCAGCCCGAGTAGGGAGATTCCCGCCCCCACCAGGAAAGCCGTCGTGTAACCGTGCGTCGTTGCTTCGTTGACCGCGGCCCGCGAGACACTGCGAAGGCTAGCCAACTTCGACTTCGTGGCGTCAATAGCTACGGTCGCGAGCACGGCGAGACCGAGGGCTCCGCCAATCTGTTGCATCGTGTTGAGTAAGGCCGAAGCGAGACCGGCCTGATTGGGCTCGACGCCCGCGACGGCCGACAGCGTGAGGGGAACGAACGCGAAGCCCATCCCCAGGGCGATGATAACGAGTGGAGAGATGAGATCGAGGTAAGTGCTCGAGGTAGTGATGCGCGAGAGCCACAACAGTCCAATGGTCACGCCCGCCGGCCCCACCAAAAGGGGTAGCCGAACGCCGACTCGGCCGATAATGCGCGACGACACCGTGGCGGCGACGACGATGCCCGCAGTCATGGGCAAGAAGCCGACGCCCGTACGAATCGGACTCCACCCCAAGACGTTCTGCAGATACTGGGTGAGAAAATAAAATAGGGAGAAGAGGGCGATACCAATACAGAGCATCACCGCGTAACTACCAGATCGATTCCGATTTCGGAAAATAATCAACGGCATAAGTGGGCCAACGGTGCGCGTTTCGATTAGTACGAACGTCGCGAGCAATACCGCCGCCGCCGCGAGTGACACCAGCGTCGAGGTGCTCGTCCAGCTGTGGCTAGACGCATTCGACAGTCCGTAGACCAGGGCCAACATGCCCCCCGTCGCGCTCAGTGCTCCCGGTACGTCTAGATGACCCGAAGTTACCGGGGATTCATTTAGCGCCCGCGGCGTCAGTACCAGAACCACCAGCGCGATGGGCACGTTCACAAAAAAGACCCAGCGCCAGGAAACGTAACTAGTCAATAGACCCCCGAGAAGGAGTCCGACCGCTCCCCCACCACCGGACATCGCGGCGTAGACCCCCATGGCCCGGTTGCGCTCCGACCCTTCCGCGAAATTCGTAGCAATCAGCGACAGTGCGGTGGGCGCGGCGATGGCGCCGCCCACGCCCTGCAAGCCACGCGTGATAATCAACCAGACGTCGTTCGTCGCGAACCCGCCGAGCAACGATGAGATGGCGAAGATCGATATACCGGTCATGAACATTCGACGCTTACCGTAGAGGTCGCCGGTGCGCCCCCCGAACAGGAGCAGTCCACCGAACGTCAAGGAGTACGCGGTGATGAGCCATTCGAGGTTCGTGGGGGAAAAATGCAACGAACGGTGAATGGTCGGCAGCGCCACGTTGACAATTGTGGCGTCCAAAATAATCATGAGTTGGGCGCACGAAATCACCGTGAGAGCCAGCCCCACGTGCTTACCAGCGGTGTTACTACTGGAGACTCGGTCGGGTTCTATCGATGATATGACGCACGCTCCTCTAAGTCACTGGGACAGTACCGCAACGGTGTCACTCTCGACGGCGCTCAGCCCCACCAGGGGTAAGACGACTTCGTCTATGACGGACTCTATAAAGCGCCGGCTCGGAACAACGCCGGCGAAGACTAGTTGGTGCAGCGCCATCGAAGGCAGCAGGGAGACCACGAGCGCGGTGTTGGCTAGAGGGCGAATCTCCCCACGCGCAACGGCGCGATCAAACAAACGGGTCAACATGGCGAGGTGTGAGACCATGAGTTCCCGGTGAAAAACGTCGCGTAGCTCGTCGTCGTGAGGTAGAGCCGCCACGAGACCCCTCATGACCTGGGCGTCACGGAGACCGGGCCGCGAGGACATGTGCCGAGCCACCGCTCGCAGGTCACCGCGTAGCGTCCCCGTGTCGGGTGGGACCAGGCGAAACTTTTCGCGAGACAGCGCGTCGACGACCAACTCCGCCTTGCCCGACCATCGCCGATAAATGGTCGCTTTGCTGGCCCCGACTCGCTGAGCGACGGCCTCAACCGTTAAACGGTCGTAGCCACTTTCGGCGACGAGGTCGAGAGCCGCGCGACGAAGAGCGTCATTTTTGGCGAGGTCGAGCCGCCGACCACCGTGGACTTCCCCTCGCGGTGAGCCATTACGGCTGCCGGGGCTATCGAGACTCATGGTGCATACGATACCACTACGTTTCGAAACGATTTCGTATCGAAACAACGTTCACGCGAAACTCCGAACCGGGCCCCCTTGGACCCCTACGACGAACTGGGAATCACCTTCGCGTAGGGGATGGTATTGGTGGGCACCGTTACGTGCACGACTTCGTTCCACTTAGTAAAAGTGGTCGTAGAGCGACCCACCGTTGTCGTCACGTTTTCCCGGATCGGTAGTGCCGCCTGGCCCGCGGAAACTACCATCACCGTGGTCGTGCGGCTCTGTGTGGCGGAGGCGGCCGTCGTCCAGGACAACTGGAAGCCCCGTGTCTTCCTGTCCCTCGCGGCTAACAGCGTGGTGCCCTTTACCGGAGGGAGCAAATGCAAAAGTTTGCTCGAGGACAGGTTCTGTTGAAACGTAGAGTACGGAGAAGTCCCCTTCTTCATCGCAATCGCCCGTTGGCCAACCTTCTTCTGCTCAGCGTTCGTCAACCCCATAAGCGTCGTCAGTCCGCTCGGGCTCCCACTGAGGTAGGCGTACGAAGGGGTTACCGTGATGGTAAAACTCTCTTTACCCGACGTTACGGTCTCGGTGGAGTCCACCAGTCCGATGTCGGCGACTACGGAAGTACGGGTCTTGCCCGACAACGTTTCGACAAAAACGTGAACGCTGGACTCGTGTTTAAGAGCGCGCGTGGTCGCGGCCAGAACGCTCGACGCGGTTGGCCGCGTCGAAGTCGCGCTGGCGACACCGCCGGGCAGGGTCGCCAGCGCGGCCGCCAGCAGTGAGCTCAGCCACAGTGGGGCGGTGCGAAGAATAGGGTTTCGAGAGGGTGGTGTCACCGCCCCAGCCTAGGGCCCTAGTCACCCGAGCGATCTCACGGTTTTCTAAAAACAGTTGGCGAGGTCGTAGAGCAGACGCTGGAGCGTGTGGATCTCGTCGAGCACGGACCCTTCACAGGTGGCTAGACGCTCGTCGCTGAGCACGCCGTGGGCGAGGGCCGTCGATCGAAGCGCGACCTGCAAAGTAGCGAGCCACGCCCACGCTTCGCCGTCGTTCAGAAACTGTTCGTTGACGCTCATGAACGAGAGTTCGGCGTTGGAGGCAATGTCACTTTGCCGTTTCAGCGTCGCCAGCGGGTCGTCGTCGTCGCTCGAAGGGTTGATTGGTCCATTTAATGGCGCGTGCCACTCGTGATCGGGGTCCCGTTCGGCCGCCACCACGCGCACGAAGATGTCGCGCAGCAACTGGCGCCCCTCGTCACTGACCCGTACCTCCACCCGCGCGTCACGGCGCCGTACGAAAAGCTTGCCGACCACTCAGTCGTCCCGTTCCACGGTGGAATGGAGACCCGCCACCTGGAGCTTTACACAGTACTCCTCGGCCCGTTCGCGCTGGCCCGACCAGACCACGGCGCGACCTTCGTGGTGGACCGTGAGCATGAGGTGGGTGCACTTATTGTTCGAGTACCCGAAGATTCGCCGGAAGACGACAACCACGACGGACATCGGCGTCACGGGATCGTTCCATACGATGACCTTCCACGCCCTTTTGGTTAGAACCTGAACGTCACTATCGGTGTCGCCGCGCACGTCACTCTGTCTGAAGGAAAGCCGACGCTCGGGAGTTTCCGTCACCCCACCAGTGTCGCAGACCTACGGTCAGTTTTAAAGGGCTGGCTCTAAGGTGGAGCGGTGACGACGGGAATAGTGGTCTCGTGACTGGGTGGCGGGAAATACGAGGCGAAGCGCGTCGGCGGGCCAACGTGCGTATTCGCCGGGCCGCGGGCCTCGAGGGAGACCCGCCGCCGCTCTGCTCGGACCCCGCCGAGGCCTACGGCGACGTCTACGGCGTCGCTCGTGTCGTTCACGGTGACCTCGCGTCAATGTTGATCGGCGGCGTCGCGTCTCTCTACTTCCAAATGCTCCACCCCTACGCCATGGCCGGTGTCGCGCAGTTTTCGCGATACCAGGAAGATCCCTTGGGCCGACTGCTCCAAACGGCCAACTTCATCAGCGCCACGACCTACGGATCTAGGTCGCGCGCGCGGACCGCCATTACGAAAGTGCAAAATGTACACCGGCGGATTCACGGCGTCGCTGACGACGGTGTGGCCTACGACGCCAACGATCCCCACCTCCTTACGTGGGTCCACTGCGCGGAAATCGCTATGTTTCTCGAGGGTTATCGCCGTTACGGTCGCCACCGATTGAGCGACGACGACGGTGACCACTACGTCTACGAGATGGCGCGGCTGGCCCGCGACGTCGGGGTAAGCAATCCCCCCGAGTCGGTAGCCCAACTTCGTGAAGCCCTCCTCGCTTTTCGCGGAGAACTTCGCCTGAGCGCCGACGGGGCCGTCGCGCGCGATTTTTTGGCGCGTGGCGAGATGATGCGCACTCGCACACAGCGACGGGCCTACCGGATCATCGAGCGAGCGGCGCGCGGACTTCTCGACCCGTGGGCGAGGGAACTTCTTGGCGAACCCCGTACCCCGCGTAGGGAGCGGCTCACGGTGCCCTCGGCTCGACTGCTGTGTCGCCTCATGCGCCTGGCCGTGCCCCCGCCTCAACTCAACAGAGTGAGGCCCCCGTCAACGACCACAACTTGACCGGTTACGTAAGCCGACTCGACGAGGGCGACGATGACCTCAGCCACGTCGTCGGGTTGAGCACTTCGCCCGAGCGGCGCCCGGGCCGACACCCGCGAACGAATACTGTCCCACTGGGCCGACCACGGTGTATCAACCAGTCCCGGAGCCACCGCGTTCACGCGAACCTCGGGACCCACGACGCGGGCGAGGAGAGCCGTCAGGTGATTGAGCGCCGCCTTGGAGGCGGCGTAGGGTATCGAAGATCCCGTGGGGCGCAGGCCGGCGATCGACGAGACGTTGACAATGGCTCCGTGGCTCTCGCGTAGCGCGTCCATCGCGGCCACACTGAGTTGCCACGTGCCAAAGACGTTAAGGTCGAAAATCTCTCGCCACACGTCGACCGACGCCGCGGTCAAGTCTCGGTGATTGATGACTCGCGTGACGCCGGCGTTATTGATGAGAACATCGAGTCGACCGTAGTGGGCGAGCACCGTGTGCACGAGACGATCGCACTGTTTTTGGTCCGCGACGTCGGCGCGAACGTAGAGGGAGTCGGTGAACTGCGCCTGGAGCTGTTCTCCGCGCTCGACACTACGCGCTGAATTAAAAACGACTCGATCGCCGCTACGGGCGAAACGCCGAGCGGTAGCCTCCCCGATACCGCTGGTGGAACCGGTGACCAACACCACCCGCCCGCTCACGGCGCGCGCCGTTGGAGTCGCCACGAGCCAGCCCAGTGCTGTCCCGGCTCGAGAACGACAACGTCTTTACCACTTCGCAACGCGTCTGGCGGGCAGGTCATCGGTTCGACCGCGACCGAAGTCCGCCGTCGACCCCTTTCGAGGTGGTCTCCGGTATAGACCTGCAGGTAGGGAAAATTGCGATCCACGCTCAGGTGAGTCTCGCCCCCGTTGCCGTCGAAGAGCGACGCCGTGGCTAGGCCCGAGTCGTCGCGAACTAACTCGGTGTAGGTAACGTCGAGTTCGTGGCCACTGAGTGACTTGCGCCGACCGAAGTCGATGTCCCTACCAACCAGGGGCAGGATTTCACCGGTGGGGAGTTGGCGCTCATTGACCGCGACGTACGCCTGGGCGGGAACGACCAGTTCCGCTCCTTCGATCGTGGGCGTAGTAACGGCGAGGTAGGGGTGAAAGCCCACGCCGAAGGGAAGCGGAACGTCGTCACGATTGGTTACCGTCGTCGTCACGGTCAGACCCAGCGAGCCCAGGTGGTAGGCCACGCTGATCTCACTCAAGAACGGATACTCGGGGCTCGGGTACAGGAGCATCGAGACGACGCAACGATTCTGGTTGACGGCGTCGACTCGAAAGGGCCGCCACCGAGCGACGCCGTGAGAGGACGTCGCGTGCTCAACGTCGTCGACCCGAGGACGGGCGGTACGACCGGAAAAGACCCACTCACCGTCGCCCATTCGATTGGGCCAGGGGAAGAGAAGTTGTCCTCGCGCGTGTTGCGCCACGTCGTCGCCGGTGAAGCCCTCCACCACCGCGACGCCGCCCTTGACGTACGCGCGAAGTGTCGCGCCGACTTCGGTCACGACCGCGCGCTGGTCTCCGTGGGCGATGGCGATCTGTTCTCCCGTGCGCAGCATCAGTCGACCCTCTCCACTTTCACCCGGACGTACCATAGGACAGGTTAGGGTTTTCGAGGTGCGAGTACTACTAACGAATGACGACGGCGTGGCCGCTAATGGTCTCGCGACCCTCGCCCGGGCTCTCGTGGATTGGACGAAAGAGGCGCCCGCGAACGTAGTTCGTGACGTGCTAATTGTCGCGCCGAACCGCAACTTTTCGGGCATGTCCTCGGCCGTCGGTGACGTATTCGAACGTCCCACGGTGGGGTACCGGCGTCACCGTATTGACGGCGCCGAGTCTTTCGTGGCGTACGGTCTCGACGCGTCCCCGGCCCTGTGCGTCATTCTCGGCGCTCTGGGTAGCTTCAACTTCCGCCCCGACCTTGTCGTGTCGGGAATCAACGCCGGCGCGAACGTTGGTCGCAGCGTTTTGCACTCGGGCACGATAGGGGCCGTCCTCACCGGGGCCCAATTTGGGCTTTCCGGGTTGGCCGTGTCGGTACAGTGGGGTGAGAACGTGCACTACGACACCGCCGCTTCCTTGGCGGTTCGGGTTCTGAGCGAGCTGGAAGAGGCACCGACGCCGACGCTTCTGAACCTCAATGTCCCCAATCTCACGCGGGAGCAACTTCGCGGGATTCGCCGTGGACGAATTTCGTCGGCCGGTGTCGTGGCGGCGGCTGGACCACTCGCCGGCGGCGACGACCTCGGTGAGGAAGGAACCCTCCCGCTGCGTCTGGGCGCCGCGACGCCCAGACTCGGCGACGTTCGTGACGAAGCAGAAGACGACGACGGAGCTCTGCTGGCCGCGGGGTTCGCCTCACTCACTGCCCTCCGCGGTCCTCACGAAGACGTCGACGGCGGGGCCCAACAACTTTTGGAGCGTGCGATGGAACTCCTCGGGCGCGAGTTACGCCAGGCCGACTAATCGTCGCGCGGGGTACGGCGCTGCTCCTTGAGCCGGGAACGGCCCTTCTTATCGTCCAGTCGTCGCCGACGGGACGCCTGCGTGGGCTTCGTCGCACGACGCGCGACCCGGGGCGCCAACGCGAGCGCGACTCGGGCGGCCAGTTGGTTGGTCGCCGCCTCACGATTTTGACGCTGAGAGCGAAACCGACCGGCGCTCGATCGCACCGTCGTTCCTAGGGCGTCGACGATGCGAATCGCCTCGTCCTCGCTGAGGGCGTCGCACTCGAGTGGTCGAAACGTCACGACGACTCGAGTGAGCGCACGATTCGCGTGTTGACCGCCGGGACCGCCCGACGTCGTGGCGCGCCACTTAAGTGCGTCCAACGGGACTCGGCGAAGGGCTCCGACGTCTATCGACGACTCTGGGTCGTTCACTGGTGCCTTCGCGGGCACCCCCGCCCGCGAACGCGACGCCTCACTAGATCGGCGACGTCACCCACGACATCACCATATCGGGTGCCGGTACCGGGCCCGGTAGATTGGGGGTGAAAGAGGTGCTAGGTGAAATCTGTTCCCCACTACGTAAACGGCGCCGCGGTCGCATCGCCCGGAGTCTCGCCAATCTTTAACCCCGCCACCGGTGAGGTCATCGCTCGCGTACCCGCGCCGGACGAGAGCTTCGTCGACCACGTCGTCGTTACCGCCCAACGCGCTTTCGAGACGTGGCGAGAAGCCTCGCTCTCACAGCGGACCAATATTCTCTTTTCCTTCCGCCAACTCCTCGTGGAGCACACCGACGAGTTGGCTCGAACTGTCACCACGGAACACGGTAAAACCTTGGCCGACGCTCGCGGGGAAATCGCTCGTGGCCTCGAAAACGTGGAGTACGCCTGTGGGCTCATCGAACAACTCAAGGGTCAGTTCTCTCAACAGGTGGCGACCGGCGTGGACGTGCACTCCACGCGAGAGCCGGTCGGTGTCGTAGCGGCGATTACGCCGTTCAACTTTCCCGTAATGGTTCCCCTATGGATGAGTGCCAACGCGCTAGCCAGTGGTAACGCCGTGGTGCTCAAGCCCTCCGAACGAGACCCTTCGGCCGCGGTGCTGCTCGCTGAACTTCTGAGTGAAGCGGGACTGCCCCCGGGGGTGTTCAACGTACTGCACGGGGGTGCCGACACGGTGGGGGCGCTCCTTTCACACCCGGGAGTCGACGCGGTGAGTTTTGTGGGCTCCACTCCGGTGGCGCGCCACGTCCACGACGTCGCCAGCGCCCACCACAAACGAGTCCAAGCCCTCGGCGGGGCTAAGAATCACATGGTCGTCCTCGCCGACGCGGATCTCGACGTCGCGGCGGACGCCGCGGTCAACGCCGGTTACGGCTCCGCTGGCGAGCGTTGTATGGCGATTAGCGTCGTCGTCGCGGTGGGCGACGTCGCCGAGCCACTAGTCGCGAAAATCGCCGAACGTCTCGACCGACTCACCGTGGGCCCCGGCGACGACCCGACGAGTGACTTCGGACCTCTCATTACCGCCGAACACCTCGAACGAGTGCGCGGCTACGTCACCGGCGCGAGTGATCAGGGGGCCAACGTCGTTCGTGACGGCACCACCTTGACGCGAGAGCGCGGATTCTTCGTCGGCCCGAGCCTGCTCGACCACGTTCGACCGGGCACGCGAGCCTACGACGACGAGATTTTCGGTCCCGTCCTCAGTGTCGCGCGCGTGGCGAGCTTTGACGAAGCCCTAACGCTCATCAACGCGAACCCCTACGGTAACGGTGTGGCGATCTTTACCCGGGACGGGAACGCGGCGCGAGTCTTCGCTCGCGCCGTCCATGTCGGAATGATCGGCGTCAACGTACCGATTCCCGTGCCGATATCCGCGTACTCCTTCGGCGGGTGGAAGAGTTCATTATTCGGCCACACGCACATCTACGGACCAGAGGGCTTCGCCTTCTACACGCGCGCCAAAGTCGTCACGACTCGATGGCCCGAGCCGGCCGACTCTCAAATTGACTTGGGCTTCCCCACGACTAGGTGAGCGTGAGCCGTCAACACACCAGCGTCCGGGCGTACGGCGTCCTCACCCGAGACCAGTCCGTCCTCCTCGTACGCTCAGCCAGTGGACTGATTGACCCACCACTGTGGTGGCTACCGGGGGGCGGAATCAACTTCGCCGAAACCCCCGAAGCGACGCTCCTGCGTGAGTTCGCCGAAGAAACGGGACTCACCGTCACTTGCCCGGCCCTACTCGACGTGGCGAGCGACGTCCGGCGGCGAGCGAACGGAGACCGGATTCACACGGTGCGCATCATCTACACCGTTCAACTCGCGGGGGGGCAACTGCGCGACGAGATCGGTGGCACCACGGACCAAGCCCACTGGTTCGCCCTTGGTGAACTGGGCGACGTGAACGTCGCCGAATACGCTCAGCGCGCACTCGGGGTACTGGCGGCGAAGTAGAGGGCGGGCATCTCACGCTTTAAGAACTTACCGGCCGGGTTGCGCGGTAACGGGTCGCGCGTAAACGCCACCCGGGAGGGAATCATGTAAGGGGCTAGCCGAGGGGCGAGAAACGCGCGTAACTCCTCCTCGTCGAGGGTCGCGTCGGGTCGTACCATGACGACCGCGGCCACCTCTTCGCCGAGACGTTCGTGCGCGAGTCCCACGACGGCCGCTTCGTAGACGGCGGGGTGCTCGTATATCGCCGACTCGACCTCGGCGCAGTAGACGTTCTCGCCCGCGCGCAGAATCATGTCCTTGACTCGGTCCTCCACGAAGAGCAAGTTCTCGGCGCTCACGTGACCGAGGTCACCCGTACGCAGCCAACCCGCCACGATGGCCTCCGCGGTCGCGTCTGGGCGGTTCCAGTAGCCCCGAATTAAAGTCGGTGAGCGGAGCCAGATCTCACCTCTCTCGCCTTTGGGAAGAGAGTGGAGCTCTTCGTCGCGAATGTCGACGTCCATGACGATGGTGGGGACCCGACCGGTCGAGGTGGGATTGGCCACGTAGTCGTCGCCGAAGTTCCCCGGGCCGTAGGCGTTGGTTTCGGTCATCCCGTAACCGAGGCTCGGCCGCCCGCGAGTGAAGGCTCGATCTACCCGGGCGACCAGGGTCGCCGGCGCGGGCGCCCCCCCTCCGCCGACGGCGCTCAGGGACGAGGTGTCGTAGCTAGAAAAGTTCGGTGACTCGATGAGGTCCCACGCCTGGGTGGGAACCCCAACGAAATTGGTAACCCGGTGGCGCTCGATCAACTGCAGCGCCCGCTCGGGTTCCCAGCGGTACATCATGACGAGCTTGTAGTGCCAAGTAAAGCAAGACATCATCACCGGAATGCAGCCGGTTACGTGAAAAAGCGGAACGATGAGAATAAAGCAGGGCTGTTGGCCGCTACCGGCCTCCACCCCTTCACGACGGGCCGCCGTGACGGCCGCAGACGCCGCGAAAGCCATTACGGCTTGGCTTATGGCGCCGTGCGTCGACACCGCGCCCTTCGGGCGGCCGGTCGTGCCCGAGGTGTAAAGAATTGTCGCGAGGCTCTCTTCGTCGAGGGACACGTCGGGCATCGCCGCTCCGGGCACCACGACGTCTCGCCACAACTCCACGCCGTCGGGGACGGCGCCCTCGGCGGGGCGAACGGCTAGTAACCGAGCACCCGACGACGCACAGGGCCTCCGGCACCGCTCAACTCGCTCACCGTCGACGATGAGAACGGTGAGTCCCGAGTCAGTGACCGCGTATTCAATCTCGCTCTCCGTCCACCACGCGTTCAGCGAAACCGACACTGCCCCCACCGAGAGGATCGCCGCGAAGGAGACGACCCACTCGGGGTAGTTGCGCATCGCGATACCCACCCGGTCCCCCGGTACGACGCCGTAGTGGTGAACGAGGGCGTGCCCCAGGGCGTCGGCCTCCGCCATGACTTTTCGAAAACTCCACTCCTCGTCTTCGAAGACTAGGAAAGTACCGTCGAGGTCTCGCGCCATATCAAAGAGCTCGCGCACGGTGGCCGGCGCGTTTTTAAAAGCCCGAGTCGCGCCACCCTCACCCGGGCGTGGCCACACCTCGAAGGGCTGCCCGGGCGCGCCGACTTGGGCAATCGCTTCCTCGACGCTACGCACTGGTTTCCCCCATGACTCCGACATCCTAAAACAGATTGGGCTGAGGGATTCGTCCCCGGGGGGTCCCGTAGCCCCACCCGAGGGCGGTGAGTCGTTAGTGCGAGCGCGACAGCGACGGCTTAATCAGCGCCGCCTTGTGGGCCATCCGTTCTACGGTCTCGGCGATTTTGGCTTTTACGTTTACGAGCTCCGTGCGAGCGACTTCGGCCTCTTTGGTGAGACCCTTGAGGTGCTCAACGTCCCAGAGGCTCAAGATGGGCGTTAGTACGTCGCTGAGGTACTGCCCGAGACCGTAGATCCCCTCCTTCGCGATGCGCACGGCGTGTCGAGTAAAACTCGGAATACCCGTTCCGGGCATGGCGAAGGTACTCACCTGGCGCGAGACGGCGATCATCATCGCAGAAGGGTCAATGGCGAAAGCGGCGAGCGTTAAGTCACGGTAAAAGAGGTAGTGCTTGGTCTCGTCGCCGGCAATCAGGCCGAGCACGTTTCGACCGATTTTGTCGTCCTTGGGTAGTTTTGAGCCGGTGTTGCGATGGGCGATCTGCGTCGCGCGTTCTTGAAACGAAACGTAAGCAATCAGTTCGGCGAACGTCGCCGGTCGCGGTACTTCGCCTTTTTGCATCTGAACTCGACGCCCGTCTTCGAGCAACGTCGGGTCGATACAGCGACTGATGTGCACCCAATCTCGCATAACCATCGCGTGTCGATTTTCCTCCATCGTCCACTGAAAAGTCCAGTCCCGAATCGGGTGGCCGACCGGAGAGTGCGCGAGGATAGAGTCCGTGTAGTAAGGCAGATTGTCCTCGGTGAGCAGGTTGACGTAGATCGAACTGCGCACACCGTCGGCGATTTGGTAGTCGTACGGTGACCAGGGGTGCGCACCGAAGTCTTCGCCCTCGCCCCAACGAATCTGCTCGTGCGGGTACCACAAGCGCGGTGCGTCCATGTGCCGGTTATAGAGTCGTTCGACGTCGGGAGCAATCTCTTCGAGGAGGTCGACTCGGCTCTTGGCCACTCGAGTGCTCACGGTACCAACTCTCTTCAAGCGACGATTGCCACCCGCTAACCCTAACGCGTCGCGCCCCGGAGGGCGCGACCCCGGCGATCGGGGGGGTGACCGTGCGCGAGTAGCCTGGTGGGCCCGTGAAACTCTTCGACTCTCTCGTCCCGGTGGCCTTTCGCCCGAGCGTCCGCGGCCCCCTGCTGCGCTTTTACGGGTGCACGTTCGTCGCGTGCTTCGGCGCCGGACTCACCCTGGCCCTTTTCGTAATTTACCTGCACAACGTAAGGGGATTCTCGACCTCTTTCGCGACTTTGCTCCTCACGATGTCGGCGCTCATCGGACTAGGTACGGCCCCGTTGTGGGGAACCCTCACCGACCGAATAGGTCCCGTCCCGGTGATCTTGGTCGGCTACAGCGCCGACGCGGTGGCGATCGTCCTGTGGGCTTTCGCGCACACGCGCCTCCAAGCCACGCTCGCCACCGTTCTGCTAGCCATTTTCGGTGGCGCGGGGTGGGGGCCGGGCGGCACGCTCCTCGCGCGGCTGGCGCCCCCCGAGCACCGCCAGTGGGCCTTCGGCTTTAACTTCATGATGGTTAACCTCGGAATTGGATTCGGCGGACTGATATCGGCGACGATCGTTAATCTCGCGCACCCGGGAACCTTCGTCACGCTCTACGTCGTGAACGCGGCCGTCCAGCTCGTTGCGGCACTTCTCGCCACAACGTTGCGCGGTCACGGTCACGCGACGGAGGAACTCGACGAGCGTCAGCGGGCCGAAGGGTGGCGCGTCGTTCTTAAGGATCGACTCTTGTTGCGTTACGTCACCGCCACCCTCGTCATGATGATTGGCGGCTACGGATCCGTGGATGCGGGATTG
The DNA here is from genome assembly GCA_021815645.1 of Actinomycetes bacterium. Lineage (GTDB taxonomy): Bacteria > Actinomycetota > Acidimicrobiia > Acidimicrobiales > RAAP-2 > RAAP-2. The sequence goes on from JAKBAB010000019.1 coordinate 16,908, forward strand.
AGCCTGTTCATCGTTAACAATCTCCACGTATCGGTCCACGCCATAGGCGTCATCTACTTCTTCAATACCTCCACGATCGTCTTCGCCCAAATCGCCGTCCTGCATCGAATTGAGGGTCGAAGCCGTACACGAGTACTGAGCGTCGTGGGAGTGCTGTGGTTCGCCTTTTGGATAATTCTCGAAGTCGCCCTGGCGCTACCGGCGCTGGTCGCCATCGGTAGCATCTGCCTAGCGATGATCGTTTTCGCGATCGGCGAGACCATGATCCAACCCGTGGGCTCGGCGATTGTCAATCACATCGCGCCCGAACACCTGCGAGGTCGCTACAACGCGGCCGCCGGAGCGGCCTTTGGTATTTCGGCCACCATCGCTCCCGCGCTAACCGGCCTCTACTACAGCGTCCACTTGGGCAACTGGTGGCCCCTCGGAACGGGCGTGACCGCACTCGCCGGCGGGGCGATGATGTTGAACCTGCGTCACCACCTAACCGGAGCCGCCGACGGTCGCGCCGAAGTCGCTAGCGCGTAAGTAGATGGAGCCGGTATAACGTAGCGGTTCTGTGACGATTAGACCGGGCGAGGAGCCGCCCCTGGTTCAATTTGAGCGCGTAGACCCCGACGATGAACGCGCCTACGGTTCGTGGTTCTCGGTGCTATCGCGCAGCGAGCTTTTCCGGAACCGCGGCGGCGAAGAGGGGTGGCGGGTCGAAGAGTGGCGGACCCGGGCGAGAGACACGGGTGCGGCCACGTACTCGCAGCTCTTTCGACTCACCACCGCCGGCGACGCCGTCGTCGCCGGGGCGCTCGAAGTCACTCGGGACGACAATCTGGAGTGGATCCGCGGAGAGCTCTTCGTCGACCCCGCCGAGCGCCGACGCGGATTTGGGTCGCTCTTCCTCTCGCACCTCGAAGATACCGCCCGTGCGTTGGGTCGCCGGAGCTTACTGTTCTGGGTTGTAGAAGCCCACCACGAGGTCGGCCACGGCCCTAGTCGGCACTTCGCCCCTCGTCACGGCTACGACAACGTCGAAGAGAGCGTGAGGCGCGACATCGCCTGGCCCCGGCCAGTTAGGGCCAGTTCTTCGCTCCATCAACACGCGTCGGCCGATGCGTCAAGCTACCGAGTAGTTGCGTGGCGCGCCCCGACCGACGAAGCCCGGCTGGGTGAAAGGGCGCAGCTCTTTTCGGTGATGCCCCTCGAAGTCCCCGACGCCGGCTTCGGCTACGAAGCCGAGCGCTGGGACCCCGAGCGCGTCGCCGGCCACGAACGACGGGCCGACGCCATGGGTCGCGACCTCTTCGTGGCGCAGGCGTACCACGAAGGGAGCGGCGAAGTCGTGGGCTTCAGCGAACTCACCGTCTCAAGGGAGAGACCGGCGGTGGCGTACCAGTGGGACACGCTCGTTACCCGACCCCACCGGGGTCACGGCCTTGGGGCGCTCATGAAACTCGCCAACATGGACCAACTCGACGCCTCGCGCTACCCCACCAAAACCATCGTCACCTACAACGCGGCGAACAACGCGGCGATGATCGCCGTAAACGACGCCCTCGGGGCCCGCGTGAACGGGGGCATCGTCACGTGGCGAAAGGTCCTTAACTAGGGCGCCGCACGCTCGCCCGCAGGCGCGTAGGAGCGACCCGTTGACCTAAGCGCCAAAGTTCCAGCCCTCGCCACTCTCGTAACGTCGCAGTATGTTCTTCGCCATGAGAATCCGGTGAACCTCGTCGGGCCCATCGGCTAAACGCAGAACGCGCGCCCCGAGATACATCTGAGCTAGGGGCAGGTCGTTAGTGACCCCGGCACCGCCCCAGACCTGGATGGCGCGATCGACCACGCGGTGCAGGGCCGCCGGAACGAAGACCTTAATAGCCGATATCGCGGTACGGGCGTCGGGGTCACCGCGCGCGACGCGCTCGGCGGCGTTTATGGTCATGAGCCTCGCCGACTGCAGGTCGAGGAAACTGTCGGCGATGAACCCCTGGACGAACTGCTTATCCTTGAGCAACCCACCGTGAACCTCACGCACGAGGGAACGTTCCACCATGAGATCGAAAGCGCGCCACATCATTCCGACGGCGTTCATACAGTGAAAAACGCGTCCGGCACCGAGTCGGTCCTGGGCCGCTTGGTGGCCCTGGCCGACCCGACCGAGCGTGTTCTCGATTGGGACGCGGACGTTCTCGTAGCGGATCTCGCAATGGTCGGAGGAGTCACGCCCGAAAATCCCAATCCCGCGCACGATGTTCACTCCCGGTTGGTGGGCGGGCACGATGATCTGGGTCATCTGCCCATTCCTAGCGAACTCGCCCGACGGGTCTTCGGCGCGACACATCACGATGAAGAAATCGGCGGCCCATCCGTTCGAGGTAAACCACTTGTGGCCGTTAATGACCCACTCGTCACCTTCTCGGATCGCCTCGGTCGCCAGCGACCGGGGGTCCGAACCCGCGCGGTCCGGTTCGGTCATAGAAAATCCCGACTCCATCTCGCCGGCGATGAGCGGCAAGAGCCATCGCTGTTTCTGCTCCTCCGTGCCGTACTTTACGAGGATGGTGGCGTTACCGGAGTTAGGCGCCGCGATTCCGAAGAGCGAAGCCGCGCCGACCGCGTAGGCGAGTATCTCGTATACGTAAGCGAGGGACATGAAGTCCAATCCCGCTCCGCCGTACTCCTGGGGTAAGTGGGGCGCCCACAGCCCGGCCGCCACGACGGCCCGCTTCACCCGTTCACGCCGCGCGTGGCGGGCGTCACGGGCCTGATCGCCGTCGCGCGCACTACCCTCCACCGAGCCCCCTCGCCACAACTCTCTTTCGTAGGGCAGTATTTCGCCGTTAATCAGTTCGCCCGTGCGCCGGCGCCACTCGTTTATTTCGTCACTAAGTCCCGCGACGGGAGTCACGTTTATCCCCACGGTGACCTCATCTCTCGCTAGGTGTCGACCCGGCCGTCGGATCACTCTCGCTCGACGGGCGTGTCGAGGGTTTCGAGGTGACAGTACTACGACCACCATCCGCGCTAGCGCTGGAGCCGACGGGAAACTCGAATCAGTAGGCGGTAAGTTCTTGACGGAGCGGACAGAGATGCAGTGAACCCGAGGAGGGACATGAAACTAGCTAAGTACGCCGTCGCGCTCACCCTAGTGGCGACATCCGCGGTGGTCGTGTCCACCGCACTCAATTCGGCCGGATCCACGAGCGTGCGACCCTGTACCGGCGCGCAACTCACTTTAAGTCACGGGGCGCCCCAGGGCACCGCGGGCACTACGTTCGTTCCCGTCGTGATAACGAACCACGGACGCACCTGCACGATCGAAGGCGTTCCCGCGGTGCGCGCCGTACTGGGGTCCCCGGCCCACCCCCTCGGACCTTTCGCGCGCAACCTGTCAATGGGCGAGATGCCCGCGCTGCACGTGCTCAATAAGGGTAAGTCGGTGAGCTCCGCTCTGGGCGTCGTCGAAAGCGGTAACTACCCGCCGGCGACCTGCCTCGCGCGCGACGCGAGCGGCGTAGAGGTTACGCTGGCGCGCTTTTTCACCGCTCGCTACTTACGCATGCCCATCAGCGTGTGCACCAAGCGCGCCAGTTTGACCACGCAGCTCATCGTCGTGGGCAGCACCGGCTTTTGAGCGGATAGTGAAGTTAAGAATCTCGTAATGTCGCCGCCGCGCGGAGAGGTGTCGCGGAAACTTTCTTAGACTTTACCCATGGCCGGTGACCACTCCTCCGGGCGACTCGCCGCCCCCCGCCGCCGTCTCGCCAACGAGGAGAGGCTCGTGGCGCTCGGGCAACGAATCGACCAGCGCACCGAAGAACACGAGCGCGACCCGCGAGTGCGACGCGCGATTCTTGGCGTAGAGGGCAACGCCCGCCTGACGTCGTCGCTGGCGGCGGTCATCTTCGTTCTCTTAGCTATCGAGGGTGTCACGATCGTACTGATACACAACCTCTTCAACGCCCACGTCTTCGTCGGTCTACTACTCATTCCACCGATCCTCGCCAAAATCTCCTCCACCGGGTGGCGCTTCGCCAAGTACTACAGCGGTAGTCCCGCGTATCGCAAAAAGGGACCCCCCCTGATGTTCTTGCGTCTGCTGGGTCCCCTGGTCGTCGTCCTTACGCTGATCGTGTTGGCGTCGGGGGTAGCGCTCATCGCGCTCCCCACGTCTTTTCGCGCCACCCTCTTCTTCGTCCACCGGGCGAGCTTCGTGTTGTGGATTGGCGTCACGTCCCTCCACGTACTGGGCCACTTAGGTGAAACAATCCGGCTCGCCCCGCGCGACTGGCTCGCCCGGACCCGCCGTCAAGTGACCGGAGCTACCGCTCGCCAGTGGGTCGTCGTGTGGGCCGTCGCCGCCGGACTCATCTCGGCCGTGCTGGTAACCCCGCTCGGATACGGCTGGTTCACTCGCTAGCCGTCGCGTCCCCAGAAACCTACTCGGGCGCGGACCAACTCAGTTTCGCTACGCGCTTGGGCGCCACGTAGCCGTTCTCGACGAACCAACGAGCCGAGTCGTATAAGGCGTGCGCCGCGGGCCGCGAGCGGTACCCCAACTCTTCGCGGGCGCGAGCGTCATCGAAGGTCATCACGGTCGCGGCCATTCGCGCCGCCTCCCAGGCGACCCTCGGTTCGCGGCGCAACAACACGCCCTCGACGAATTGGGATAAGCCTCCGGCGACCAGCGGTACCGCGGCGGGAAAGCGTCTCGTGGCGGGGGCCAACCCGGTCACCCGCGACAACGTGGCGAGGAGCTGGGCCATCGTTATGTTCTCGCCGCCGCAGATGTAACTACGTCCTTGGGCGCCGCGCTCGAGGGCCAGCAGGTGGCCCTCGGCGAGATCGTCCACGTGCGCTACGTTCATGGCCGTGTCCACGAAACCGGGCATTCGCCCGTTCAGGTAGTCGAGTACAACGCGGCCCGAGGGCGTCGGTCGATAATCGAAGGCACCGTGGGGCATCGTCGGCAGGACCAACACGACTGGCGCGCCCTCGCCGGCCAAACGTAAGACCTCGTGCTCGGCGACGTACTTAGTGCGCTTGTAGTTTCCGTGAAGACCCGCCAAGTCGGCCACGTCCTCCTCACGTGAAGGACGGCCCGCCCGAGTGGCCCAGAGTCCGAGGGTCGCGACCGAGGAGGTATAGACGATTCGCTCCACCCCCGAGCGCCACGCGGCGGCTACGACGTGGCGAGTGCCGTAGACGTTGACGTCGTAGAAGGGTGCGGGGTCCCTCGGCCAGAAACCGAACCGCGCGGCCAGGTGAAAGCAGTAACGAACGTCGTCGAAAACGCCCACTAAACTCGACGGGTCGACTACGTCGATGACGCGCCGCTCGACCGCGAGGCCGTCGAGGTTCTTCGTCGACGCGCGCGCTTCGACGAGCGCCACCACGTCGGCGCCGCGGTGCAGTAGCGCCCGGGTTACGGCCGAGCCGATGAAACCGGCGGCACCAGTCACCGCCACCCGATCGCCCGGCTGAAGCGCCTTCACCCCCCGACCCGCGCGCGACCGGCTCCACGGCGGGGCCGCAGCGCGCCGCGGGCCATCGTCACCCCGAAGTCACGGACCCATGCACTACTCTTCTCGGCGCCGGCTAGGAGTTCATCGAGCGCGTCGACGAAAAGGTCAACTTCCGTCTCACCGGCAATCAGCGGCGGAAGGAGTTTGATGACGTTCAAATTGTCAGCGGCCACTTGAGTCAAAATACGGTAACGCTGAAAAAGGGGCACGACCAACGTCTGGGAGAAGAGGGCCGGGCGGGCGCGCTCGAGGGTGCGCCAGCGCAATCGACCGGCGCGCGACGTCGGGGGGCCGAAGGCCAACCCAATCATTTGACCGCGACCGCGCACCTGCTCTAGATACTCGCGACGAGCCGCGAGTTCACCGAGCCGTTCGCGCCAACGTTCACCCATCGCCGCGGCGTGTTCCACCACCGCCTCGTCGTCGAAGACGCTGAGAGTGGCCAGCCCCGCCACCATGGCCAACTGGTTTCCCTTGAACGTCGTCGAGTGGACCATGGCGCGACTCATCGAAGAGTAGACGCTGCGCACAATTGTGTCACTGGCGAGCATCGCCCCCACGGGCACGTAGCCACCCGAAAGAGCCTTAGAGACCGTGATGATGTCGGGGGTTAAGGCGAAGTGTTCGAAGGCGAAGAATCGGCCCGTGCGGCCCAGGCCCGTTTGAACTTCGTCACAGATGAGCAAAGCCCCCGCGCCGTGGACGGCCGCTTGCACTTCGCGCCACCGGGCCTCGTCGAGTTCGTAGACTCCCTTGCCCTGGATCGGTTCGACGATCAGCGCGGCCACGTCGCCTCGGCGCAGCTCCTTGGCCAGAGCCTCCACGTCGCCGAAGGCCACTTCGCAGGTTTCGGGCATTACCGGCCCGAAGCCCCCGCGAAACTCCCGCGAACCGTTGAGGGCCAGGGCGCCCATCGTCAGTCCGTGGTACGCGTGCGACCAGTACAGGAGACGCTTACGTCCGGTAGCGGCGCGCGCGAATTTGATCGCCGCCTCTACGGCCTCGGCGCCGGAGTTCGTAAAGACCACCCGCTCGATGCCCGCGGGCGAGCGCTTGACGAGTTGCTCGGCCAGCAGGCCGGTCAACAGAGCACAGTCCAACTGAACCATGTTGGCCAAATCGGCGTCGAGCGCGTCGCGCAGGGCCGCCTTGACGACGGGGTGGGCGCGACCGAGAGCGAAGACGCCGAACCCACTGAGCAGGTCGAGGTACTTTCGACCGGCGTCGTCGTAGAGGTAACACCCTTCGCCCCGTTCGTAGAAGCGGTCGAAGCCAATTGTCGTGACGACTTTGGTCAATTGGGGATTGAGGTAGCGCGCGTGCAATTCGAAGTTCTCGCCGCGACGACTCTCCAAAAGCTCCGAGAGGTTAAAGGCCATCGTCTCCCCCTTCGCAACCAATCTAAACTCTCGCCGCAACCTAAGAAGGGCGACGAGGCCCGACGCTCTAGGCTCGAGACGTGGTCGTGCTCCTGGCGCTGGTCGCCGCCCTGGCCAACGCCGTGGCGAGCATCTGCCAGCGCCTAGGCGTCGAAGACGCTCCCGTAACTCCGGGGGTGAGCGTTTCGCTGGTACGCCATATGATCCGCCGCCCGATATGGCTGGGGGGCTTCGCCATAATGGGCCTCGGCTTCGCCGCGCAGGCCGTAGCCCTACACCTCGGGTCACTCGACGTCGTGCAGCCACTCCTCGTTAGTGAACTCGTCATGCTCGTCGTTATTTTGTGGCTTTGGTACTCGACGCCCCTTCGTCCGAGAGACTTGGCGGCGTCGGTCGCGACCGCCGTGGGACTGGGCGGATTCCTCGCGGTCGCGGCGCCGCACGGCGGCGGTGCCGCGCCGAGTGACCCACGCTGGGCGGTCGTGGCCGGTGCGGTTCTCCTGAGCGCCACCGTCATGGCGGTCGCCGGTTCGCGCGGAGCGAGCTGGTGGCGCGCTCTGGCGCGCGGCGCGGCCGCGTCGCTCGGCTTCGCGCTCGTGGCGGCGCTCACCAAGTCACTCACCGACCGGGTCCTCCACGGGTGGGCTCCCCTATTTACGTCGTGGCAACTCTACGCGCTGTGCGTTGTGGGCCTGGCCTCTTTCCTCGTGATGCAGAGCGCTTTTCAAGTGGGCCCCTTCACCGCGAGTCAGTCGAGTCTCATTTTACTAAATCCCCTCGCTTCACTCCTGATCGGGTGGACGCTCTTTAACGAGCGACTTCACTCCGGTGCGGGAAGGACCGTCGTTGAAGTCCTTTTCGTTGCGCTAATGGTGCTGGGCGCAGTGGGACTCTCCTCCTCGCCGCTAGTCGCGTCGGTGCACGACGACTCCCCGGACCGCCACCGGCTGCGCGGACGGGGACGGCTCGCGCGCTCGCCACACTCGACGCTCTACGATTAGCCGTGGCCGAGGTGACCTCCACTCCCCTACGCGTCGCGTTCGTGGGACTCGGTCGCGTTTACGACCTGAACGCTCTCGCCTATCGAGGTCGCGACGACGTTCACGTGGTCGCCCTGGTAGACCCGAGCGAGAGCCGAAGGCGCGAACGAACGCTCGACTGGCCGGCGGCCGAGACGTTTCCTTCGATCGCGGCGTTGCGCGAAAGTAACTTGACGGTCGACGCCGTCGAACTGCTCACGCCGGTGAGCGAGCACGAAGGGACCGCGCTCGAGTGCCTCGCCGCCGGCTGGCACGTCAACCTGCAAAAGCCGCTCGCCAACGACCTGGCCAGCGCCCGGCGGATCATGAACGCCCAACGCGCCAGCGGTCGAACCGTGCGGGTCATGGAGAACTACCTGTTCTACGAACCGCTGCGCCAACTACGACAGACCATCCTGTCGGGCGAGATCGGCGAAGTGAGCGGCTTTCACATGAAGATGGTGGCGAGTGGGCGCGGTGGCTGGGAGGTCCCCGGTGACACCTACGAGCGGCAATTTCGACAGAGTCGCCTCGGGCGCGGCCCACTGCTCTTCGACGACGGTTGGCACAAACTGTCCGTTGCGCTCTGGCTCTTCGGGCCGGTCGTCGAGGTTCGCGCCTGGCTCGGAACGACCGAACTCGTCGAGGGCGTATCCGTCGACGCACCCACCACGGTGGTGTGGGAACACGCGAACGGCGTACGGGGGGTCCTCGAAATAACCGTGGCCGTCGACATGTACTTGCGCTCGGACTACTACACCAATGACGAAAGGTTCGAAGTCACGGGGCGGCGCGGCTTCGCGAGAGTGAATCGCTGCACGGCCCGGGGGATTCAACAACCGAGCCTCGAGGTCTACCGCGACGGCGTCACTCGCTCGTACCACGCCCTCGACGACGATTGGGCCAGTAGCTTTCGCCTATCCGGTCAGCACTGGATTGAGTGGTTGGCCAGTTCGCAGGGGCCACTCTGGTGGGACCTCGCCGAGAGCGTCGAAGTTCTGCGCTTCGCTTTGAGCGCCTACCAGAGTGACGCTTTGGGTGGCGTAGGGGTAAACCCCGCGACGCTCGTGATCTAGGGCACCTCGATGTTTCGCAAGGATCTAGAGCACGGATTGGCCGCGGCGCAGCCGCCGCCGGGTGTCACGCCATACCCAGTTGAGGGGGAACTCCCTTAGCGGCCGCGGCAACCGTCGGTGCACGCGGGCCACGTATCCCACCATCCGCCGAAAGCGCCGTTCCCGTCGATCGTCCCACTCGAGGCCCAACTCTCGTCGAAACTCCCCGGGCAAGAAGCCCGCGGTGACGAAGCGGTGCAGCGGACCGAGCCACAGCCTCACGACCGCGGGGAGAAACCTCAGTGAGACGACGTCGCGGAGAAAGGGCCGGGTAACCTCGTCCACGCGAATCTGACGCAGCGCCGTCGCCCAGTACTCCTCGAAGGCCGCCCGATTAGGCGGCCAGCTTTCGGGACGAACTTGTAGGGTCGTCGCGAATCGGGCGCAGTGTTGGTATAGCTCGTCGAGGGTCGACTCGGTTGGACTCGAAACCGCGACCAACGCCAGCGCGTCCAGGGCACCGCGGTACATGCAGGCGGCGACCCACAGTTGGAGTTCGGGATCGAGGGCGTCGTAGGCGACGCCCCCTAACTCCGCCGAGCGCACCCTGCGGTGTACGGAGGTAACTTCGCGAGCGAGGGCGACGCGCTCCGCGTCGGTTCCGTAGAGAGCGACGAGTATGTACGCCAGTGTGGTTCGGGTGCGCTTAATGGGGTGAACGAGCAGAGCCCCGCTCGACACGGGACTGTGAACTACGCCGTAGCCCACCGCCGTGCGCGAAAGTTGCATGACGACATTGGCCCCCGCGGGCGCGAGGGTCAACCCACTCATGAGCAGACGGCGCGTTCCTTTCGAGACCGGCGAGTTGACGAGAGTCACGGGGCCGCGAGTCGAATTTGGCACGAGCCCTAGACGCTGCCCACGACGGGTAAACCTCACCCGAGGGGCTTTTCGGCCACCGCGACGGTGAAGTAACTCCACGGTTTGGGCCCCTTCGCGTAGCGCTGCTCGCTCCATCGCTCGACGAACCCGGCCTCGGTCACGAGCGCGAGAGGCTCGCGCGTCAAGTGGCAGCCCCCGGCGACGCGCCTTTCGAGGGGATCGAGTCGGCGCTGCCAGCGCGCGACGGAGCCCTCCGGGGAGAGACCGTGTTCGAGCAAGTGCAATCGGCCACCGGGGCGCAGGACGCGTCTAATCTCACTCAATACCAGGGCGACGTCGGGCACAGTACATAGCGTGAAAGTGCACAGAGCCGCGTCGCACGACTCATCGGCGAGGGCCAGAGCCCGCGCGTCGAGCCCGACGAACTCCACCGGTATCGGGGAGTTCTCCACGCGCGTCGCGGCGCGACCGGTGGCGACCACGGACGGTTCGACCGCCCACACGAGAGACACATCACCCGGGTAGAAGGGCACGTTGAGACCGGAGCCGAATCCAATCTCCACGACCGATCCGGCTAGACCCTCCTCAGGTTGCGGGGGCCACCG
>JAKBAB010000102.1 GCA_021815645.1 Actinomycetes bacterium
GGTCGCCGCTCGGGGACGTGTCGTTTTGGGCACTTCGCACGCTACGGAAGTTTTCGTTGAAACCTGTCCCGACATCACCCGCGACGCGGCTCGTGATTTAGCGGCCTTCGCCACCGTTTAACGGCTGGGCGCCGACTCTTAGGAGGTGGCCCGGGCGTTAAGCTACGCCGCCTGGCGCCAGGAGTCGTCCCGGTTCGTGCGTAGGGTGACGGCGGGCGAGGCGGAAGTTTGGACTCGTTCGCGGCGCCGGCGCCGTAACAATATTGCGGCGGCTAGGGCCGCGAAAGCGCCCGCGGTCGTGAGCACGAAGCCCAAGAAGTAAAACGACACGTCGTTCATGCAGTTAGGTGCGACTCCGGCGCCGGTTAGGGGACTGGCGTTAAGGCGACAGGCCAGATCGACGGCGTGAGTTTGGTGCAAGAGCCACACCCCCACGGCGACTGTCGCCAGTCCGAGTGAGATTACGACGCCCTTCACGTTTTCAAAATTATCGCCGACGTACGGCAAATTGGGGTATGGTCGCCGCTTTTCGCCGTCGAGCGAGGTCCGGTGGCGTCGAGTAAGCCGCGCCAACCTGGGTCGCGACGGTTCGTGCACTCAGCGTCTACGTCTCGCGTCACGACCAAACATGACGATTCTGTTACGGCGATTTTGTTACTACGACTTCACTACAACGAATGGGCGAATCGCGGATGCGAGGCGGTGGATTAACGGGAGTTAAGAATTCCTAGAAGCGAGTCGATTAGTCCTACGCCCCGAGGTAGCCTGAGCCGTCGGTTACTCACGTCCGTGGGTGAAACCGAAATCTCTTAGTGCGCGACAGCGGTGTGGCGACGTCGAGAGCGAGTGAGGAGTTACCAGTTGCGCAGTCCTAGGTTTAGCTCGTTCGCGGTGAGCGCAGTGGTTTCGTTGGCGCTGATGGTGGGAACGGTCTCCACCGCCGGCGCGGCTTCTACTCCGGTCGCGCCCCCTACTTCGGGCTTCTACCTCGACCTCGGCGCTTCGGCGTCGGTCGGATTCCAGCCCACCTTGACGCGGCCGCACGGGCGACCCACGTCGTTCGGTTACGCGAACGACCTCGTCGCCTACGAAGCGGCGCGCGGGGTGACGCTACAGCTGACGCAGTTGGGCTGTCCCGGGGAGACGACGACGACCATGCTCTACGGTGGTGATCACTGCCTCGCGCCCGGCCAGACGCAGTTGATGGAGGCTATGGCGTTTTTGGCCACCCACCGGGGCGAGCCAGGAATCGTCACGATTGACCTCGGCTTTAACAATTTCCTGCCGTGTTTTCTTCACCTCGCCGTCGATCCCACCTGCGCCGCGACCAAGTTGGCGGACGTACGCGCTCAGATGCCGGTTATTCTTTACGACCTTCGCAGCGTCGCGGGACCGGCGGTGACCTTCGTCGGGCTAGGACACTTCGATCCCTACCTCGCCTACGGGCTCGAAGGTCACAGCTCGACCGGTTTTCCCGCCACCAGTTACGACGTCATCGCTCAATTAAACGCTGTTCTGCACGACGCCTTTAGCGCCGCGAACGTGGCGATGGCGATGGTCGCCTCGTCGTTCAAAAACCACGACCGCACGAAGGTCCCGATGCCCGGTGAGGGCATGGTGCCCCTCAACGTCGAGCGGACCTGCGCCTATACGTGGATGTGTCACTCGCGACCTTACGGTCCAAACTTCCACCCCGATACGGCCGGTTACGCCCGAATCGCTTCGGCTATCGAGGCGGTACTGCCGCGGCCGTGGAGTTAGTCGTCGTCGGTCCCTAACGGACGACCGGTCCCGCCGAAACCGGTCTTGCTCGATTCGATCTGCCCCTGAAGTGCGTGTTTCGTGGCTACTTGCTAATACGTGACTATTCTGATAAGAATTGTGGCAATTATGGTATCCACAGTCAGGGACGGCACCGATGGTGCGACCACGGTGTCGAGCGTGGAGGTCGTAAAGGCGGCGAGTAATCACCTCCGGGGCGACCTGGCGCAAGAGCTAGCCAGCGAAAGCGCGAACGTCGGCGAAGATTCCGAACAACTGCTCAAGTTTCACGGGATTTACGCCCAGGACAATCGAGACGTACGTCGCGAACGGACCCAGAGCGGTCAAGGGCTCGAGTACGTGTTCATGATTCGCGTCGTCGTACCGGGCGGTCAGCTGACCTCGCGTCAGTGGCTGGCACTCGACGAGGTCGCCACGACCGTCGCCGACGGTTCGATTCGCCTAACGACCCGCCAGGCCGTCCAGTTTCACGGGGTTACCAAGGGGAACTTACGTACGTTGGCTCGTCGCATCGACGAGGTTTACCTCAGTTCCTTCGGCGGTTGCGGGGACGTGGTCAGAAATGTCGTGGTTTGCCCGGCGCTCGGCCTCGGGGACGACGTCGATTTCGACCGCGGGCTCGCCTCGGCTCTTCGAGAAGCCTTTCGATCATCTTCGAGTGCGCACTGGGAGATTTTCGTCGCCGGAGACAAAGTCGCGTCGCGCGAGGAGGTCGAACGACCGTTCTACGGCGAGACCTATTTGCCGCGCAAGTTTAAAATCGCCGTCGCCCACCCCCACGAGAACTGCGTCGACGTGTTCGCCCAAGACGTCGGCCTCATTCCGGCGAACGACCCCCGCCGCGGCCCGGGTTTCACCCTCGTGGTGGGTGGCGGACTCGGCCGCTCCTACGCGCAACCCGACACCTTCGCCCAGTTGGCGCAGCCGATGTGCTTCGTTGAGCGCGATCGGGTGCGCGACGTGGTTGCGGCGATCGTCGAGGTCTACCGGGACTGGGGTGAACGGGGTAATCGACGTCGAGCGCGCCTTAAGTACGTAATCGCCGACGGCGGGCTCGCGCGATTTCGCGACGAAGTACAACGGCGACTCGGCTACACGCTCGGCCCACCGTTAGAACTGCCCAGTGAGTTCACCGCCGACGATCACCTGGGGTGGTCGCCGTCCCCCTCGGGTCGTTGGCGCCTCGGCCTACACGTCGGCGCGGGTCGAGTACGCGACGACGTAGTCGGGGCACACCTGCGACGGGCGCTGGCGCAGATCGCGCGTCTCTTCGACGTCACCTTCGCGATCACCGCCCAACAGAACCTCGTTATCGCCGACGTTCCCCATGAGGGTCGCACCGTTGTCGAAGCGGTGTTAGCCGACTGCGCCGTGCGCCCGCTCGAGGTTCTTGGCGCCGTCGAGCGTCACGCCCTGGCCTGTCCGGCTCTGCCGACGTGCTCTCAGGCGCTCGCGGAGTCCGAACGGCGCCTCCCCGATCTGGTCGACGCCGTCGAGGGTGAGATGGGTCGCCGCGGGGTCGCCGGCCGGCCAGTTCAGCTGCGACTGACGGGGTGCCCGAACGGCTGCGCACGACCGGCCGTCGCCGAAATTGGCGTCGTGGGTCGAACTAAGTCGACCTACGACCTCTACCTCGGGGGCTCGCCGCGCGGTGATCGTCTGGCGCGCCTGTACCTAGAAAAGGTGAAACTCGACGACGTGGCCTCGGTTGTGGGGCCGCTGATGGAGCGCTGGGGTCGCGAGGGGGCCGCCGGGGAAACCTTCGGCGACTTCGTCACGCGCAGCGGCGTCGCGTGACCGTTTACCTGGTGGGCGCGGGACCGGGAGACGGAGATCTGTTGACGTTGCGCGCCGCTCGCCTCATTTCGGAAGCTGACGTCGTGGTCCACGATCGCCTCGTCAGTTCTACCGTGCTCGAGCACCGTCGCGGTGACGCCCGCGTCATTGACGTGGGTAAGGGGGTCGGGGACCACGAGCGCCAGAGCGCCATCAACGCCCTCCTCGTACGACTCGCGACTCAGTACGAAAAGGTCGTACGACTTAAGGGCGGGGACCCTTTTCTATTCGGGCGCGGTGGCGAGGAGGTGAACGCGTTGCGGGAAGCGGGGATCACCTACGAGGTGGTTCCCGGAGTTAGTTCCGCGCTCGCCGCGCCACTGGCCGCCGGGGTTCCCGTAACTCACCGCGGCGTTAGTCGTGGCGTCGTCGTCGTGAGCGGCTCCGCGCGCGACGGCGGGGCCAGTGAACTGCGGGACGTGGCCGCGCTCGGCCTGACGATCGTCATCTTGATGGGCGCCGCGACGCGCCACGAGATCGTCCGCCAGTTGTTAGCCGGGGGACTGAGTCCTTCGACACCTTGCGCCTGCGTAGAGCGGGCCTACTCCCCCGATCAGCGTACGACGTACGGACCGGTGAGCGAATTAGCGACGTGGTCGCTTAGGGCACCGGTGGTGATCGTGGTCGGCGAAGTCGCAACGTTCGCTCGTGGGACCCACCGCGCCGAGGCCGGGGCCCTTAGCTAACGTGCTGCCCCTCGCCTTCGAACTGCGAGGTCGGTCCGTCCTGGTCATCGGGGCGGGACGGGTCGGCGCGCGCAAGGCGGCCCAACTCCTCGAGGCGGGCGCGCGAGTGACGGTGGTGGCCGAGTCGCTCGACGCACCGCTGCCTGCGGGACTCGCCAGCGTGCAGCGGCGCCGCTATCGCGAGGGCGACGTCGCGGGCCACTGGCTCGTCGTCTCGGCTACCGGTGACCTAACGACTAACGATCAGGTGGTGCGCGAAGCCCGCGCCGCGGGAACGTGGCTCAACGTCGTAGATGACCCCGGCCGCTCCTCGTTTTACTTCATGGCCCTGCACCGTGACGGCGACGTCTGCGTCGCGGTGTCGACCTCCGGCGCCTCGCCGGCGCTGGCTCAGGCGATTCGCACATTTATCGCCGAGCGGCTCCCGTACGGCCTGGCCGCGGTAGCGCGGCGCCTCGCTGGTGAGCGCGACGCCCTGCACCGCTCTATGACGAGCACCGAGGGCGTCGACTGGTCGGGGCGAATTAGTGAACTGTTCGAGGAAGAGCGAAGACCGTCCCGCTAATCGCGAAGGGGGCGAAGGGCCGTCGAGAGCCTCTTCATTTCGTCGAGCGTCGACGCCGCCGACGCGGCCAGCGCGTCGTCGCCGGCGAAGAGCCCGTCGGTGACGGGGTGGGTCGCGAGAGAGATCGATAGGACCCCGGCGGAGGCCATATTGAGCGATACGAGGCTCAACGTGAGGGCCTGCGCGGCGCGTAGGCCCCTCGAAGCTCCGCCGTAACTAACGATGGCGAACGGCTTGTGGCGCCACTCGTGGTAGAGGTAGTCGATGGCGTTTTTCGTCGCGCCGTTCACCCCGTGGTTGTACTCCGGCGTGACGAAGGCGAAAGCGTCGGCCCGTGAAACAGTCTCGGACCATCGACGGGTGTGCTCGTGTTCGTACATCCGCTTGACCGCCTGGTGGGGTTCGTCCAGCAGGGGTAGGTTGACCTCGGCCAGGTCCACTAGTTCAACGGCGAATCCCCCGTGGCCACGAGCGCGCGCGTCGAACCAACGCGCCACCGCCTCGCCGGCGCGAGTCGGTCGAGTGCTGCCGATGATGACCGCGAGGGTCGGGGCGCTGTCGCTCATGGCGCCGTAGCCTAGTTGGCGGTCGTCGCGCCGCGACGCGCCAGCTGTGGTGAGATGTTGGCGTGAACGTATCGCGCCTCGGGCTCGTGGTCGTAGCGGTGATGGCGCTCGTCGTCGCCTCGTCGCGCGCCACTACGTCGCCCAGCCCCCCCGTTAACACCGTGGCCTGTAACGCGTCGGCGATGGGCGTCGCCTTCAGTGGGCCACTGCGCCTGGTCAGCGTCCAGAGTTTTGGCTGCGTGGGTCGGTGGGGCTACGTGTGGGCGACGGTCGGCCACGGCGTGAGCGAAGTAGGGGTCACCGAAGTCGTGCGGTTCAGCGACCGTCTCGGGCGGTGGACTTTCGCGTCTCGCGCCGTCGTCTGTGGCCACCACGTG
>JAKBAB010000103.1 GCA_021815645.1 Actinomycetes bacterium
TCGACGGCCCAGTGGCTCGCGGGGGCGCCCAACGGGTACCTTTCATCAACGATTGCGACACTCACCCCTGGGACTCCTCACCGATCGACGACACCGTTACCGAGCGTAAGCCCACCCCGCGGGGAGAACTATCGGGGTAAACCCTGATACGAAAACGGTCGGGTTTAGGGCAACTCTCACGAGCGTCCCCGCCGAAGCGTCGCGACGGGCCCCACGCACTATTTCGCTACCTTGACCTACGCCGACTGGGGCCCCGAGCCCTACTTCGCTAGGGGCCCCAATTAAGCGACGCTCAACTCTCCCCGAAGAGGGCGGCGTGGATCTCGCGAGTCGCCGTCGAACGGTTCAGCGTGTAAAAGTGCAGCCCCGGCACCCCAACCTCGAGTAACTCGCGGCACAGTTCAGTTGCCGCGGCGACGCCTTCGCGCCGTACTCCCGCGGGACCGTCTCTAAGATCGGCCGCCCGCAGTCGCTCGACCAGCTGGGGCGGCACCGCGGCGCCCATCTGGGCCATGCGCGCGACGCCCGACAACGACGTCACCGGCATGATTCCCGGCACGACGGGCTTATGGACGTTGAGATCCGCGAGCTCGTCGACGAGTTGAACCCACTGCGTCACTTCGAAGAAGAACTGAGTGAGCGCGAAGTCGGCCAGGAGTAGCTTGTTCGCCAAGTGCCGACGGTCGCTCGCTCGATCGGGTGATCGGGGGTGGGTGTCCGGGTGGGCCCCGACCCCCACGCAGAACGGCCCCACTTCGCGCGCTAGTTCGACCAGCTCACTGGCGAAGGCGAACTGCGACGCGTCGGCTCGTGGGTCGGCGGTCGCGTCGCCGCCGAGCGCCATCACGTTGACGACGCCCGCGGCGAGGTAGCGCTCTAACAGATCGCGCATCTCACCTCGGGAGTGGCCCACGCAGATCAGGTGGGCCATCGCCGAGACGTGGCCCGATCGCTCAATACTCGTCACGAGATCGAAGGTCCGCTGGCGCGACGCTTCACCGCCGCGGTAGGTGACCGACACGAAGGAGGGCGCGAGACCCTCGAGGTCGGCCAGGGTCGCCGTCAGTACCGCGGTCTCCCCGTCGGACGAGGGAGGAAAGAACTCGAAGGATCTAGTCGGCCCGGCGGCCAACAGGTCGTCGACGCGCACGGGTCTAGTGGGCCCGCCCGAAGTCGTCGTCAATCCGCTCGATGTCGTCTTCCCCGAAGTAGGTGCCGTGTTGGACTTCGATGAAGACGACCGGGGTCGTGCCACGATTCTCACAGCGGTGCAGTTGGCCGAGTGCGATATCGATGCTGCCGCCCGCGGAGATCTCGTGCTCTACTCCGTCGAGTACGACGGTCGCCACCCCGTTAACGAAGAACCAGTGTTCGGCCCGGCGGGCGTGGCGCTGGTAACTGAGGCGCTTGCCCGGGTCGACCACGATGCGCTTGACCTTGTGGTCGAACATCTCCTCGTCGAGGACCGTGAAGGAACCCCACGGTCGTGCGTCGAACTCTCGTCCCTTATCGTCGTAGGTCATTGCGCCCTTTCCGCGGCCGTTACGGCGTTTCGCAACAGCATGGCACGGGTCATCGGCCCGACGCCACCCAGCCGGGGCGTGATCCACCCGGCCACCTCCGCGACGTCTTCGGCGACGTCGCTGAGTAGTCGCCGTCCGACGAAGCTCGTGCCCGCCCCCACGACCGCCGCCCCCGGACGGACCATGTCGCGCGTAACGAGGCCGGCCCGTCCGGCGGCGGCGACGACTACGTCACCGGATCGCACCAGTTGCGCCATGTCGTTCACCGCGCTGTGCACGACGGTGACCGCGGCGTTGCAGTTAGCGCGCCGTAGCGCCATCAGCAGCGCCAGCGGCCGACCGATGGTGAGGCCGCGACCGATGATTACGACGTGACGACCCTCGACGGGAACCCGGTGGGCGGCGAGCAGTTCGACGATACCCGCCGGCGTGCAGGGCAGCGGTCCGGGCGTACCCATGACCAGGCGGCCCAAGTTCGTCGGGTGCAGACCGTCGACGTCCTTGTCGGCGCGCACCCGCAGGAGCACCTCGGCCTCGTTGACCCCCTCGGGCAGGGGCAGTTGCACCAGGATCGAGTGGACCAGCGGGTTCTCGTTAAAGCGATCCACGGCCGCTTCGATCTCGCGCTGCGTGGCGTCACCGGGCAGGTGAACGTCGAAGGACCGCACGCCGATCTCGGCGCATTCGTCGATCTTCATGGCCACGTAGCGCGCGCTCGAGGGGTCTTCGCCCACCAACAAGGTCCCGAGTCCCGGGGTCACGCGGGCCGCGGCGAGACGGGCCACGCGCTCGGCCAACTCCACTTTGATCCGCCCCGCGAGGCGCTCCCCGTCGAGAATCTCTGCGCTCAAGGTCCCCCTAGTGTCGAAAGTGTCGTTCGCCGGTCATCATCATGACCAGTCCGGCGTCGTTGGCCGCGGCGATGATCTCTTCGTCGCGCACCGAACCACCGGGTTGGACGATCGCGGCGACGCCGGCCCCGCTCAGCGCCTCTAGCCCGTCGGCGAAGGGGAAGAAGGCGTCCGAAGCGGCGGCCGAACCCTGGGCGGAGCCGCCAGCCTTATCGACGGCGATTCGCGCCGCGACGACGCGCGACTGTTGGCCGGCGCCCACGCCCACCGCGACGCCCTCTCTCGCGAGCACGATGGCGTTGGAGGTCGTACGCGCGCAGACCCGCCACGCCACCACCAGGTCGCGTAGTTGATCGGGGGTGGGCCCAATATCGCTGACGCAGCGCCACGCGCTCGGCGCGGCGAGCAACTCGTCACCGTTTTGCGCGAGCGCGCTGTTACCGGTGGTGCGAATAGAGAGGCCGAGCGGTTCGGGACTCGCCGCTCGCAACAGCCTCGTAGCCCGGCGACGGGCCACGAGGGCGGCGACCGCGCCTTCACTAAAGTCACTCGCCACTACGACGTCCGCTTGGGGACCGGCGCAGATGAGCGCGGCCAGCGCGTCGTCGATCGCTCCGGCCACGGCGACGACCCCCCCGAACGCGCTCTGGGGATCGGCGGCCAACGCTCGCGCGAAGGCCTCCCCCAACGAATCGGCCACCGCGGCCCCCGAGGCGTTGGCGTGCTTGATTATCGCGACCGCTCGCGACTGCGGCACGTCACTGGCCAGTTCGTGAACGAGCCGCCAGGCGGCGTCGGCGTCGAAGAAGTTGAGGTACGACAGGGCGCTTCCGGAAAGCTGCTCGACTCCGTCCCACCACGACGTCGTTCCCGCGAGGCGGTAGCGCGCCCCCACCTGGTGGGGGTTCTCCCCGTAGCGCGTGATCTCGGCGCGCTCCAACGTGAGGGTCAGGCGTTCGGGCAAGACCTCATCGAGCGCGGCGGTCGCGCGCGGGGAGTTGACGTCGACGGACTTCGCTGACCCTTGGTCATCGCGCGCGTGAGAGTCGAACCAGCTAACGACCTGCGCGTCGTAGTGCGCGGTGTGGCGAAAGGCGGCCCGCGCCAGCCGGTGGCGCGTGGCGCGCGACAAGGCGCCGTTAGCGCGAATCTCTTCGAGTACCTCGTCGTACTGATCGGGACTGGTGATAACGCCAACGTGAGCGTGGTTCTTCGCGGCCGCGCGCACCATCGCCGGGCCCCCGACGTCGATGAGTTCGATCGAGGGCTCGGCTTCGAAGGGGTAGAGGTTAGACACCACGAGATCGAAGGGGGTGATCTCGTGCTCCGCCAGCGAAGCCACGTGCTCGGGGCGGTCGCGGTCGGCCAGAATCGCCCCGTGAATGCGGGGGTGCAGGGTCTTCACCCGACCGTCGAACATCTCGGGTGAACCCGTCACCGTTTCGACGTCGACGTGCTCGACGCCACCTTCGGCGAGACACCGCGCGGTGCCGCCCGACGCGACCAACTCGTAGCCCGCGTCACTCAACGCGCGCGCGAAGTCGACCAGCCCGGTCTTATCCCACACGCTGAGCAGCGCTCGCACCTAACTCTCCTTCGCCGGGAAGTCGTCGCCCCGCGCGAGCGACGCCATCACCCTAGCGATGACCTCGGGGTAGAGGACGCGCTCGACGGTCTTGATCCTTTCGTGCAGGGAAGCGGCGTCGTCACTGGCGAGGACCGGTACTCGGCGCTGAGCGAGAATCGGGCCATCGTCGAGCGCCTCGGTGGCGACGTGCACCGTGCAACCCGTTTCGTCTACGCCCGCGGCCAACGTCGCCTCGACGGCGTGCCACCCCTTAAAGTCCGGCAGCAAGCTGGGGTGGGTGTTAAGGATCCGTCCCGGGAAAGCTTCGTGGAGGTCGCCGCTCACCACCGTACCGAAACCGGCCATCGCCACGAGGTCGATGCCGTGCTCGACGAGGACCGCCGTTAGGGCCAGGGTGTAGCCGCGACGGTCAAACTCGGCGCTGAAACCGCCGAAGTCGGCTCGCGGCACGAGGGTCGTGGCCAGCCCGCTCCGTCGGGCCACTTCGGTGGCGCGACACGAGCGATCCGACGCGACGAGGGTAATCTCGACACCCGCTTCGACCATCGCCTCGAGGATGGTCCCCGAACCGGAGACCAGGACCGCGAGTCGCACCGACGCCAACGGTCAGAGCGACCGAACGATGTCGACCATTTTCGTACCGGCTTCGGTGGGGTTTACGCACACGTGCACGCCGGCTTCGGTGAGGGCGGCCATCTTCGCGCTCGCCGTGCCCTGAGAGCCGGAGATGATCGCGCCCGCGTGGCCCATTTTGCGCCCCGGCGGCGCCGTGACCCCGGCCACGTAAGCGACGACGGGCTTGGACATGTGCTCGCTTATCCACGCGGCCGCCCGCTCTTCTTCCGAGCCGCCAATTTCGCCGATCATCATCACCGCGCGCGTCTCGGGATCGGCCTCGAAGGCCGCGAGGCAGTCGATGAAGTTGGTACCGGGTACCGGGTCACCGCCGATTCCCACGCAGGTCGTCTGTCCGACCCCCTGGGCGCTCAACTCGTGCAGCGCCTGGTAGGTCAACGTGCCCGACCGCGACACGATCCCCACCGGACCGCCCGCGAGCGCGATGTCGCCCGAGGTGATGCCGATGTTGCACTTGCCGGGGCTAATCACCCCGGGGCAGTTGGGTCCCAGTAGACGAACGCCGGGGAACTCCTCGACCAGGCGGTTGTAAGTGAGCGCTTCGTCTTGGGCCGGGATGCCCTCGGTGATGCACACGATGAACGTGACGCCCCCCGCGGCCGCTTCGATAATCGCGTCGCAGGCGAAGCGCGGCGGCACCGCGATAAACGACGCGCTCGCCCCCGTAGCCGCGACGGCGTCGGCGACCGAATCAAAGACCGGCACGCCGTCTACGTCCCCGCCCCCCTTGCCCGGCGTCACGCCCCCGACGACGCGCGTGCCGTAGTCGCGGTTACGTAGGCCGTGAAAGCGGCCCTGGGAACCGGTGAGTCCCTGGACGATGACCCGGGTGTTCTCGTCGACGAAGATGCTCATCGCTCCTCCTTCGCGAACGTGACCGCGCGGCGCGCGGCGTCAATCATGGTGGGCTCTAGAACGAGCCTCTCGCCGAGGTGGGGCGCCAAAATAGCGCGCCCTTCGGGTGCGTTGGTACCGTCGAGCCTCAAAACGATCGGGGCCGCGATCGTAACGCGACCGAGGGCTTCGAGCACGCCGCGCGCCACGTCGTCGACTCGGGTGATGCCCCCGAAGATATTGACGAAGATGGAGCGAACTTGCGGGTCGGCGTTAATCACCTCGAGGGCGGCGGCCATCACGTCGGCGTTGGCCCCCCCACCGATGTCGAGGAAGTTGGCCGCCGCCCCACCGACTTGACTCACC
>JAKBAB010000104.1 GCA_021815645.1 Actinomycetes bacterium
GCCTCATTCGAACGTGGTGCGACGGGCACTCAACTTAGAGTGGCGCTCGCCGATTGGTCGCACCGCGAGTACGAAGCGCTGCTACCTCTTCCGGACGCCTACCCCCTCACCGTCGTTGACGTCGTTCGTGCGCCGCAAGGCGAACGGACCGCCTCCGTGAGTCAGTTCGCCTACTCCACGTGGACGGCCTGGTCGGGCCACCACGATCGCGTGCGCCGCTGGCTCGATAGTCCGCCGGAACGTTCGACCAGCTACGCGAGAAGACCCGTCACGTAGTACGCCTCTACAACTCTCTTATCCCCACGTCCTGGGGCAGTAGTCCGGCGACCGATGAGCCCATCAATAAGCGTAAGGAGCGACACCAAACGTTAAGCGGTGAGGCGTGCACAAGTCGCTGCGAATATAACCGTGCGGCCCGAATTACAAAATCTCTCGGGCGGTTCCCGTTGCGCCAACTCTCAAAAATCCACGCTGGGTTAACTCGCGTCGCCGACTCTCGTTTCCCCGCACCCGGGGTCCGCAGTCGGCGACGCTCGAAAGGTTTGGGGCAACCAATTCAGCCGTTAAGTAACGTCGCCAACTTGTCGAGTTGTTCGCTCCACCCCTGTTCGGCCCCACCCATCGCCGCCGTCGGCGGCATTGGCTCGAAGAACGACTGACGCACGGTCAACTCCGTACTCGCCTCGTTTTCGACCAACGTCACCTCAATGAGCGTCGCGAACAGCTCACCTTGCTCCACGCTGATGGCCCGGCCGCTCATAACCAGGCGGTAGGGGCGATCTATCTCGATGTACTCGCCCGCCATATAGTGCGCGAACTGGTCGTCGGCGGCGATGAAGTCGGGCCACTCCATCGTCAATTTATACGCTCCTCCGACGCGCAGGTCCACCTCCGCGTAGGGACACTTGAAGCCCTTCGGCCACCACCACTTCATTAACTGCTCCGGGTCGGTGAACGCATCAAAGACTCGATCCGGCGGGGCATCGAGCGTACGCGTTAACACGAGTTGGTGGCGCGCCGTCGCGGTTGTAACGTCGATGATCGGTCTATCGCGTGACACGGTTGCTCTCCTTTTTCGGGCTCGTTGGCGTCGTTTGGCTCCGTAGGTGAGATTCGAGGCGATCGAATCGATCAGTCCACTCGCCGTGCGCCCGGCGCAACCATTCGTCAATCGGCGCGAGTCCCCCTGGGTGCAGCCGCGCGGGGCGACGCCTTCCCTCCCGGCTTCTTTCAATCAGACCCGCCGCTTCGAGAACTTTCAGGTGTTTGGTAATGGCCGGCTGCGTCAATGTCGAACCGCTCGCGAGCTCGAGAACCCCCGCTCCCCCAGTTCCGAGTCGCTCGAGAATCGCGCGACGCGTGGGGTCGGCCAACGCGGCGAAGGCTCGACTTAGCTCACTCTGTGAATCCATAACCACTAGGTTATATAATGAACTGCGAGTGTGTCAACTGGCCCCGCCCGTTGCGGCCTCGGACTACCGCCGTGGGTGCCCCGCTACCGGTTTTGCTGAGCGGCCGACCCGCTCTCAGGTCGGTCCGGTGATGGCGCGTCTCGAAAGACCGGCGGACTAGGTGCCAGAGCGGACACGATTGAGTTGTGGCCCCGAAACGTCTCACGCTTCGCCGAGTTCTGCACTGGGCAGTCGCAGGTCCGAAGTCCTTACGGCACCGACATCGTCTCGTACGAGGGCTTTAGTTCCTCCCAGCGCGCCTTCCAAATCGACGCCTCACCACTCAAGTGACGCCCCAGGTCCTCAACGTGAGCCTGCCAACCGGCCCCGTGCATGTAGAGAACGTTAAGGGGCAGACCCCGCTCTTCAACGACGAGATTGGTGCGCGCACCCTCAGCGGTGAGCACGACGTCGATGACCGCTTCGTCTTCGGTCCCCGGCTCCATAGTGACCTGGAGATGACGCGGCGCTTCACACACGTCGATTCGACCCGGCCCGTCCCACGTACTCGTGAATGTGGCGTGTACCGTTGCGCCAACCCGAAGATCTCCTTCCACCACGGCAATCCAACGAGCGAGTCGTGTCGGATCGGTGAGGGCGGACCACAACTCACTTGCGACGACGTCGTAGACGACCTCCATGCGAACCGCCCCACGCGTCTCGTCGAGACGGCGCATACTGCCTACTACTTGAGACATATAAAACCCCCCTTTAAGATCCACCCTCATTGATTATCTCACCTCGCAAATCTTCGTTCAGTTGCTTCGCCGCGAGTAGCACCGCGGCGCACCGCTACCCTCGCGCGGGCCCCATCCGCCTGATCAGCGTTTCTCGATAGCTGCTATCAGAGCCTTCGCCGATTTTTTCGAATCGACCAAGTACACCTTGGCGTGCCGCCCGTATTCGGAGATGACCGCTCGTTCTCGCTCGGGCTGGCTGCGACGATCTCGCCAGTTAACCCAGCTGGACCACCACTCGTCGCGCAATCGCTGACCCAAGGAGTCTTCGCACCCTGCGGGCATGACGGTGCCAACGGGCCGTCGCACCCCGCGCACCAACGACCGAGTCGCGCAAACCCACCACGGCGTATCGAGCACGATAACGGTAGTGGCGCGCGCCAGGCGAAGCTCGAGAGTCTCGTAATAGTTACCGTCGGCGATCCAGACTTCGCCCGCGAGCAGATCGAGTTGCTTCAACCGCCACAGCTCTTGCGACGGCCTAGTCCAATTTGGCCCCCAGTAGTGGAAGTCGAGGTGGATTAGCGGTAGACCGGTCTTCGCCGATAGGGCCCTGGAGAAAGTGCTCTTCCCCGATCCGGGCATTCCGGTAACGACCACGCGGGGGCCGACCAGCGCAGTGACACCGTCCATCTCGAACACTGTGGCACGGTGCATTGGAGCCTCGCTACCACTTCGAATCTCCATGGGAACATTGGGGTCTCAAAGAAACCTGAAGAGACTCAAACGTTCCCCGCGCACCAAAAGAGGGCGCTCCTCGAACTGCGCGCACCAAAAAAGACGCCCTCGACGCCTCGCTCGACGTCCCGCCGTAACCTCCACACCCGACGGGAGGTAGTTACCGCTCTTAACTTCGCGGGTTTATTTGACTCTCCATTCGCCCAAAGCGCCTGACGTGAAGGTTCGGCGAGGACAAAGTGATGAAGATGGTGACCTCGTCTATGGATACTCCGATCGCGAAGCGCACGACGACCTCTAAACGAACCGACCCCCCTACCAACCACAGCAAAATCAGCCCCCCCGACGAGCCATCCCACTTCTGCTCCAGACCAGCGAACGCATTCACTCTGGAGTGGGGCTCAGTTGGTGGCAGTCGGCTAGCGACTCCAAGGGGCACCCTTGGTCGGTTTATCATTCATCTCAGACGACGATAGGGGTTTACATCAGAAGCGTCACTGAAACTTACGGACCGGCCCTGCTCCGACTAGTGATGGGGGTCGCGACGTTATTGGGGGCCGTCGTATTGATCTCGCCGTCTACGTCGGCGGCGACCGCGAAGGCGTCTAGGGCAATCCCCACGTGTTCTTCACGGCAACTCAGAATGTCCACCGACGACGGAAACGGGGCCTACTCCGCCGCCGGGAACCAGGGCGTCGCCTTCATCTTCCACAACGTCAGCGATAAAACGTGCAGTCTCGAGGGCTACCCGAAGTTCCGATTCGTGCCCTCTTCGTTTCGAGGGCGAATCATCAAAATAACGCGGAACCATGGAAGCCAGATCTTCGCAACCGTTCCGCCGCGACTCGTCGTCATCGGCGCCGGCGCCGCAACGTCATTTGGACTCGGTTACGGCGACGCGTACAACCAAAGTCCCGTATACAGCCACGCATCGTGCACCACCAGGGTCGCCACGGTCTGGTTGCCGGTGCAGCCACACCCCTACGCAGTTCCCTACAGCGCCGTAGTAAGAATAAACTTCTGTTTCGCCGGTTTCCACTTCGGCGTGTCGTCCCTTCAGCGGGGACGTGTTCCTAAGCAGGGTTAGCTACCCGCCGACGTAAATTTTTTTCGACATTGGCGATACCACCAAGGGTGGTCGCGTAGGGCGACCCGGTCATTCTGCGACGAATTTACGTCGAGAGTACGAGAGTGTGGTCTGCACCTGCTGAGGCATAATGTACCCGTGTCGTGGGTAATGGAAAGGCCGGCCGTTAAATCACTGGTCGACGTCCTTGAGACACTGG
This sequence comes from Actinomycetes bacterium, assembly GCA_021815645.1. Taxonomy (GTDB): domain Bacteria; phylum Actinomycetota; class Acidimicrobiia; order Acidimicrobiales; family RAAP-2; genus RAAP-2. The sequence goes on from JAKBAB010000104.1 coordinate 4,153, forward strand.
CGCGCTGGCACAGCGATGGGGATCCCGTACAGTTGCACCCGGGCGATCTCGGTTGGCACTGGCGTTTCGGCGCCGAAGCGTTGGCCGAGTCGCTTCGGGTGTGGCGCAGCGGTGAAGAGATCTTCGCCGTCGGCTTCGTGGAAGGTGCCGGTCTCGTCCACGTCGCGATAGATCCGACGGCCGGCCACGACGACGACCTCGCGCTCCAACTTTTCACAGACATCTCCGATCCGACGGGCGAAGTCCTCTCCGCCGGGGGGGCGCTCGTCGCGGCACCTTTCGGAGAAGCATTTCGAGGACTTCTTTTCGAGAACGGTTGGGTCGTCGACCAGCCCTGGACCCCACTTCGACGTGACCTCACCGACGAGGTCGAGGGGTACGATCTGCGAGTCGAGCTCGTCGGTCCCCGCCACGTGTACGAGCGTGTAGCGGTCCAGCGATCCGCCTTCGAAAACTCAACCTTCACCGTGGATCTGTGGGCCACGATGGCCGCCGCCCCACCGTACCGGTCTGCGCAGTGCCTCGTCGGTTACGACGCCGAGGGCAATCCGGTGGCCGCCGTGACTGTTTGGTCGGCGGGGCGGGGAAGGGCGGGCTTGCTCGAGCCCATGGGGGTCCACCCGGCCCACCGCGGCCACCGCTACGGCACCGCCATCGCCCTCGCCGCGGCCGACGTCCTGCGCTCGATGGGCTCGTCCAGTGCGATTGTCACTACTCCAAGTTCCAACGTTGGCGCCGTGGCGACTTACGCTTCGGCGGGGTTTCGCCGCTCGCCCGACGTGAACTACTTTCGAAGGCTGGGCTGAACCGAGCGGCTCGGGGTGCAGGTGAGGCCGCTCCCGCGAACGAAGTCGACCTTCTCACGTAACCGATGGCGGAGTCCTTCGATCCTGACGGAGGTTGTCAAAGGTAGTGACGAGGTCGCCAGCCCAGTACGCTTCCCCCATGACTGCGATACCCGAACCCACCCGTGAGGAGCCGCCGAACGCTGGGCCCGAGCGGATCCAACTCGAGGCGTGGCTCGACTTCTACCGCACCACCCTGGTCCAAAAGTGCGCGGGACTGAGCGATGAGGAGCTGGCCACGCCGTCAGCTCCCCCGTCGAACCTTACTCTGCTCGGGTTGGTGCGCCACATGACCTTCGTCGAGCAGGTGTGGTTTGAGAAGGTCTTCGCGGGCCGTGAGGTAGATGAGTACTACAAGCTTCTCGACGACCGCGACGCTGACTTCACCAACCTCGACAGCGCGCCCATCGCCGATGTGTTCGCCCTCTACGCGACGGCGTGTGCCACCTCGCGCGAGGTCGCACGCGCCCACGACCTAGACGAGCTGGCCGCGCTCGAGCGA
>JAKBAB010000105.1 GCA_021815645.1 Actinomycetes bacterium
ACTCAATTCATTCCCGTCACCGCCTAGCTTCCGCCGAATCTCGCGCTTTAGCCGTGCGGAGCCCGTTAAGTTCGTGGTCCGTCACGGATCTCTCCACTGGGTAGTGAGTGCAAAGGCGTCGATTCCATGCGAGCGACCACCGGCGATTCTCACCTAGACGGAGTACGGCGCGCGGGCCGCGTAACGCGTCGGCGACCACGAAATCCACCACCATCAAACGGGCGACCGGGAGGTTAAAACCTACGTAATGCCCCGGTGCGAACGTGCCGCGACCCAACCTCCGCAGCCGCTCGGCGGCGTCGGTGGGCCCCGAAGTCCCCTAGAATCTCCCGTTGAGGCAGATAGTTAATGACACCCCCCGATGTATATGTTCCCCGATCGGGCCTTCGCGTCTCGGAAGAGCTGGACCGATTCGTGGCCGACGAGGTTCTGACGCCGCTCGGGATTGACGTCGACAAGTACTGGGCCGGGTACGCGGAGATTGTTAAGCAGTTCGCGCCCCGCAACGAGGAACTGTTAGAGATCCGCGCAGCCTTCCAGAACTCGCTCGACGACTGGCACACGGCGCACGCGGGCTCGGGCGACGTCGAGGAGTATCGCCGCTTTCTCACCGACATCGGATACCTCGAGCCCGTCGCTCCCCCCACCACGATCGACGTCGACCACGTCGACGAGGAGATTTCGCGCATCGCCGGCCCCCAGTTAGTCGTACCCTTAGACAACGCGCGATTCGCGCTGAACGCCGCGAACGCGCGTTGGGTTAGCCTCTACGATTCGCTCTACGGCACCAACGTCATCGCCGAACGCGACGGCGCGAAGCGCGGCTCGCGCTACAACCCCGTTCGCGGCGAACGGGTCATCGAGTTCGCGAACGGCTTCCTAGACCAGGCGGTCCCTCTCGCCGCCGGCTCCTACGGGGACGTGAGGGAGTTTAAACTCTCTAACGAAACTCCCGTAACTTTGAGCGTCGAACTGCGTGACGGAACAGTGAGTCAACTCGCCGACCCAACGCAGTTCGTGGGATTCGATCGCGGCGAAGACGCTACGCGCGTCGTGCTACGAAACCACGGACTGCATATTGAGCTCGTGGTGGACCGTAACAACCCCATCGGTCACCAGAGCTATTCAGGGCTGGCCGACGTCATCCTCGAGTCCGCCGTTACGACCATTCAAGACTGTGAGGACTCGGTCGTCGCGGTCGACGCCGCCGACAAGACGTCGCTGTATCGAAATTGGCTCGGACTGATGACGGGCACCCTCGCGGCCTCATTCGACAAAGACGGGAGCGTCCTCACGCGTCGGCTCAACCCCGATCACGTTATGACTGCGCCCGACGGAACTACCGTCACCTTCGCGGGCCGCAGTCTCTTGCTCGTTCGAAACGTCGGTATTCACATGATGACCGACGTCGTGCAAACCGAGAGCGGCGAGGAGACGCCCGAGGGACTGCTCGACGCGCTCCTAACCGTAACAATCGCCACCTTCGATCTGCGGGGCCTTGGCCAATACCCCAACAGTCGCCACGGGAGCGTCTACGTCGTCAAGCCCAAGATGCACGGCAGCGCCGAAGTGGCGTACACGGTCGAAGTATTCGCCGCCGTAGAACGGCTGCTCAACTTACCGGAAAATACCGTGAAATTGGGCATCATGGACGAGGAGCGACGCACGTCACTCAACCTCGCCAACTGCATCGCCGCGGCGCGCCGTCGCGTCATCTTCATCAACACCGGATTTCTCGACCGCACCGGCGACGAGATACACACCGCCATGACCGCGGGGCCCATGGTACGCAAGGGTGACATGCGGTCATCGACGTGGCTCAGCGCCTACGAGCGAAACAACGTCGACGTGGCCCTCGCCATGGGCTTTCGCGGTGTCGCCCAAATCGGCAAGGGAATGTGGGCGATGCCCGACGCGATGGCCGAACTAGTCGAAGCGAAGATCGCCCACCCGAGGGCCGGAGCTTCGTGCGCGTGGGTTCCCTCGCCCACCGCCGCGGCGCTGCACGCTACGCACTATCACCTCGTCGACGTCGCGACCCGACAAGACGATATCGCCGCGCACCCGTCAACTCGTGTCGACGACCTCTTCGAACTGCCACTACTCGCGGTAGAGCCCACGAGCGAAGAGGTGACCGAAGAGCTTTCCAACAACGCTCAGGGAATACTCGGCTACGTCGTTCGCTGGGTCGGGCAAGGCGTGGGTTGCTCAAAAGTTCCCGACATCAACGGCGTGGCCCTGATGGAAGATCGGGCCACTTTGCGCATCTCGAGTCAGCACATCGCCAACTGGCTCCAGCACGGACTAGTAAACCGCGACGCCGTCGTCGCGGCCTTTGTCAACATGGCGGCCCTGGTCGATCGACAAAACGAGGCTGACCCCAACTACGAGCCCCTAGCGCCCGATCCGATGACCCACCCGGGAATGGGGGCCGCCCTCGAACTAGTCTTTGACGCCGCGACGTCGCCGAATGGTTACACCGAAGAGACCCTCCACGCGTGGCGACGGCGCGCCAAAGCGCGCCGAACCTAGACGACCAACGCGCCGCAGGGCTACCCGGTCGCGGTCGCCTAAGCCAGGACTGGTGACTGCGCCCGGGCCGGGGCGAGACCCAGGATCTCGCGGGCCTCACTCGGTGAAGCCACCTCGAGATTCAGTTCACGAATAATTCGTACCATGCGCTCCACCAGTTCCACGTTGGTCGCGAGGCGGCCACGCGCGTAATAAATATTGTCCTCTAAGCCCACTCGCGCGTGTCCACCCAAAATGAGCGCGTGTACCGACGCGGGAAGTTGAGCGGGACCAATAGCGCTCACGCAAAAGTTCGACTGGTCGGGTAGATCTTCGACGAACCGCTGTAGATTCTTCGGGCTGTAGGGAGTTGCCCCCGACATCAACTTGTCGGTACCGAGAACGATATTGATGTAGTAGGGGGGCTTGTCGAAGCCGAGTTCGATCAACTCACGGACCCACTGGATGTCGGAAAGGGACATGACCTCCCACTCGGGCTTGATGGAGGCGTCCTTCATCGCGGTAGCCAACTCGAGACAGCGGCTCCAAGAGGTGTCCATGAGTAACTCCAGGTCGCCTCGGTGCATGCACTGCATCTGAGGGTCGAACGTACACATGTCCGCCCCCCCCTGCGTACCCTGGATGCGCTGGGCGAAGGAGATCTCACGCCGTCCGTCGGGCAACTGACTGATCATGTCGCCACTGATTCCCCCACCGGTGGAGTTGTTGATGATGATGTCGCAGCGTTGACGAACCAGCTCGTTAATTCGTGCATAGATCTCGGGATTGCAGGTGGCCCCGTCGTCGGGCCGGCGAGCGTGAATCGCCGCGATGCTCGCGCCGGCTTCCCAGCACCGAACGACGTCTTCGGCGATCTCTTCAGGTTGAGTAGGCAGGTGCGCCGTCGCCGTCTTATCGGCCATGCCCCCAGTTGGGGCAATCGTAATGATGACTTTGCGGTCCACCACTGGTACTCCCTTCAAGCGCCGCGCGGCGGCGGCGATCGATTCGCTAGGTTCCCCAAATCTACTCGGGACCCACACTCGCTCGACCGCGTTGGTGCCCACGATGCGGACGTCGGGTAGCGAACATTGTTGGTGACCTGGTATTTTTTTACGTACGTGTAATCGGTTTCGCTCGGCGAGTAGTTGAGAGTTACGCACGTAGTCCAGCGAAGGAGTGTCGCCCGTGCCAGACCCCGAGGGCCCTTCGCTCCCTCGCCTCGCGAGCCCGCCGCGCCGTCGCGCGCCGGACCACTGTTCGACTCACCACTGCTTAGTTGGCGCACGCTCGTGAACTTTTACGTCGGAACCGACGTCGGAGGGACGTTCACCGACCTCTGGGCGATCGCCGACACCGGACGACAAGCCATTATCAAGACCTCGAGTACCCCCGACATCATTGGCGGGGTACTACGAGCCGTGGAACTGGCGGCCGAACACTTCGACCTGTCTACCGAGGCCTTCTGTTCGGGCGTGCAGCGTTTCGGACACGGCACTACGGCCGGATTAAATGCCCTGCTCACGGGGTCTTTAGCCCCCACCGCACTGGTGACGACCGCCGGTTTCGCCGACACGTTGGAGATAGGGCGGCTGAAGCGACAGATCGCCGGTCTCACGGATTTAGAGCTACGTGACTACACCAATCGGGGACGGCGTGCCGCCCTTATTCCGCGCACGCTCATCTTCGAAGTGCGTGAGAGAGTTGACCGAAACGGTTCGATCGTCGTCGCGCTCGACGACGAAGCCGTTGAAAGGCTCGTCGAGCGCGTTGCGGCGTCCGGCGTCTCGGCCGTCGCGGTTTGCACTCTCTGGTCGATGGTCAATCCCGTGCACGAGCGAATGCTCGGACGACGACTAAGTCAACAACTTCCCGATGCGTTCATCGCCCTTTCGCACGAGGTCGCGCCCGTGGTCGGCGAGTACGCGCGCACCTCGACCACAATCGTCGACGCCGCGCTAGGTCCCGTCGTGACCGATTATTTGCGGCGGCTCCACGACGTACTCACCGATCAGGGCCTCACCGTTCCGGTACAAGTAATGACCAGTGAGGGCGGCGTTACTTCCGCTCCGCGCGCCGCGCGCCGTCCGGTCTCGGTTCTCATGTCCGGGCCGGCCGCGGGCGTAATCGCGGGTCAACGTATCGCGCAGCAACTGGGCTGTGACCACGCGCTCGCGGTGGACATCGGGGGAACCAGTTTTGACGTGGGCACCATCGTCGGGGGCTACCCGCTGGTGCGCACCGAGTTGACCCTGAGCGGTGTCGACATACAACGACCGGCGATAGACGTTTCCACTATTGGCGCCGGAGGAGGTAGCGTCGCGTCACTCGCCGACGGAGCCCTGCGCGTGGGGCCCGAGAGCGCGGGCGCGTACCCGGGACCGGCCTGTTACCTACGTGGGGGTGATCGCCCGACCGGCACCGATGCGGACCTGGTCCTAGGTGTCTTTTCCGAAGCGGGCTTCGGGGACGGGGCGCTCACCCTCGACCTCGCGGCCGCTCAGCGGGTGCTGAGGCGCGACATCGCCGAACCCCTCGGGGTCGACGTCGTGGCCGCCGCGTGGGCCGTACGTCGCGTCTTAGACAGCAAAATGGCCGATCTGCTGCGGTCGCTCACCATTGAGAAGGGTCTCGACCCGCGAGACTTCGTACTCTTCGCCGGCGGCGGTCAGGGGCCCTCGCACGCTTGGGCTCTGTGTCACGAGTTGGGAATTTCGCGCTTCGTCGTGTCTCCGGCCGCCGCCGCGCAGTCGGCCTACGGCGTCGCCACGAGTGACGCGAAAGCCACCGTGCAGCGTCCCTTCTACCTACGGGTCGCGCCGGGGGGCGCGCCATCGAGCGATGGCGAGCGAGCCCTCGCCGACGGCGCCACGGCCGTTACCTCAGAGGCTTTTACCCTCGCGCGACGAGACGTGAGCGGTGGG
>JAKBAB010000106.1 GCA_021815645.1 Actinomycetes bacterium
TACGAGGCCATCGGCCACGGCTCCGCGTGGCGCGAGCACTACCAAGGGGGCCCGATCGGTTTCGAGCAGCGAGAGTTCGAGCTCGCCCCCGGCCACGCGGACTCACCGTTTTGGGCAGCGCCGTGCGAATCGGGCACCGCAGTCGCGTGGAACCCGAGCCTGCGCGGGGGGGCGAAGATTGAAGAGACGTACCTCGTGGGCGAGGAGTTCGAACTACTGACCGCCACGCCCGGGTGGCCCCTCGTCGAGGGCGCCTACGGCGCCCGCCGCAGCGCGCTTAGAGTCCTGCCGTAGTGGAAGAAGGGATCACCATGAACGACGTCGCCGGCACTCCCCGAGGTTCGGCCGCTCTCGCTCGTCACCTCGACGAGCGCGCGGGCGCGGGGCAAAAGGGCGAGGCGCGATTCCCCGACGGCGCGCACTTTCGCGTCGAGATTCCCAGCGTCGAGAACCCCGACGCGCTGCGCGCCGTGGTTGACGAAGCGCGAGCGCGCAAGGTACCGATTCACCGCGTATCGCAAGGCAGCGGCGCGATGTTGCTCACCCGTGACGAGTTGAGGGTCATGGCCCAGATCGGGGCCGACGAGGGCCTCGAAGTGAATCTCTTCGTGGGTCCCCGCGAGGAGTTCGGAGTGGGATCGGCCGTAAGGAGTCCCGAGGGCCTCTCGCTGTCGGGTCGGCTACGGGGTTTCCGGCAGCTGCGCTACGCGATCGAAGACGTCGTGCGGGCAGTCGACGCGGGGATTCGCGGATTCCTGGTCGCCGACACGGGACTACTCGAGGTACTCGTGGCGATGGTGGCCTCGAAGGAGATTCCCCAAAACATCGTGTGGAAAGTGTCGGCCGTCCTCGCACCTTCAAACCCCGTGACCTTTCGTCAACTCGTCGCCCTAGGCGGTACCACCGTTAACGTGCCGAGTGACATAACCCTCGAAGAGCTGAGCGAGATTCGATCACTCTCGAACGCCCCGATTGATCTCTACCTCGAGTCGCCCGACGCGATGGGCGGAGTCGTACGCGGTCACGAACTCGCCGAGATCGCCGCCGTGGCGTCACCGCTCTACGCGAAGTTCGGCCTACGCAACGCCCGCGCGGTCTACCCCGCTGGTGAGCACCTACGCGACGAAGTCGTGGGTAACGTTCGAGAAAAGGTCCGGCGCGCCCAACTGGCCCTGGAGTGGTTGGACCTTTCGCAACTCGACCTCACGATCTCGAAGCCGGGGGCCGAGGGTATCGGGGTGCCGGAACCGTGAAGTTACGTAGCGACCGCTGGGTATGCGGCGACAGCGAAGTCGCCCTCGACAGTCGAGTCGCCCTGCGCATGGGGGGCGCCGACGTCAGCGCCGACGGCGGGCGGCCCATCGTGGGTATCGCTACTTCGGCGAGTGACCTCAATCCCTGTAATCAACCCCTCGCGGCGCTGGTGCCCGCCCTCAAAGAGGGCGTCACCACGGCCGGCGGTATCGCGGTCGAATTCCCAATGATGTCCCTGGGCGAGGACCTCATGAAGCCCACCGCGATGCTGTACCGAAACCTCGTGGCGATGGAAGTCGAAGAGTCCCTGAGGAGTCAACCCCTCGACGCGGTGGTGGTGCTCGCGGCGTGCGACAAGTCGGTACCCGGCGCGTTGATGGGCGCCTTCAGCGCCAACCTGCCCACTTTGCTCCTGGTGTCTGGTCCCCGACCCGTCGCGCTCTTCGAGGGGAGACGGATCGGCACTGGTACGGACCTGTGGCGCTGCTGGGACGAGCGCCGTAGCGGTGAACTATCCGACGAACGCTGGGCCGAGTTGGAGCGAGTGCTCGCGTCCGGTCGCGGCACGTGCAACACGATGGGCACCGCGTCGACCATGGGGGCGCTCTGCGAAGCGCTCGGGCTCGCTTGGCCGGGCTCGACGACGATTCCCGCGGGCGACCCCCGTCACCTCGAGATCGCCCGGCGCGTCGGTGAGCGCAGCGTCGAGTTGGTGGAGCGCGGCCTTAACGCGTCGCGTCAGGTCACGCCCGAAGCGCTGGCGAACGCGCTCGTCGTCCTGTGCGCGATTGGTGGGTCCACCAACGCGGTAATTCACCTAACGGCCATGGCCCGTCGTCTCGGCCACGATCTTTCGCTCGACGAAGTGGGCCGAATCTCTCGCGCGACGCCCGTACTGATCGACGTCGAACCGGCGGGTCAGTTTTTGATGGACGACTTCGACGACGCGGGGGGGATCCCGACGCTCCTGCGGGCGTTGGGTGATCGACTCGATCCCGACGTCATTCTCGCGGACGGCTCGACCACGAAAGAGACGCAGTCTTTCGCCTCTGACCCCCACGGTGCCGTTCGCGACGTCTCTAATCCCGTCGACCCTAACGGCGCTTTTCGAGTCGTGAGGGGTAACCTGGCCCCCGACGGAGCGATCATCAAACGCTCCACCGCCAACGCGTCACTGCTCGTTCACCGCGGACCGGCCTTCGTCATCGAAAGTTACGACGACCTCGCGGAGCGCACGGGACCGGGCTCCTCGTGCCCGGAGAACGCGGTTTTGGTGCTCCGTGGGGTGGGACCAGTGGGCGGACCGGGCATGCCCGAGTGGGGCATGATACCCATTCCCGAACCACTGCTCGCCCGGGGCGTTCGCGACATGGTGCGCGTGAGCGACGGGCGAATGAGCGGCACGAGTTACGGCACGGTCTATTTACACGTCGCGCCGGAGTCCGCCGTCGGCGGTCCGCTCGCGCTCGTAAGAGACGGTGACGTTATATACGTCAACGCCGACGAGGGCGTCATCGAGCTCGAGGTGTCCCCCGCCGAGCTCGATGACCGCCGCGTCGAAGCCCCCGCGCCGCGCGAGAGCGCCCGCGGATACCTCGAGCTCTACCGTCGTCACGTCGGCCAGGCGCCCGAGGGCTGCGACTTCGATTTTTTGGTTCCACCGCGCGGGCGGGCCCCGCGACTCGTGGAGCCCGTTGTGGGAAGGTCTTGAGGAGTGCAAACTTCACGGGAGACGGGGTTCACGGTGAGCTTCGCCAATGAATGGGGAGAACTATCTTGAAACGGATACGAACCAGAGGAATCGGGGCGGTCGCGGCCGCTCTGGTGTTGGCGGGGGTCTTTTACGCCGCCGGGCCAGCCGCCGCCAGCTCCAAAACAACGTTGACGCTGTGGCAGAACTACGGCACGGAGCAGAACGCGGTGGCCACGACGAATCTCGTCAAGGCGTTCGAGAAGATCAATCCGAACATCACCATCAAAGTGGTCGCACAGCCGGGCACGAGTTACTTCCAACTGCTTCAGTCGGCGGCGATATCGGGCAACGGTCCCGACTTAGCGGTCATGTGGACGGGGGTCTGGGACCTGCAGTACTCGAGCTACCTCGTCAACTTAAAGGGCCACGTGCCCGCCGCGGACTTGGCGAGGATGGAGGGCCTCCAGTGGGAAGCGCCTAACTTCAACGCTGCGAAGGGCGCCTACGTGATGCCGCTCGAGACGCAGTTCTACATCGGTTTTTACAATAAGAAGCTCTTCGCGAAGGCCGGTATCAAGTCGGTTCCGACTGACTGGTCACAGCTCATCGCGGACTGCAAGTTGCTCAAGGCGGTCGGTGTGCAGCCCATCGTTTACGGCAACGGGGGACAGGCGATTAGCACGGAGTTCTACCCGTGGTACGACATGAGCTACCTCATGATCGGCGCCCACTCGCTCAGTAGTTGGAAGGGCCTCTACGACGGAGCGATTCCCTGGACGTCGTCGGTGAACGTGGCGCAGCTCAAGATGTGGGCGTCGCTGCAAAAAGACGGCTACACCAACAGTGACGTCTTGACCAATACGGCCAACATTCAGCAGTTCGAAAAGGGCAAGGCGGCCATGATGGTCGACGGCACGTGGGACACCAAGCAGTACACGACGACGATGGGTTCCAACGTCGCGGCCTTCGTTCCGCCCTATTCGACGACGCCCATCAAGGGTGTCGTCGAGTACCCCGGTGACGGGTTCTCGGTTATGAAGTACTCCAAGCACCAGGCCCAGGCCTTTAAGTTCTTGGACTTTCTGAGCACACCGCAGGCCGGCGCGATCATCAACGCCGCGGGACTGATCCCCGACATTAAGGGATTAACCACGACCAACCCGGTGAACCAGCAGATGTTGAACTTCGTCAACAAGGATCACCTCACGCCGTACCCGATGATGGACAACTACATCCAGGTCAACGTCGGTAACGCCGCTGACAAGGTCCTGCCGGCCGTGCTCGCCAATCAGCAGTCGCCGCTTTCGGCCCTGCAAAACATGGCCGAGGCCTGGCGCCAGTTGCCCGCGTCTCAACGCAGTAAGAAGTACTTCGCCGGTTAGTGCGTTTTAACCCCACGTCCCACCCGGCTCGCTACGGCGGGCCGGGTGGGACGGCTACGTAGAGAGAACGTTTCGTGAACGACGTCGTGAGATGAGTACGACCAGCCCGGGCGCACTGCGTCCGTCGAGATTGAGCCTGCGTCGCCGCCGCCAGGTGGCGGGGTTTCTCCTCGCGCTGCCCGCGATCGCCCTCGTGGTCGGCTTCATTGGGGTGCCGATTGGCCAAGCCATTTACTACTCCTTCACGCAGTGGAACGGACTCACTTCGACCTGGATCGGGCCGTCTACCTGGACACAGGCCTTTCACAACTCGAACCTGTGGGTTGCGCTCGGTAACAACGCGAAGTTGCTGCTCGCGGTGCCCTTCGCGCTGGGACTGCCACTCGCTATTGCGGTGCTGCTCCACCAACGCGTCGCGGGGTGGCGAATCTTTCGCAGTATCTACTTCCTGCCTACGGCGATTTCCTGGGTCGTCTTGGGCCTCGTCGCCGAGCGATTCTTCGCCTACCAGGGAACGCTGAATTCGTTAATCCACGCGCTCGGTTTTTCGTCCGTTAACACCAACATGCTCGGCTACGAGTCGACGGCCCTGAGCGCCCTGGGCATTACTTTCGTCTTCACGATGATCGGCACGAACACCATGCTCTTTCTCACCGGGCTCGCGACGCTCGACCCCACTCTCGAAGAGGCCGCGCGCATCGACGGCGCCGGGCGGTGGCGAATCTTTCGTAGTATCACGCTGCCCCACCTCGCTCGCTTCATCCAACTGGCGCTCGTCATGACGGTGATCGCCCTATTTTCGGCGCTCTTCAGTCTCATATTCGTGATGACCGGCGGCGGTCCGGGCTACGCCACCACCACCATGGAGTTCCTCATCTACCAGACCGGTTTTAACCAGGGTGACTTCGGTACCGCGGCCCTCTACGGGATTATCCTGTTCGTCCTGACCGGAATCGTCGGGGTCGTGCAACTGCGCCTAATCGGATCGAACGAATGACGTCGCTCGCGAATCGGCCCACGCCGCCACGCTCCGACGGCGACGGTCCCGCACCCGGCCCGCTCCCCCCGC
>JAKBAB010000020.1 GCA_021815645.1 Actinomycetes bacterium
CGTTCAACGAAACAATCTGTCGTCGCCGCTGGTGGTGTTGCCACTGCTCGCGGGCTGGGACGAGAACCGCCGAGTGGGGAGAATATTCGAGTACGACGGCGCGGGGGGCTGCTACGAGCGGTTCGATTTCAGCACCATCGGCTCCGGTTCTCCCTTCGCCGAAGGAGCCCTGCGTTTAGGCTTTAGGACCGACTTCTCGAAGGAAGAGGCGCTGTCACTCGCCGCCCTGGCCCTGTACGAAGCGGGGGACAACGATCCGAGTACGGGCGGACCGGACTTCGTTCGTCACATATTTCCGCTGATGGTCGTGCTCGACGATGGGGGCTTTCAGGAACTGTCTAACGAAGAAGCCGCCGAACACTTCCAACGGATCTACGAACGACGTGCGCAGACGCGCGGCGTGGCCGGTGGTGACCTCAAGTGAGTAACTACTTTTACGTCTCGCCCGAACAGCTAATCAAGGATCGCGCCGAGTTCGCCCAGAAGGGAATCGCGCGTGGGAAGTCAATCGTCGCGGCTATCTACGATTCGGGAGTTGTTCTCGTCGCCGAGAATCCCTCGGCGTCGCTGAACAAAATCTCCGAAATCTACGACCGCATCGCGTTCGCCGGAGTCGGTAGATATAACGAGTTCGACCGGCTCCGCGAGGCGGGAATACGGTGGGCGGACACCACGGGCTTTACTTATGCCCGCGACGACGTTGACGCTCGAGCGCTGGCTAACTACTACGCCCAGCACTTGGGGGATATGTTTACCGAAGGTCAAAAACCGTTAGAAGTGGAAATTCTGGTGGCCCAGTTGGGCAACACCATACGTCCGACGAAGTTATACCGCGTGGCCTACGAGGGCACCATTTCCGACGAGCCCCACTTCGCCGTTTTGGGCGGAGAGGCCGAAGCGATTCGTGAGCGTTTCGCGCAGTCGGACGACTCGCGGGAACCCCTGGACGCCACCCTTCAACGTGCGGCCCGGGCCCTGGCCGGATCGGAAAGGGGTCTTACGGCGAGTGACCTAGAAGTCTGCGTCCTCGAAGATCGGGGAAAGCGACGAACGTTCGAGCGCTTGAGTGACGCACGCGTCAATGAACTGCTCGAGTAGCAACGGCTTGGTGATGACGTGCTGCGACGAATCTACGGAATAGAGACCGAGTACGGCATTATCTTCTCCCTGAGGGGACAACGGCGACTAAGTCCCGACGAGGTATCGCGATTTCTCTTCCGTAAGGTCGTTGCCTGGGGACGCTCTTCTAACGTTTTTCTAGAGAACGGGAGCCGCCTCTACCTAGACGTGGGTAGTCACCCCGAGTACGCCACGGCGGAGTGTGACTCGCTCAGTGACCTCGTGGCCCAAGACAAAGCCGGCGAAGCAATTTTGCGCGAACTGGTCAGTTACGCTCAGGCCCAACTGAGCGACGAGGGAATTCGGGGGGAAATTTTCCTCTTCAAGAACAACACCGATTCAACGGGCAACTCGTACGGTTGCCACGAAAACTATTGCATTGACCGAATTGATGACCTGAGCCGTCTAGAGAATGTCTTTATCCCATTCCTGATAAGTAGGCAGATTTTCGCTGGCGCCGGCAAGATCGTTACCAACGCCAGAGGGACTACGTACTCGATGAGTCAGCGGGCTGAGCACATCTGGGAGGCCATTTCGTCGGCGACCACGCGAAGTAGACCCATAATCAACACCCGCGACGAGCCCCACGCGGACCCCGAGAAGTATCGACGCCTTCACGTCATTGTTGGGGATTCCAACATGAGTGAGTTCGCCACCTTCCTTAAGGTGGGGACCGCGTCGGTGGTGCTCGCGATGATTGAAGACCGCCACACCGTGTTGCGGGACTACACAATGGCTTCGCCGATAAACGCGCTGCGCGATATCTCGTATGACCTGTGGAGCAAGGAACCGGTGAAGCTGCTCAATGGTCGTGATTTAACCGCGCTCGAAATTCAAGAGGATCTCTGCGAACGAGCGGAACAGTTCGTCAACTCTCACGCACTCCCTCAAGACCTGGTCCAGTCGGTGAGGCTGTGGCGTGAAGTGATTGAACAGTACCGAAGCGACCCCATGGGCCTCGCCGATCGCGTGGATTGGATCGCTAAATTGCAGATAATTGACCGAGAACGTGAGCGAACCGGCGCCGAGTTGGGCGATCCTAAGGTGGCCCTCATCGATCTGCTCTACCACGACACGGACTTCGCGCGCGGCCTGTACTACCGACGGAACGTTCGTGGACATTTTCGCAAGGTCGTTAGCGCGGAAATGATTGAGCGTGCGACCACGACACCACCCTCCACGACGCGCGCTCACATGCGTGGAACCTTCATTCAAGCCGCGAAGCAGTGGCGAAGGGACTACACCGTTGACTGGGTGCACCTTAAGTTGAATGACGAGTTACAACGGACGGTGCTACTTAAGGACCCGTTTAAGAGTACCGACGACCGATTCCTGAAACTCCTCGCGTCGCTCGAACGTCACGGCTGAGCCGACTAACCTTCATCTGTGTCTAGTTCGGATCAAGTAGCGACGGACAGTTCCTCGCCGCCTAACGAATCGCCTCCCGTTGCGGGCCGTCGAAGGAGCCGCACCCGTGTCGTAACGGAGTGGTTGGTCATTATTGCGGTGGCCGTTGGCGTGTCTTTTACAATCCGGACCTACGCCTTTCAGACCTTCTCGATCCCATCGGGTTCCATGCAACCCACCCTTCAAGTGGGTGACCGGATCATCGTGAACAAGCTCAGCTCTCGCTTCGGCGCTATCCACATTGGTGACATCCTGGTCTTTAGGGCGCCGCCGGCCGTGGCGACGAACTGTGGCGACACGGTGGCCGACCTCGTGAAGCGGGTGATTGGGGTGCCCGGAGACCATTTGACGACGCGGGGCAACACCATTTACGTAAACGGTAAACCGCTTCGCGAAGCCTGGACGCACTACGAGCCACTGGGTGTAGCTATTGGGTCCGTCACGGTTCAGCCGGGCCACTTCTTCATGATGGGGGACAACCACTCCGACTCGTGCGACAGTCGTTCGTGGGGCCAAGTGCCGAGGTCGGACATTATCGGTAAAGCCTTTTTGAGAATCTGGCCGCTGGGACGCGTCGGGTCGCTCTAAGGCACCGCGCGACGCCGCCCTACACTGGAGACGTGTTGAGCTTCAGTCCATTAAAATTGATGGTGGTGGCCGCCGTCATCATGCTGCTCATGGGTCCCGACAAACTGCCCGAAGTTGCTCACAAATTGGGAGCGGCGTGGCGCACAATCAAAAATCTTCAGCAGCGCGTTGAATCGGAAGTCCGCGAGGCCCTACCCGACCTCCCCAGCACGACTGAGCTGGCCAGAATCGCTAGAAGCCCCGTTAATTTGCTCAACCAACTGGCGGACCGGGTCGAAGCCAAGGAAGACGCCACCAAGCTTGCGACTTCGAGCGACGAAGAAGCGCCCACGAGCTCCTACGAGACAACGCTCCCTACGACTCCTCCCACAAATTGGCGCCCCGCGACCTCCTCCGGCGAGAGCCCACCCTCCGATCCGTCACTGAATTAGGACTCCGGTGACTCGTCTTCGTCGCGCGGAAAGTGGGATGACCCTCGCCGAACACCTCGGAGAACTCCGTCGTCGCTTCTTAATAGTGGCTATTTCAATAGGCTTCTTTGGCGTTCTGGCCTTTCTCTTCTACCCCCATTTACTACGAGTGCTCCAGAACCCGTACTGCGCCGCAGCGCCAGGGCACTGCAAATTCCTCGTCACCAATCCGCTCGACGGATTAACACTGCGCGTCAAAATCGCCTTCTTTGGCGGTTTTCTCGCTTCGTCCCCGGTGATCTTGTGGCAAGCGTGGCGCTTTATCACCCCCGGACTGAAGGCCCGAGAGCGCCGTTACATCGTGCCCTTCGTCATTTCGTCACTCTTCTTTTTTTCGATGGGAGTGGTGCTGGCGTACTTCAGTTTCGGTCACGCCATTGCTTTCCTCAAGTCGATTGGTGGCTCAACGCTCATCACCGAGTACAACCCCAACAACTACCTAACGCTGTTCCTACTCATGATGTTCATATTCGGACTGACCTTTCTCTTCCCCGTTTTACTCGTAGCGCTGGAGTTGGTGGGGCTCGTAACACCGGCGCAACTTCTGCGCGGTTGGCGCTACGCAGTTATTGGCATCACCGTTGCGTCGGCCGTCTTCACGCCCAGCGGTGACCCTTTGTCAATGATGGCACTAGCGATACCCCTCGTCGTGTTTTACTTTTTGGCAATTGGTGTGGGCAAGCTGCTTCACCGGTGAGTGAGTCCGCCTACCGTCGTCAATTCATCGACGCGCTCGGCTTCGGTCTAGACCGCTTTCAACTAGACGCGATCGACCGCGTGGATCAAGGCGTGAACGTGCTGGTGAGCGCGCCCACCGGGTCGGGCAAAACCTTGGTCGCCACCTACGCGATTGGCCGCGAACTTGAACAAGGACGGCGTACCTTTTACACAACTCCCCTAAAAGCCCTCTCGAATCAGAAATTTCACGAACTGGGAGGGCGATACGGGGCGTCGCGAGTAGGTCTCTTGACGGGTGACGCGACAATTAACCGCGACGCCCCCGTCGTCGTAATGACGACAGAAGTACTTCGCAACATGCTTCTGACCGACTCCAGTCAACTGCGAAACCTCGGCGTCGTTATTCTCGACGAAGTCCACTTCCTCCAAGACCCTTTTCGCGGAGGAGTGTGGGAAGAAGTGCTCATATTGACCCCACCCACCGTCAAGTTCATCGCGCTTTCGGCCACCGTCGGGAACGCGGAGTTTCTCGGTGAGTGGCTGGGGGAGATTCGCGGTTCGACCGCGGTAATCGTCGAGCAAGAACGCCCCATCGAGTTGCGACGCCACCTGGCCGTCGTTCGACGAGGGCAGGCCCACGCCGAACTGCACGAACTACTCGACGGAGAACGCTTATCTAGTGAAGTACGTCGGATTGACAACCTAACGAAGGCGTCTAGAAAGTTTCGACCGAGCGGACGCACGCACGGCTCGCCCGGCGCCCGCCCGCCCGCGCCCTTTCGTTCGCCGCGACGATCGGAGTTGATGCACACTTTGGAGTTGGAAGATCTATTGCCCGCGATCTTCTTCATATTTTCCCGAGCGGCGTGCGACGACGCGGTCCACCAACTCCGGCGAGACGGTCTCATTTTCACAACGCCCGAACGCCGTCGAGAGATTGAGTCCATCGCCGCTAGTCGACTGATCGACTTTTCGGAATCTGATTTGGTCGCCCTCGAATACGCGGAGTTCTTTGACGTTCTTCGGCGTGGCATAGCGATGCATCACGCCGGAATGGTTCCGGCGTTTCGCGAGATTGTCGAGGCGTGTTTCGAACGTAATCTTCTGGCGGCTGTTTTCGCCACCGAGACCTTGGCGCTGGGGGTAAATATGCCGGCGCGCTCGGTGGTGCTGGAGAGGTTCACGAAGTACTCCGACGCTGGGCGCCAATTCTTGACGAGCGGTGAGTTTACTCAACTGACCGGGCGGGCCGGTCGTCGTGGTCTCGACGATCAAGGACACGCCGTCATCTGTTTTACGCCAGACCTAGAAGTTCACGACGTCGCGCGCGTGGCGTTAGCCGCGCCACCCGACCTGCACTCCACCTTCCGCCCGACTTACAACCTCACGGCTAACCTAATCAACCGTTTTGACTACGAGACCGCCGTGGCGGTAATCCAGCGATCGTTCGCGCAATTTGAACGTAGCCGTCGACCGCAGGGCACGAGGCGTTCGCTAGCGGACCAGATGGTCGCGCGTCATCACGTCCTGGAAGAGTTGAACTACGCCCGCGGGTGGGCCCTGACTCCCGCCGGCCACCTCCTTCACTCCTTGTACCACGAGTCCGACCTGCTCATCGCGGAGACAATTTCGTCGGGCCTGCTGGATGACCTCGATGTCTCACAGTTCGCCGGGATGTTGTCTTGCTTCGTCTATGAATCGAAGCGGTCCGGTCGTCCCACTCACGCCGCCGCGCGAGTGAGCACTAAGAAAAAGCGAGTCCACCACGATCGCCTCGGGCTAGACCGCAAGAGAAACCTCGCTGACCGGTTTCACGAAGTGGAGTTGCGGGCTGCCCAAATCAGGGCCATCGAAGACTGCTACGGCGTACCGCACTTCCGGGAACCTCACGGGGGGTTCTCAACTGTTATCGCGGCCTGGGCGAGGGGAGTGACCCTGTCGACGGCGCTCGACCTCGCCGACGCGCAATTGGGTCAAACCTCGCCGGGAGATTTCGTTCGCAACGCGAAGCAGGTAGCCGATCTCTGCGAGCAGCTGGGACGGCTCAATGGCCTCAGGGCTCTCGCCGAGATGGCGCGCGAGGCCAGAGAGGCGGTGCTTCGTAGCGTTGTCGCGGCGGCGTCGAGCGTCCACCCGTCCCGGGAATCTGGCATCTAGTGTCGTAACTCCATGCACCCCTACGCCTTAGAGGAGTTCTCCGACGCCGAAACCGCCATCCTCCGGCGCTACTTCACCAACCTCGACGGACCAGTGTTCGCGCTGGTCAACCTGCCCGAGGTGGTCAAGGGCGCCCTCTTCGCTCGCTACTCGCGATCTTCGAAGAGCTTACGCCGTCTATTCCTCGACGAGTTTGTCGGCGACCTGGAGTTAGACGGCGACGTTGGCGTTGACGCAACCGTCGGACTGAAGCGCGCCGACGAGCTCTACCAGCGGATTTTCGTCGAGTACGGCGACGACTCCGTCGCCCAACTCGGTGGCGTGCACTTGGCCTGCGAACAGGCGAGCAACGTACTGACCAAAGTGCTCGAACGAGGTCGCTTGATGAGTTACCTAGAACAGTCCACCCGCTACCTCGCTTACGATCGCCGTCTCGGCAACGGGTTGTACCGCTTCTACCGTGATCACGACCTGCTCGAGTCCAGATACGGTGCGCGTTACATCGGCGAGATGGACCGCATGTTTGACACGTACCGAGAACTGCTCCCCGAATTAACCGAATGGCTGACTAGGCGCTACCCCAAGGCGGATCAGGACACTGACTTCGTCTATCGACAGGCCATTCGAGCAAAGGCGTTCGACGGCCTGCGGGGTTTGTTGCCCGCCAGCGCACTTTCTAATTTGGGTGTTTACGGCTCGGGTCAAGCGTACGAATCGTTACTGCTTCGCATGCGCGTCCACCCCCTTTTGGAAGTTCGACAGTACTGCGACTTAATGTTCGATGAACTCGTAAAGGTAATACCCTCTTTTCTCTCTCGAGTCAACGTCCCCGAGAGGGGTGGGGTTTGGGGAGAGTACCTAGCGACGAGCGCCCGCGAGACCAAGAGTTGGCTGGGGGCAAGCTCGCGAGACGACACCGACGGGGACGGTGGCGACCGAGTGAACCTAGTCGGCTTCGACCCCCGGGGAGAGGACCGAGTCCTCGAAGCAATCGTCTTCGCTCACTCGACGATGTCGCACGAAGGCGCGCGAGTACGCGTCGCCCAGTTAAGCGCGACCGAACGCCAGGAGCTGTTCGCCCGGTACGTCGGCGAACGAATGAATCGCCGTCACCGACCGGGTCGTGCGTTCGAGAGAACGGATTACCGTTTCGAAGTCGTAAGTGACTACGGTGCGTTCCGAGACCTCCAACGGCACCGGCTGCTCACAGTGGAGTGGCAACCTCTGAATGTGGCGCTCGGTTACGACGTGCCCGACGTCGTGGTGGATGCCGGTCTCTCATCGCGCTACCGCGAATCACTCGAGCGTTCGGGCGAACTGTACCGTGACGTGGCGCAAGACTTCCCCGAACAGGCCCAATACTGCGTGGCCCTGGCCTATCGGGTTCGTTTCGTACTCCAGATGAACGCTCGCGAGGCCCTCCACGTCATCGAACTTCGCTCGGGCCCGCAGGGACACCCCAGTTACCGCAGGGTAGCCCACGAGATGTATCGGCTCATTCGTGACCGAGCGGGCCACAGCAACATAGCGGCGGCGATGCGTTTCGTCGACTTCACCGACACCGACTTGGAGCGCCTCGAGGCCGAGCGTGCGGTGGAGCGCAGGCGCCAAAATCACCCGTGACGACCAGATTTACTCTCTCCTTACCTTCAGTGAGTGCGCGCCTCGACATTTTCGCCCTACAATGCCTGCGCTACAGAAGAGGAACTTATGGCCAATGACGTGGAGAGCGAAGAAGTTTTTGACGAAGAGGAGCTCGCCGACGGCTTCATTGAAGAGATTGTCAGCGAAGAGGATCTCGAAGCCGTCGTCGAAGATGCGGTCGAGGATGACGACGGGGACGGGGACGAACTAGGGGAAGAGGAGGACGTGCTCATCGCCACGGCGACCGTCCCCGACGAGGACTTAGACGTCGTCGACGACGCGGACGTCGAGTTGGCGTTGGACGAAGTTCTCGCCGAGACCATCTTGCGAACGTCCGTGCTCGAAGATGACGACGAGCCCACGACGGACGTGGATCCCAATGTTGAGGCCGTCGAAGCGATACTGCCCAAGCAAGATGATGAGTTTCGATGCAAGTCGTGCCGTTTGCTAAAGAAGACGAGTCAACTCGCCGACAAGGTCAAGACGCTCTGCCGCGACTGCGTATAGTGGGTCGCTCCGTGAACGTCGTCCAGCGCGTGGGCGACGGGGCGCACGTGACGCTCGCGACGTCGGTCACTGAAGAGCTTTTGCGACTGTGGTCTGCCGCACTCGTGGGGGTGCGCAAAAGCCGCGGGGGTCAAGCGCTTATCGACACCTTGGGCACGGGCGACGGGGACGAATTACTCGGGGGATTGGTGGATCTACGGGCGCTGTGGCTCCACGTCGACGGTACCGTAAGGGGCTTTCTAATAGTTCGCGCCGGCGTTATCGCCGCCGTCTACGTCGACCCACCAGCGCGACGTTTGGGTATCGCTACGTCGCTCGTACGAACCGTTCTCCAATCGTCGCTTCCACCGACGGATGGGTACGCGCTGCCCGGGGACCGGGCGACTAAATCCCTCTACGAGTCACTGGGGTGGAAGGCTCGACTGCTCACGATGCGCGCCGACTAGCCGGTCGACGCAAAATTTTGGTGGGCGGGGGAGGGGGTGGTACCTTCATGCCCAAGAGTTTGGCCAGTTCGGGAATCGCTCCCGCGTTGTGGACGGCGACCGCTCGACTTTCGTCGTCGGGGGGAATTCCCACCGGTTTCACGTTTCGCCGTACCGAGGTGTCGACCGTGAGCTCGACTATTTCTCGCCACTGAACCGGGTCCTGTTCGGCGCTGAGCGCCTCGGAGACCAAAGCGACCACCCGCACCGCCGCGTCGGCACTCACTCTCGTCGACACGTCTGGGGGTCGTGCGACCAGCGTCAGCGCCCCCTTGACATCCTTCGCGGCGATGGCCGCTTCGAGTTTCTCGTTCCACTGCGTTCTGAGGTGATCGACGCGCTGGGTTAATGCGGCCTGCAGCTCCTTGAGTTGAGTGCGGGCGTCGTCGTCGAGCGACACCGTCTTGGCGGACGTCACGACGGCGCGCAGGTCTCGAAGGCGCAGTTCCCGCCCCGCGCTAATGGCCCCCGCCGCCCGGTCCTTCCATAGCGCTAAACCCGTTCGACCGAGGAGGTCTTCGGCAATTCTTTCGATCGTGTGCGCGTCAACCGTGGGACGGCCCTGCGCGCTAGCGTTTTTGTTCTGTTCTTGAACGGCCGCTCGCACCGACGGCATCCCACCCCGTAGTAGCTGTTCGGCGACGGGGAGTTGTTCAGGTGAGAGAGTGGCGAGTAGTGCGTTGCGGTGGGTGGTGGTAACCGGTGGTCCCTGAGGACCGCGAAGACGTTCACCGCGCCCCGCGCGCTCGGGTCGGGCCGTCCGTTCCGTACGGGCCGTGCGCTCAGGTCGGGCCGTGCGCTCAGGTCGGGCCGTACGCTCAGGTCGGGCCGTGCGCTCGGAGTTTGTAGATTCGACCGCGGTCGCGGACCGTTCCCGAGATGGCTCCCCACGCCCCGAACTCTTGGATTCAGTTCTCGTACCGTGAACACCACTTTCGCGCGTCGACGACCTCGACCCAGGTCGCTTCGTCGATTCGCGTCTTGCGGGGCCGTGATCGTCCGCTCGACGGGGTCCTCGACCCTTGTTGGCGTAGGTAACTACGACGTCGGGCCCCTTGGGCACTTCCGCAATCCGCTCCACCCGCTCATTCTTCGGATCGAGCGGCGACGCCGTTTTAGGGGCGGTGACCGCGAGAACTTCAATGCCCTCCATGTACTGCTCGATGTCCGCTCGGTAGACCCCGCCCACGATGGGCCCGCCGGGCACCAGGGATACCTGCAATACACCCTTGGGCAGTTTGGCGCCGGCGGCGCGCCACGTCGCCAACTCACCGTTCAAGCTAGTAATTTCGATCTCTATTCGACGAGACATAGGTCAACAATCTACTCGCTCGGTCGGTTTGGAAGTTTTCGGAGGGTTTTGGACTGATTTGTAAGTCCACTGCCTATCATGGCTCCGTGAGTGAGAGCCCGACCGACTCCCCGCAGTATGACGAGGGCGTACAACCGTCCCCGCATCAGTCCGCTCACGACTCGACGGACCTGTCGGGCGCACCCGCGGGAGCTAACGCCCCCACGCCGATAGCCGTCGGCGACCACGGTAATAACAGTGCGCCGTCTTTTAACGTCGGCGGCTTCGCGCCCAATACACCTACGCCCGACGCCGCACCCCTGTCCTCGCAGGCCCCGCGAGGACGCATTCCCTGGTCGAATCGGCTGTCGCTGTTAGTAGTCGCGGCGCTAGTTGGGGGACTGGCCGGGCACTTCGCTGCTCCCGCGTCTAACCAAAGTGGGGGATTGACTATCAACGAGGTAACCCAGGGCCCTGGGGCGGCCATTTTGCCCAACGGGGTCAGCATTCCTAAGTTGGTCGAAAAGGCGCTGCCCACGATTGTCAGCATTGACGTCAAGGGAAACGGGGGTGAAGATCAAGGTACCGGGATGATCATTTCCAAGAACGGTCTGGTCGTCACTAACAACCACGTCATCGCCAACGCCGTCAACGGTGGTTCGATCACGGTGACCCCCAGTGGCTCTACGACCAGCGAACCG
Organism: Actinomycetes bacterium; assembly: GCA_021815645.1. Taxonomy (GTDB): domain Bacteria; phylum Actinomycetota; class Acidimicrobiia; order Acidimicrobiales; family RAAP-2; genus RAAP-2. Next base: position 11,048 of record JAKBAB010000020.1, read on the forward strand.
GCAACCTTGGTTGGTACCAACCCGATTGACGACGTCGCGCTGATTCGAATTGACGGAGCGCACGGACTACCCACCGTCACGTTCGGTAACTCCAACGCTCTCGTGGCGGGGGACGCCGTAGTCGCGATTGGCAACGCGCTGGGGCTCGCCGCCGGCACGCCGACCGTTACCCAAGGAATCGTCTCGGCCCTGGGTCGAACCGTTACCGCGGGTACCAGTACCGCCACCGAAACATTGACCAACATGATTCAAACTGACGCCGCTATTAACCCGGGAAACTCGGGGGGACCACTGCTCGATTCGAGCGGCGACGTTGTCGGAATGAACACGGCGGTCGCGGGAACCCTTCCGAACGGTGAATCTACGCAAAACATCGGATTCGCAATACCCGTAGCGACAATTGAGTCGCTGCTGAAATCCCTGCGCGCCGGGGAGAGCGTCGTCACCCACGGAGCGTTCATTGGTGTCGAAATTGAGTCAATGACCCCCTCTCTTCAGGCGCAGTACGGCTTCAAAGTGTCTAGTGGTGCGGTCGTAATGAGCGTCATTTCGGGGACCGGAGCGGCGGCGGCGGGCGTTAAGCAGGGCGACGTCATCGTCGCCATCAACGGAACGGAGATCACCAGTGCCCAAGACGTCAGTTCCGTGTTGTCGAGCCTTCGTCCGGGCGACGTTATCAATCTCAAAATTGTCCGTGGCACGAAACGGCTCAACATTTCGGTAACCCTCGGTCGAATCCCGTCTGGTTAAGCGAGCGTCGCGATTCCTCCGTCCACGGGTAGCACGGCACCCGTGATGTAACTCGCGGCGTCGGACGCGAGAAAGATGGCCGCGCCGGCCATGTCCGACGAACGACCGATTCGCTTGAGCGGAGCGGCGCCGGCGATCGCCTCGCCGTGGGCCACGAGAGTAGCGTGCATCATCTTCGACTCAAAGGGGCCAGGTGCAATGGCGTTGACCGTTACTAGTGGTGCCAGGTACTTAGCGAGATGACGGGTCAGTTGGTGAACGGCCGCCTTAGAAGCTGAGTACGCGTAAGTCTCCATGGCGGGAACCCGCAGGCCATCAATCGAACCGATGTTGATTACGCGAGCGGGTCGCTCGCTGGTCGCGTTCGCTTCCAGCAGGGGTCGCGCAAATTTGGTCAGATGAAAGACCCCCTTTACGTTAAGGGAGAAAACTCGCTCGAACGCCGCTTCGTCGTAGTTGTCCATTGCGGTACCCCACGTCGCACCGGCGTTGTTGACCAATACGTCGAGGTGATCTTCACTCTCTTTGATCTGTTCAATTAAGTGGCGACACGCGTCCTCCGAGGCGAGATTCGCTTCGAGGTAAGTACACGGACCCACCTGGGAGAGCTCTCGCGCTAGGGAGTGGCCCACGTCGGCCTTGCGTGAAGATATATAGACCCGCGCGCCCGCGTCTAAGAAACCGCGAGCAATCATCTCGCCAATGCCGCGGGTTCCCCCGGTGACGAGTACCACTTTTCCCGAGACGTCAAAGAGTGAGTTCACCCGGCGAAGTGTAGGCCATAGCAAGCGCGGGCGTCACCGCGAAAATCGAGGTGGCGACAGGTGGGGGAGAGTGCGACTCCCCCGGCGTGGCGAGACCGCCACGCTTCACCTAGAACGACACAACACCCTCGGTCGCTACGAAGCTCTAGTTGGAGACTCGCAGCCGCGTAATGGAAACCGAGGAGACGTCGACGTGCGGGTCCGTCGAATACTGCGCCTTGAGCGTCCACACACCATTCACCGTGAAGTTAAACGCGCACTCCACTTGACTCTGATCGACCGCTTGAAAGGGACAGACCAACGTCGACGCGCCCGAATTGTCGGGGGCAATCGCCACCATGCGAACTACCCCTCCGGTGTGGGCGGGAAAAACGTCAGCGATCACGTTGAAGGGGCCGTTACTGACGGCCGCCGGCAAACTGTTGTCACTGAAATCGAACGACACAACGATCAAGTTGACGCCCGTATCGCTCGAGGCCGGTAGCACTCCGAAGCCAATACTCGACGCTAAAAAGAGCGCGACAATGAGGACCCGACGCATAAATCAACTATATCAGGGCTAGCCACGCGTTGCGCCGATAATGTTCGTTATGTAAAGTAACACCAAGATTAATGAAACTCACTTATCCATCCTTCTTCGCAGTCTTTCGTTTCGCCACCGTCCTATTCTTCTTGGACGTTACCTTGAGACCGCTCTTTTTTGATGTCGACACGGTAAAACGCTCAGTAGCAAATACTCCCACCTCACCTCCCTTCGGTTTCTTCCGGACCAAGGAATTTGAAAAGAAGCCAACTATTCGCGCGATTGAACCCAGGCGATGGTGAAACCAACGGCCACTCCAGCCGCCAAGGCACCGAGCTCCTCCTTTGATCCTCCGGGCAGAAACTCCTTGAGACTCCGGGCAATGTCCTGGGAAACACCCTGAATTGGGTTGATTGTTGGTACGAGATGTTCCTCTTTCCCCTGGGCAACTAGTTGCTGGACCCGCTGATGGGAGAGACCGAGAAGCTCGGCTGCATCCCGGAAAGATAGTCGAGCGTCGCCAGTAAGTGCTAACGCCGCGAACGTCACGTATTCATTTGCGGTGTTGGTCGCGGCTGCAGAAATTGCTCGGGCGGCCGTGGCCTGATCGACGAGACTCTGTACAGCGGCGGGGAACTTCACCGGGCGATAGTTGATTGAGTACTTTACATTCTCAGAGGGCACATTGAGCCAAAGTGCAAGAGCGTCAACCAAGTACTGCCGAGCTTTTCCGAGGGTGCGGCCGAAGGTGTGCACCTGTGGAATCTCTTCGAGTTGGGCTATCCAAACTCCGGCTTCCTCGAGTTCGAGCGTCGCGTGGTAGCCCGTAGCCACCAAGTGGGTATTAGTCATTTCGGAGCCATTCCTTTCCTAAACATGGAGCGAGATCGCGCTCGATCGCTCGGAGGGTCCCCTTTGGCAGATCTCTCCCATGAACAGGAACGACACTCTGACAGATCCCACACCGCACTATGAGATGAGAGCCGGATTGGCGTACCTCAAGGCAGCCTGCGCGCTGAAGTAAGCCTCGGAGCTCCCGCACCCTCACATTCTCAGTCTATTACGCTAGACTGAGAAGTCAACGTCGCCCGGACCGCTCCCCAACAAATCTGGAAAACCACAAGAGAGAGTCTGAATCCTGGCCGAGACTTCATACGTCGCTTGTTATCACAGTTACTCTGTGAGCAGTAATTCTGGCCCAAAATCGTGAAATATCGAGAATGTCTTCTTGCAAGTTCAATGTACTGTCGCCAAGTCGACTCCGTCGAAGTCTCAAGGGCGAACAGTTAATTGAGTAGTTTCGAATGGAATGTCGGCGAACCTCACTCTCCCACCTCGCCAAATGGCGAGAGTCATAGCGGCGGCCGCTACGGGGGGGTTTGCGGGGACAGTTCTGCGCGACGTGCTCACTGGATTAGAGCACTTACCGCCACCAACGAGCTCGGTGAGCTGGACCCAGGAGATTCCCTGGGTTCTGCTCGTAATTAACTTTATTGGCGTCCTACTCGCCACCCACCTGCTCAGGGGTCGTCTACGCGCTCGCGACTCGAACGACCTAGCTCGGGTACTGGTAATAACGGGCTTCTTCGGGGGATTGACGTCATATTCGACGCTCTACGTCGATTTGGCGACGCTTTGGCACGTTTCGGCCTCAGGGGCCGTCACTGTGGCGTTCGGGGCCCTCACGAGCGGTGTAGCGGCCGCGTGGCTCGGTCTGAGAAGGCACCGACCGTGACCGTGTTCCTCGTAGGGATTTTCGGGGCGGTGGGGTGCGTGGTGCGCTATTTTTTCGAGTACACGGTCCGGCGTTTTCACCCTCGCGATCGTCCGTGGGCGACCGTTGGGGCGAACGCCGTGGGCTGCGCGATCGCCGGGTTTGTGGTCTATCGCTTCGCTGGAGCGACAGATTTGCACCTGCGCGACGTGGTCGTTACCGGTTTTTGTGGCGGATTGACGACTTTCTCCTCCGCTTTCGCCATTCCGGCCCTCCTCCAGCGCGAGCATCACTGGAGATTCGCCGCCACCTTGGTGGTAGCCACGCCCATCGTGTGTCTCGGCTTCTTTTTACTAGGTGTACACCTAGCGGCCTAAAAGGGCTCGTGATCGAAAGGTTCCTTCCGCCAGCACCACATTTAGCTAGTTATGGCGACTGGTAAAGGCTACGAGGTACGAACTAAGCCCGATGTTCTACCTGGTAGGCCCGGGCGCTTCGGACCAACCAATGGAAACTAGCGTCGGGAGCCGGCAGTAGTTCGGGGTGCCACTGTACCGCCAAAATCTGTCCGTCGGGTGTTTCGAGCCCCTCGACGACGCCGTCGCTAGCCCTCGCCGATACGACGAGTCCCTCCCCCACGTCCTTTACCACTTGGTGATGCAGTGAATTAACAGAGATCTCGGGGGGATAGATCTGCGCACTGGCCGATCCCCTTACGACGTAGACCTCGTGAGTTGGCCGGCGACCGTTGACGTTCCACTGGGGGTGGCCGGCCCCGTCGGAGAGCTCAACGTGTTGACGCAGGGTGCCGCCGAATGCGACGTTGACGAGCTGGAGACCACGACAGATACCCAGAATTGGGACCCCTTTCGCGCGAGCGCCCGCCAACAGAGCGATCTCCCACTCGTCGCGATCGGGCTCGACGGGTCCCAAACTCTCTTCGGGCGTTTCGTTGTATAGCGCCGGCTCGAGGTCCGCCCCCCCCGTGAGCACCAAACCGTCTAAGTAAGCCACCGTGTCGTTAACGTCTGCGTCGCGGGTCAGCTCCATCGGCACCCCCCCGGCCAGGGCCACCGAATGGGGATAGTCGCTGAAGTGAAGGTCGAAGGCCAACTCACTCATCGCGCTCGGCAGGTTCGCGCCCAAATATGAGGCGGGCCACCGGCGACCCGTAATGCCAATGAGTGGGCGAACCATGAACCAGTGTACGCCGCGGGGGTTCGTGTGGTGTAATGGGCGAGTCGTTTGGAAGCAAACTTGATGGAAGGACACGCCACGGCGCTCGTTGAACTCTCGTCGCACGACGCCTTCGTGTCGGGCCCCCCTCACGCGACGTTTAGCTACTTACGAACCCACGATCCGGTTCACTGGACTAGCGAGCCCGACGGCGGGCGCGGCTTTTGGAGCGTTACTAGGTACGACGACGTCCTCTTCGCGAGCCGTCGCACGGATCTCTTTTCGAGTCAGTTCGGCATTCGTTTAGAAGACATGGACCCGGAAGAGACCGAAGCCCGTCGGACGCTCATGGAGATGGACGCGCCGGAGCACACCCGGTTGCGGCGTCTGGTGAGTCGCCCCTTCGCGCCGAAGACGGTCGGCGAGTACGAAACGGCCGTTCGTTCTCTCGCCGAGGAGATCCTCGAGGACTTGCGCGGCGAACGGGAGTTCAACTTCGTGACCCGGGTCGCTCGCGAACTGCCTATGCGGATGTTGGGGCGACTCCTAGGGTTGCCCGACGACGACCTCGAGTGGTTGGTCCAACGCGGTGACGCGCTGATTGGCAACAGTGACCCGGACTTCACCGACTTCGTCGTCGACCAGGTTGACACGTCGCCCTACCGACTCCTGCCCTTTCGTAGTCCCGTGTCACTCGAATTATTTGACTACGCATCGGGCGCCCTAGAACTTCGAAGGCGTAATCCGTCCCGAGATATTTTGAGCGCCCTACTGGAGCCCACCGCCGACGGCGAGTCGCTGGACGAACGGGCGCTCCAGAACTTCTTTACCCTCATGGTGGCGGCCGGCAACGACACGACGCGCTATTCGATGACCGGGGGCCTCCTGGCCCTGATCGAACGGCCCACTCTCTTCGCGCAGCTGCCCGACATGTCGGGAGATGAACTGCGCCCCTTGGTGGAAGAGATGTTGCGCTGGACCACGGTCACCATGCACTTTCGCCGCACCGTGACCGTCGACACTCAACTGGGTGATCGAAACCTGGCGGCCGGCGACAAAGTGGTGCTGTGGTTCGTTTCGGCGAACTACGACGAAACGCACTTTGACGAACCTAACCAGTTCCGCCCCGACCGGTCCCCGAACGACCACGTCGCCTTTGGGCTGCACAGTCCGCACCTCTGTCTAGGTTCTCACCTCGCGCGCCTAGAGATGCGCGTCCTCTTTGAGGAGATCGCGAAACGATGGAGCGCGGTTGAACTAATCGGCGAGACCGAACGTCTCCGGTCAAATTTCATCAGCGGGATCAAAACTTTGCCCGTACGCGTGACGTGGCGTTAGAGAAAAGGCAAGTACTCGCGGAGTTCCCAATCGGTTGTCGCGCCACAGAAGCGCTCCCACTCCGAGCGTTTGACGGCGACGTGCTGGGCCACGAGCTCACTGCCCACGGCGCTCACCAGTTCACCGTCGTTCTCGAGAGCGTCTAGTGCGTCGGAGAGCGAGCTAGGCACCGACACCGTCGCGTCAATTGAGTCGAGTCCATTACCGCCTTCGGGCGGCCCGGGGTTGATCTCGTGGATTACCCCGAGTCGAGCGGCCTGTAGCACCGCGGCGACCGCCGTATGTACCACCGCCGCCCCGTCACTTAAGCGATGTTCTAATCGCGTACCGGCCCCGCGTTCGCCCGGTACGCGCACCGTCGCGCCACGGTGGTCGTAACCCCAGTTGGCCCAGTACCCCGACAAGGAGGCCGGGCGCAGGCGCTTGTAAGCGTTGATCGTCGGGGCGCAGAGCCCCGCGAGCGCCCGGTGGTGAGCTAACAGTCCCCCTACGGCGTACGACGCGATCGACGAGAGGCCGTCAGCGGTCGCCGCGTCGTCGAAGACGTTGCGTCCGGTCCCGTCACGTAGCGAGAAGTTAACGTGAAGACCCGATCCCCCCCTATCTGTGATCGGCTTGCCCATAAAGGTCACCAAAAGTCCGAGTCGGTGCGCGACTTCCCGAGCGAGAACCTTGAAGAGAAACGCGTCGTCCGCGGCACGAAGCGCGTCACTGTAGCGAAGAGTGAACTCGAACTGGGGCGTGTCGTACTCGGAATTGACCGATTCGAGCGGCAACCCCGCCTCGTGGCTGGCGGTCCAAATTGCGTCAATGAGTCCGTAGGGGTCCACGGCGGGCCCGGTCCCGTAAACGTAGGCCCCGGGGGTTTCAATCGGTCTCCAGCCCCCCGCGCCGTCAGCGCAGAACACGAACGCCTCCAGCTCAACGCCAACGTACGGTTCGAACCCGAGCGCTCGCCAGTCACTGACGGCTCGGCGAAGTGCCGTACGCGGTGAGACCCCCAAGAGCTCTCCCCCACGCGTGAGGTCGGCGACGACCACTCGGGTGTTCGCCTCCCAGCTCGGTCGAACGTCACTTTCTTCGAAGTGTGCGTCGAAATCTGGCAGACCCTCCTGCCAGTAGCTACCCGGCGTGTCCGGGGTCATCGACCGGTCGTAGGCCAGCGCCCAAGTTCCCGAGCAGTGGCGAACCCCCAGATCCGCCAGGCTCGCCGGCAGGTACTTGCCCCGCGCCAACCCCAGGTGGTCCGGCCACAACACTCTCAGTCGATCGAACGTATCGCTCACGGCCCCTCCTTGGACGACTGGGGTGAAAGTAGCACGCCCGCGACCGCGTTGTTTGTAAGGTGGCAGAATCATTTGAGTACGAACGAATTTGGGGGAACGGTGGAGTTTCGACGCATTCTGCTCGAAGGCAACGTCGTCTCGGTCGTTCGCAATGGCGACACGCTGGTCGCTCCCGACGGTCGTCGCGTGGAGGCCGCTACGGCGACGCACCTAGCTCCGGTTTCGCCCAGCAAAATCATCTGCTGTCATCTCAATCACGTTTCGCGCGTTCGCGAGTTCGGTGTAACACTGCCCGGTGCACCGACGTGGTTCCAAAAACCGGTGTCGGCCCTAAACGCTCACGGTGGAGCCATCGTTCGTCCCGACAACTGCCACTATTTGAACTACGAAGGAGAAGTCGCCATCGTTATCGGTCGCACGGCTCGAAACATCGCTCTCGCTGATGCGGGTCACTACATAGCGGGATACACCATCGCGAACGACTTCGGACTCCACGACTTTCGCGACACCGACGCGGGGTCGATGTTGCGCGTCAAGGGTGCCGACACCCTGTGTCCAATCGGACCGGGCGTCGTAACTCAGTGGGAGTTCGCCAATAAGGGCTTGCGAACCCTAGTGAACGGCGAGCTACGGCAAAGTGGTTCCACCGACGAGATGGCCTGGGACATGCACTACCTGGTCACCGACGTGGCGCGACTCATCACCCTGGTGCCGGGGGACGTCTTACTCTCGGGAACCCCGGCCCATTCGCGTCCCGTGGAACCCGGCGACGTCGTCACCGTCGAGGTGGAGGGTCTGGGCTCATTAACGAACTACGTGGTGCGCGGACCAGAGCCCGTGAGTGACGAAGTCGGCGCGCAGCCCACCGCCACTGAGCAGGTGCTCTCAACCGCCTTTGGGGGCGACTGGGAGTTTCGGGGCCAACGCGGGCCCCGCGAGAGCGATCCGTCCACGCTACCCACTCCGCGTATAAGACCCCGGTACCAGGCGTGACGCATATGCGCGCCGACGTGGGTGGCGTGGCCGTCGCCGAAGGCCACTTCGTGAACGGTGAGCGCCTCGACTCAACGTCGACCTTCGAGGTCCGCTCACCACTCGAGTGGTCGACGAAGTTAGCCGACGTAGCGCGTGGTACGTCGGAGGTGGCCGACCTCGCGGTGGGGGCGGCGCGTGACGCCTTTTCGTCGTGGGCCAGCCTTGGAGTTGGCGAGCGGGCCAGTTACCTGCGCAGGCTCGCCGAGCTCATAGAGCGCCACGTCGAGGAGATTGCGCTAGTCGAGTGTCTAGACATGGCGATGCTGCACGACAGTCTCCGAGAACGCGTCATCCCCCGCGCCGCGCGCAACTTTCGCGCGTACGCGGAACTCGCCGAAAGATATTCGCCTCGCGTGTGGAACTCACAGGGCACCCACAACGAGGTACTACGCCACCCCGCCGGACCGACCGTCGTGATTACCCCCTGGAACGCACCATTCATGCTCTCCACTTGGAAGTGCGCTCCCGCCCTCGCCGCGGGCAACACCGTCGTTCTAAAACCGGCGGAGTGGGCGCCGTTGTCGTGTTCTCTCCTCATGGACCTCGTAGATGAGGCCCACTTTCCCCCCGGGGTCTTCAACCTCGTCCAAGGACTCGGTGAAGAGGTGGGAGCACGGCTCGTCGCCGACCCCCGGGTGCGAAGAATCTCCTTCACGGGCTCGCCCGAGACGGGACGGTCAATCGCTCTCGCCGCGGCTCAGAACCTGACCCCCTTCACGGCAGAACTGGGCGGAAAGGGGCCCTTCATAGTCTTTGAAGACGGCGACCTCGACGCCGCCGCCGACCGGGCCGCCGCCATGTACGACGACGCCGGCCAAGTCTGCCTCGCCGGAACCCGGCTCCTCGTGTCGGAACAGGTTCTCGATTCCTTCCTAGAACGATTTCGCGTCGCGGTCGACCGTCACGTGCTCGGCGACAGCCGGGACCCGGCGACGACTCTCTCGCCACTCATTCACCCCGAGCACCTGGCCCGCGTCGAGGGTTTTATCGCTCGCGCCGTCGCCCACGGCGACCGAGTCATCTTCGGGGGTCGCCGTTGGCGCGAAGGACAGCTCTGGTACGAACCAACTCTCGTCGCGCCCCACTCGAACGACGCCGAGATTGTCCAACGTGAAGTTTTTGGACCGGTCCTGACCGTGCAGAGTTTTGGCGACGAAGCGGAGGCCGTCGACCTAGCCAATTCCACGCCTTACGGACTATCCGCCATCGTTTACACCTCCAGTCAATCGAGGGCCGACCGAATGGCTCGTGCGCTTCGAGCGGGTACCGTGTGGGTGAACTGCTTTTTGGTGCGCGACCTCACCGCTCCCTTCGGGGGTATCGGCCTTAGTGGCGTTGGCCGAGAGGGGGGCGAGTACGCGCTCGATTTTCACAGCGACTTAACGACGTATCAGGTGAGGGAGGCAACCACCCGTGGGTGAGATTATCGGCGCCGCGTTTCTCGCTCACGTCCCCACCATCGTGCTACCCACCGAAGAGCGTCTCGCTCTGAACGACGGTAAGGAGAGCACCCTTCACAGTGGACTACACGAACTTCGTCGAGACGTTTTCGATCGATTACGACCTGACCTCGTGGTAGTTTTCGACAGCCACTGGTTCACGACCGTAGAATTCGTCATAACGTCCTCCGATCGACGAAAGGGACTTTTCACTTCCGAAGAGCTACCGCGCGGCATGTCGAGTGTTCCCTACGACATGAAAGGTGACCGCGCCTTCGCGAACCTCGTGGGTGAGATCGCCACGACCACCGACGACTGCTGGATCACGCCAATCGATAACGCCCACTTACCCACGACCTACGCGACGACGAACTTCCTGTCCTTCCTCAACGACGGTCAGTCGTGGGTTTCGGTTAGCACCTGTCAAACCGCGGAACCGGCGGACTTCGCCACGGTCGGCCGCGTCATCGCTGAGGCCGTGTCGAAAATAGATCGGCGAGTCGTGTTAATCGCCTCCGGTGCCCTAAGTCACACCTTTCATCCCCTGCGGCGGCTACGAAATCACGAGTCGGCCGACGAAGCGAATATCTACTCCGACGAGGCACGACGCGCGGATCACCGCGTCATCGAAGCGTGGCGCGCGGGTGAGCACTCGCGAGTACTCGACGAACTGCCCGAATTCTCGCGGCTCCGTCCCGAGGGGCGCTTCGGCCACTACCAGATGATGGTCGCCGCGATCGGGGGCCCCGACTGCGTCGCACCGGGACAACCGTACTCCGCGTACGAAAACGCCATTGGAACGGGACAGGTTCACGTTTGGTTCGAGCGACCCCTTCGAGGCTGGACGGCCTCGTGAACGTAAGAGGCCTCCCCTTTCCCAGAACCTCCACGGGACGAGCGTCGCTCCTACCGCCGCCGCCCTGGCACTATTCGGGCGACCTGCTTACCGTGGAGTTTCGTACCGACCCCGACGCCGTTCGCGCCCTTCTGCCCGACGAAGTTTCACTGGCGAAGGACGACGAGGACCCCGGAGCCGTAGCCTTCGTCTGGGCCGACTGGCAGAGTTGCGGGCCCGACGGAGCGGAGCTACTCGATCCCGTACGCGCGCAGTACAAGGAGGCTTTCGTAGTGGTGCGCTGTCGCTTCCGGGGGCAGCTCTACAGTCGCTGCGTCTTCATCTGGGTCGACCGCGACTTCGCGTTGGTGCGCGGTTATCTCCAGGGCTACCCCAAGAAGCTTGGATCGATTCACCAAACTCGCCCCGTTACTGTCGGTCGCGGCGGACCTCGTCTCGCGCCCGGGGCGGTTTTCGCGATGACCCTCGCCGCGAATGACCGTCGACTCGCGCAGGCCACCGTCACTCTCGCGGGCGAAAGCGAAACCAACGGATTCGTCAACGCTCACGCGATGTTGCACCACCGCTGGTTCCCCCGTATTGAACTCAACGGAACGGATTCAATGGAAGAGGTTGTCACCATGTCTGGACGCGACGTCGAGTTGGGCCCGGCCTACAGCGGAACTGCGACCCTCGAACTCTTCGATTCGCCGAGTGAAGAGTTGGCCGATCTCACCCCGCGCGAAATTATCGGTGGCTATTTTCGCTCGGTCGGTACTACCTTTTACGGTGGCACCACCTTGAAAGAGTAAACGTGTCCCGTCGAATCGCTAGTTCAGAGTCGAGAATCGTCTCCCAAGCGGAGCGTGACATAAGAAGCCGCCTCGATTCGCACTCGCTCAATTTCACCGCGATGAGTGCGGTGTCTAACGTGTATCGAACCGCGTCGACCGTCCGCAACTACATGGAACGCACACTGTTATCGGAGTACGAACTGAGTTGGGTTGCCTTCACGATTCTCTGGGTACTTTGGATCTGGGGTGCGCAAGAGACGGGCCACGTCGCGGCGGAAGCTGGCGTCACCAAGGGCACTCTGACGGGAGTTATGAAAACCCTGCACGCGCGTAAACTCATACGCCGGCTCCCCCACCGAGACGATCGGCGACGGGTGTCAATCACCTTGAGTCGAGCCGGGGAGCGACTCATTGAGGAACTCTTCCCGCGCTTCAATGAACAAGAAGCAAGGTGCGTCGGGGACCTATCGACCGCGGAGCAACAGGAGTTAGCGCGACTACTACGGCTCGTGAACCGCCGGGTCGGAGAACTGGACGGACCGTCCGCCACCCACTAGGCCCTAAATCATCCGCCGGTGCCCTATGAGCGCCGGCGCACTGTCGTTACCCGAAGACGTTACGAGTTCGCTTTCGTTGGCGAAGTTGGTCGAGGGGCGTCGGCGGTCGCTACTAGGTGACGAGCGGCGCGCGCTTCGTCGACCCGCGAAACGGGAGTAGTTTGCGGTGCGCGCCTTAGAGATTCGGGATCGGCTTTGGCTCGTTCCACTATTCGTTCTAGAGCGCAGGCGAGCGCCTCGAGGGTTTGGGGACTCTCCGTTTCGGTCGGTTCGAACATCAACGCCTCGTCGACGATCAGCGGGAAGTAGACCGTGGGCGCGTGGAATCCCTCCTCCAACAGTGCTTTGGCGACGTCGAGACCACGGACCCCGTAGCGGGCGCGCAGTTCCGTCGCGCGCAAGGTGCATTCGTGCATGCAAAGCCGATCGTGGGCGGCCGGCAAGATGTCTCGCAGACGTTCGCGTAGCCAGTTTGCGTTAAGTACCGCGTGCTGCGCGACTCTCTTTAATCCGTCACCTCCGTGAACGTCGATGTAAGCCAGAGCGCGCGCGAGCACGAGAGCGTTACCGTGCCAGCCGTGCACGCGACCGATCGAGTGTTCCGGCCTCACCCACTCGTAACCCCCACCCGGGGCGCGCTGGGCCAGGGGGCCCGGTAAGTACTCGCCGAGCCGTTCGGCGACCGCCACCGGACCCGCCCCCGGTCCCCCGCCGCCGTGCGGCGTCGCGAAGGTCTTGTGAAGGTTCATGTGTACGATGTCGAATCCCATGTCGCCGGGCCGCACCGCCCCCAAAATGGCGTTCAGGTTCGCGCCGTCGTAGTAGAGCAGTCCCCCCACTTCGTGAACGGCACCGGCGATGTCGATAATCTCCTCTTCGAAGAGGCCCAGGGTATTGGGATTGGTGAGCATGATGCCGGCGACGTCGTCGTCGAGCTCAGCGCGCAACGCCGCCAAGTCCACTAACCCACGAGCGTTCGACTCTACGGTCGTCACCTCGTAGCCTCCGAGCGTCACCGAAGCGGGATTCGTTCCGTGGGCCGAGTCGGGGATAAGAACCCGGCGACGGTGGTCACCGCGCCCTTCGTGGTACGCGCGCATGAGCAGCAGGCCCGTTAACTCTCCGGCGGCTCCGGCGGCCGGCTGGAGCGTGGCGCGGGCCATGCCCGTAATGGCGCACAACTTCTCTTCGAGCGAAGCCAGCAGCGCGAGCCACCCTTGTGTCAGTACCGCGGGCGCCCCGGGGTGCACTGAGTTAAGGCCCTCGTCGGCGGCGACGGCGTCGCAGAATTTGGGGTTGTACTTCATAGTGCACGACCCCAACGGGTACATCCCGAGGTCCACCGAATATTGGCGGTGCGTTAAGCGAGTGAAGTGGCCCACCAGGTCTCGTTCGGAGACCTCGGCGACTTCGAGGGGCGCGGGGGCGAGGTGCTCAACCGGTATCAGTTCCGCGAGCACCAACGGCGGCACGTCCGTCGTACGGAGCTGAAAAGCTCGACGTCCCGGTACCGACATCTCGAAGAGTGTCGGCTCACTCTCGTGTCCCATCAAGGGTGCGGAGGCCGCGCGCCCGCCCGGAGCACCGATACCGTTCACGAGTTCAGCACCTCCCGCAACGAATTGACGTAGTGGTCGATTTCACTTCGCGTCCGTCGCTCCGTAACCGCTACTACTAGGGCGTCCTCGTTGGGTCCCTCCACGGACGGGTCTAGCCCGTCACAAAGCTCTCGTACCGCGAGACCGACTAACACGTGACGATCGGCCATCTCGGCCACGACCTCCGACGCCGGTCTCGAGAGACGCACCGTGAACTCACGCAAGAACGGCGCCGACGAAATTGAGCTAACGCCTGGCACCGTCCGAAGCTCGTCGAATAGGTAGTGCGCGCCCTGCGCGCAGCGGGTCGCGACTTCGCGCAGGCCCTGCGTGCCGAGCCAGCCCAACTGAATCGCCGACGTGATGGCCATGAGGGTCTGATTCGTACAGACATTAGACGTGGCCTTTTCTCGACGAATATCCTGCTCTCGCGCGCGTAGCGTCGTGACGTAGGCCCGCCGACCCGTCGCGTCGATGGTTTCACCCACTATTCGTCCGGGTAGACGACGCACGTGAGCTTCGGCGCACGCGAAAAGTCCCAGGTAGGGGCCACCGAAGGAGAGCGCCGTGCCGAACGCCTGGCCCTCACCGACGAAAACGTCGGCACCCCACTGGCCGGCCGTCTTTAGCACGCCCGCCGCCACGGGATCGGCCGCGACTACGAACAACGCGCCGCTGGCTTGGGCGATGGCGCGCGGCGCCGAGAGATCCTCCATAAACCCTAGATAGTTTGGGTAGGCGACGACGACCGCGGCCGCCTCGGCGGCGTCGATCGTCGACCAGTCGGTGACGCCGTCACGTAGAGCCACCTCGAAGACGTCGTATCCCGTACCCCGGGATCGG
>JAKBAB010000107.1 GCA_021815645.1 Actinomycetes bacterium
TTCAGAATTCGGGCGAAATGTCATCCGAGCCTGACGCGGGCGCCGGGGGTGAAGAATCCCCGTAGAATGGTTCCCTATGGCAATGACCGTCACCACGAAAGACACCACTGCCCTCAGCGATGCCGAGTTGGCTGAAATGGCCGACCTGTGCGTGGACCGAGAGCCGAACTTCGACATCGGTTTTCTGTCGAAGCAGCGCGAGGAGTGGGTTCTCGTCACGCACGCGCGAGACGGAAACAAACTACGCGGCTACTCGTTTTGCACCCTCGAGAGGATTGGGGGTACCCCGTCGCTGTTGGTGGGGCTTTTGCTGGTAGACCGCACGACCAAGTCCGACCAGACGCTGCGTACGATTCTGCACGACCAGTTCCGTCGCGCTCTACTGGCCTTTCCCGACGAGGACGTCCTCCTGGGAACGCGTCTCACTTCGCCGGACGGATTTCGCGCATTTATTGGCCTGGAGGATGTCGTTCCCCGATTGGGCTATCGACCCACGGGCGAAGACCGAGCGTGGGGGAGGCGCTTGGCCAAGCGTTTTGGTTCCGAAAAGGCGATTGACGACAAAACCTTCGTTATGTCCGTCTCGCCTGGTCCGGTCGGGGGCATCGACTACGTCGCCGCGAAGGGCCCCGTTCCCGGGGGGGTCGAGGTATTCTTCGACGATCTAAATCCCGATGGTGGACAGCGTCTCGTGGTATTTGGTTGGGCCATGGCCGAAGCGCTCTCGACGGGCAAACTACCGCGTTAGACCTATCCCCGCGGAAGTAGTCCCGTACAACTCTTGTAACAGTGCCCGTCGAGGGGCTGCGAGAGGGTCGTGAGGACGTAGGCCGGGCGGAAACCGAGCGCCGTCGCTAAGTCCTTGCCGGCGAGGGAACTGCGCCTGGTCGATTCAATGGTTCTGATCGCGTGGCGATCTTCACACAGTAACCACACGTCATCGCCGAACCAGCCGAAGCGCACCCACGTCGATCCGTCGTCGGGCCGACGTAACAGCTGCGGTCCGCGGTCGGCCGCGACGAGCGCTACGCTCGGACGTTCGCCGCGAAACTCCCAATAGGGGGCACTCGGTCCCCGGAAGCCGAAGAGCGGTCCGTCGGCGGGACTGGCCAGTTGTTCCAACCAACGGCGAACCCTTCGTCCGCGGTAGGTTCCCAGCCGCCGCGGCAGGTCGGCGAGCGTCACCGCCTCGGGTTGGGCGAGGTCGTCACGTTCTATGTGCTCCGAAAGTTGGCCTTCGACGACGTCGAAGGCCGCCAGATCCGTCTCTAAGTCCTCCGGCCAGGGGACCCGCCAGCGGACGATGGCTTGGCTGGCGAGATCGACGACGGTCGTTGACTCATTGGTGGATCCAAGGACCAGTCCGTGGATCAACGTACCCCCGTTGAGGTCAACGGCGGTACGTTGAGGAGTTCGCGCGATGAGCCGACGGGTGGCCCGAACGGTGGGGTCTCGTCCGAAGGCCACTACGCTCCCACGGCCCGACGAACTTCGACGTCGAGGTCGGCGCGGTTAGAGACCGGTAAACGGCAGACGCCCCCGCGACAGACGTAGGCGAGTCCCATCTCGCGCTCGCGTAGCAGCGGGCTAGAACCACTGCCCGTTATCAGTAAGGTTCGCGGCATCGACATCGATCGTACGTGATGGGCTAACGGCCCCGGTTCACCGGGGATTACGACCTCGACCGCGTCGAAGACGAATCCCGCGGCCTCCACTAAATCAGCGACGGCGACCGGGTGGTTCGTGATTAGGGGTCGGGCCAGTTCAACCAAGCGCTCGGCGACGATCATCAGCGCTGTCTCGCCCGACACGCGAGCGAGTCGCGCTAGCGCACGAGTGGCGAGTGCGTGGGCCGACGGGGTGGCGCCGTCGAATACTTCCTTGGGTCGTATGGGCACGTCGTCAACGAGGTCACTCTGAGCGAAAAAGCCACCACCCGTCCCGGGGTCGCTCGAGGTGGGAACGGGTCCGTCCCAGTAGTGCCTTAGGAGGTATCTAGCCAAGTCGCCACCGTGGAGTAACCAATCGTCGTCGCCGGTGACCTCGTACGCGTCTATTTCGGCGTTAAGTAGTGCCGCGACGTCGCTAGCTGACGCGTGGGCGCGCGACCGAGTGCGCCACCAAACCCCGTTCGGGCCGTGCGTCAAACGAAGCGAACGCAAGAGTTCGAGGGCCCGCGTGACGTGGCGCGATTCGAGGGACGTGAGCAGAGCGGACGCGTAGTACGCGTTCCACTCCAAAACCACCTTTTCGTCGCGCGGGGGCTGGGTACGAGACGCGCGCTGACGCGCCATAAAGCGAGCGGCCGGCACCAGTTCCGGTGGTGTCTCGAAAGGTTCTCCGGTGGCCAGACGGGGGATGGACCTACCTTCGAACGCGCCGGGGGACTCGATGCGCCACCTTTGAAGGACGCGACTGCGCCACTGATCTAACTGCGCGCCGCGCAGGGCTTCGAAGACCTGGGCGTCGGTCCACGTCACGTGGGCGCCCTCGACGCCGTCGGCGTCGGCGTCCAGTGACGACGCGTACTGACCCCCAACGCCCAGGGCACGCTCTACGAAGTCGAACGTGGCGTATCCGACGGCTCGCCACTCTTCGCGGCCGATGCTTCGACCGGCGTTCAGGTAACACTTCGCTAGTAGCGCCTGATCCGACAGCATCTTTTCGAAGTGTGGCACGTGCCAAGCCCCGTCCACGGCGTAGCGGGCAAACCCACCGTCGAGGTGGTCGTAGAGCCCCTCGCGGGACATGGCGTCGAGCGTCCGGGTCACGCCGTCGTGAGCGGCGGCGTCGTCGAACTCCACCAGCGCGGTGACGAGGGTGGGTCTGGGAAACATTGGGGCGTCACCGAATCCGCCCGTCGGGCTCGCGGACGATACCAGCTCGTCGCGCAACTTTGCGCGTACTTCGTCCAGATTTAGGGCGCGAGAGCTGGGGGTGAGGTAATCGATGAAGTGCACGTCGCGCTCCAGCGCCCGAGAAAGATCTTCCGCTTGTCGCTCGACGTCCTCTCGGCGGGTGCGCCAGGTGCGACTTATGACCTCGAGGAGCTGGGGAAAGCCCACGTGGCCCGCACGGTCCGACGGTGGGTAGTACGTGCCGGCCATGAACGGTCGTCCGTCGGGCAGCAGAAACACCGACATGGGCCAGCCACCGTGTCCACTCACGAGTTGGGTCGCGGCCATATAGAGCGCGTCAACGTCGGGCCGTTCCTCGCGGTCGACCTTAACGGGCAGGAAATTGCTGTTGAGGGTGGCCGCGATTTCGTCGTCTTCGAACGACTCGTGGGCCATCACGTGGCACCAGTGACACGACGCGTAACCCACCGAGAGGAAGATGGGCACGTCGCGACGACTCGCTTCCGCCAGCGCGTCCGCGCCCCAGCTCCACCACGCGACGGGGTTGTCAACGTGGCTAAGTAGGTAAGACGACTCCAGGTGGTCGCGCGAGTCTCGAAGTAGGGCCATCACTCCTCCAGAGCTCGACCCTAAGGGTCTGGGGTCCCGATTGGTTCGCCGGCGGGGCGAGGTGAGATCAATGGCTACTAGGGTGGCGCGAATTGGGGGTGGCGGTGTCTAAGGTCGTGCGCTGGGGTGTCTTGGGTACCGGATCAATTGCGAAAACTTTCGCCTCGGATCTGTCACTCATTAACGAGGGTGTCGTCGTCGCGGTCGGTTCGCGTTCGGCCGCCGGCGCGAACGCCTTCGCCGATCAGTTCTCTGTCGAGAATCGTTACGACTCGTACGAGGCTCTAGTACTCGACGGGGCCGTGGACGCCGTTTACGTCGCCACCCCGCACCCGTTTCACCTGGTTCACGCCTCCCTCGCGCTCGACGCTGGCAAGGCGGTGCTCGTCGAGAAGTCCTTCACTATGAACGCCACGGAAGCCCGGGAGCTCGTAGCGCTGTCGCGCGCGCGCGGGCTCTTTTTGATGGAGGCGATGTGGACGCGGTTTTTGCCCCACGTCGCGGCGCTGCGCGATCTCGTTGGAAGCGGCGAGATCGGGGAGATCGTCACTTTCGAAGCGGACCACGGCAAGTGGTTCGCGCCCGACCCTAAGTCGCGGCTCTTCGCGCCCGAGTTGGGGGGCAGCGCCCTATTGGACTTGGGTATCTACCCAGTCTCGTTCTCTTCCATGTTGCTCGGAACTCCCCAGTGGATGACCGCAGTCATTGAACCGGCCTTCAGTGGCGTCGACGCGATGGCCACCATGATCTTTCGATACGAAAGTGGAGCGCACGCTCTCCTCTCGTG
The DNA here is from genome assembly GCA_021815645.1 of Actinomycetes bacterium. Taxonomy (GTDB): domain Bacteria; phylum Actinomycetota; class Acidimicrobiia; order Acidimicrobiales; family RAAP-2; genus RAAP-2. The sequence continues at coordinate 4,255 of JAKBAB010000107.1, forward strand.
CACGTCGAGCGCCCGCAGCGCGACGCGCGCCTGCGTGACCGGCTCTCGGGCTCGAGTTGAGATTGATGGAGACTTCTACGCCCCGAGCGCCCTCAACGTCATTGATCGGCACGGGGAGAAGCGGCGATACGAGTTTCCCACGCGGGGCCGGGGACTTCACTACGAAGCGCGCGAGGTAGCGCGCTGTCTGGACCAAGGATTAACGGAGAGTCCCCTCATGCCACTCGACGAAAGCGTCTCCATCATGGCGACCCTGGACCAGGTACTTAGTTTCGCGTGAGGTCCTCAGACTTTTCGCTGATGAGAGGCTCGTTGGCCCGCCGCAGTGACCGGGGGATAACGGGCAAGTGACGTTTGCGTCACCCCGGGGGGTGGGGCGCGAAGGGTCCGGCGAAGCCCGGACGCATACCTACAGCGGCGCCGACGTGATACTTTTTCGAGCGAGCGTTTAGTTCATCGAACGTTCACGCAGTAATCACATTAAATGGCATCGTTGGGGTGCCACTGAAGGGTTGGGGAAACTAATGAAATTCAAAAGTGCTAGGACGGTCGCGGCCGTCGCGTTAGCGGGGGCGTTCATCGCCCTGGCGATACCGAGCGTGAGTTACGCGGGTGGGGGTACGGTCTCGGCCACTACTTTCAACGCGAACTACACGACGATGTCGTATTTGACGTCAATTACCAACGCCGGTTCCGGTGGAATTGGGGTCATTTTGCCCGACGAGGTGTCGTCGAACCGCTACGTAGACTTCGACGCACCGAACTTGACAACGGCGCTCACGGACGCGGGGCTGCCCCCAGCGGACCTTAACGTGCAGAACGCACTGGGTGTGGACGCCACGGAAATCAGCATTGCGCAAGGTGACATCGCCGCGGGGGACAAGGTTCTAATTATGGACCCCCTAGACGCGACGACCGGTATAACG
>JAKBAB010000108.1 GCA_021815645.1 Actinomycetes bacterium
CTTCACCCAACTGCGCCTGGCGTCACTCGCCATCGGCGCCAACGAACTGTCGGCACCGCCCAACGGCGCCGGCTCGGCTTCGCGGTGCGTGCGCACCGAGGCGGCCCCCGCGGCTCGGCGATACTTCGGCCAGGTTCTAAACGTGGGGGCGGTCACCGTGACCGCCCCCCCGGGACACGTCGTCGCTTCGGGGAGCGTGCACGTTCGTCTCATCGACGGCGCGGGGGGTGTGGACCCGACGGAGGTGGGCGCCCCACCCGGTCGGAGCGTGACCGTTCGTTTCGCCCACGACCCCCGGGCGGCCGGCTTCGTCGTCACTTCGCCTCGTGGCGTCGACGTGCGCGACAGCGCGGTAGAGACCGGGGGTTCGGCCCCTCGTCGCTACGCGTTGAATACCACCTTTCAGTGGGCCCTCGACACGAGTGCGTGGCGCCTGACGTCCACGGTGGGAACGTACTCAGTCTTTCGCGCGACGTCTGTTCGTCGAGCGATGTGGCTCGTACCCGCGGCGTCGTCCGGGAGCGTGCGCGACATTCGAAACGCGTCGTGGGGCGACGCCTGGGCCACCGTCGTGACCTCCCGTGGCTCTTGGCTCGATCGTAGCGAGGCCTACCTACCCGGTTGGCGCGCGACTGCGCGCAACGTCACTACCGGGCGCGTCTTGACTCTCTCGGTCCTACGTGCGGGTCTCATCGAGCGGGTGTACGTACCACCGGGGAAGTGGAGGGTTCACTTTCACTACCACGCTCCGTATATTGACGCGGGGTTGCTCGTCTCGGGCGCGTCCTTCGTACTCTTCGCGGGGGCGGGAGCCGGACTTCTGAGGCGACGCCGGCGCGACGATAAGGTTCGTGCGTGACGTCACTAGTCATTGTGGGTGGAGCGGGTCGGATGGGTCAGTCCCTGGCTGAGGGGCTGGGCGCGCTCGATGACCTTCGGGTCGTCGCGCTCGTCGACGTCGTTCATCCGGCCGAACTCTTCGGCGCCGTCTACGCCCCCTCGCTCAGCGACCTCGACGCCACGCTCGTCGACGTGGTCGTGGACTTTTCTTCGCCCTCGGGCGTGGTCACCTCGGCCAGTTGGTGCGCCGACCACGGAGTCGCGCTCGTCGTGGGCGCTACCGGCCTGAGCGAGAGCGAGCGCGCCGCCCTCGAGCGAGCGGGCGAAAAGGTCGCAGTAATCGCCGCGGCGAACTTCTCCGTCGGCGCCGTACTGGCCGAGCAGTTCGCGGCCACGGCCGCCGCTTTCTTCGACGGGGTCGAGATCGTGGAACTGCACCACGACGCGAAGGCGGACGCGCCGTCGGGAACGTCGCTCGCCACGGCGGCGGCGATCGCGCGCGCGCGCGTCGCGCGCGGGGCCGCGCCGTTCGTCGACTCGACGCAGCGTCGTACGCTGGACGGAGCCCGGGGAGCCAGCGCCGACGGGGGGGTGCGAGTCCACTCGGTACGCCTGCCCGGCCTTCTCGCTCACCACGAAATAATCCTCGCTTCGCCCGGCGAATGTCTCACGATTCGTCACGACTCGTTCGACCGACGAAGTTTCCTTCAGGGCGTCGCTCTGGCGGTTCGTTACCGGGGACCTACGCCGTGCTTCCTCACGTCTATCGCGTCGCTGCTCGCCCCATCGGGCGGGTCTACGGGCGCGAGCCGGTAGTCTCGGCCCGTGAACGAACCGATATTTGGACGCCTCCTCACGGCGATGGTGACGCCCTTTGCGTCCGACGGAGCGCTCGATCTTAACGGCGCGAGCGACCTAGCGCAGTTCCTCGTGCGCGAGGGGAGCGAGGGCCTCGTCGTGGCGGGATCGACCGGTGAAGGATCGTCGCTCAGTGACGACGAGAAGATGGAGCTTTTCTCTTGCGTCGCGCAGGCCGTTTCCGTTCCGGTCCTCGCCGGTTCCACTTTCGCCGATACCGCCCGGTCGGTGGCGCTAACTTCGCGGGTCGCCGATACGGGAGTCGCGGGCGTTCTCGCCACGACGCCCGCCTACGCGCGCCCCAGCCAGGCGGGCCTCGCGGCGCACCTCGGCGCCGTCGCCGAGAGCACCGCGCTGCCGGTCATGCTCTACGACGTACCCGCGCGAACGGGCCGCCGGCTCGACCCCGCAACTACGCTCGAGGTCCGGCGCCTTCACCCCAACGTCGTGGCGCTCAAGGACGCTTCCGGTGACGTCGCCGGCGCGGCGCACCTTAAAGCGGCCGCGGGCGACGACTTCGCCCTGTACAGCGGCGACGACGCGAACGTCCTGGCCTTTATGGCCGTGGGGGCCGTGGGTCTAGTGTCGGTGGCCGCCCACTGGGCCGGCCCGCAGCTGCGCGCTCTCATCGAGGCCGTTCACGCCAACGAGTGGGCCCGCGCTAGGGAGATCAACGAGCAGCTCTACGAGAGCTATCGCTTCGAGAGTAGCGAGCTCTACCCCAACCCCATGCCCGCGAAAGCGGCGCTGCGCGAAGTGGGTCAACGCGTGGGGGAGTGCCGTCTTCCCCACGGCCATAGTGACGCACCGTTGGCTCGGGCCGCCGCCGAAGTGGTCGCCGCGTTGCGGGGCGTTCGTGGCTAACGAGGTTCGGGTCACCTTTCTCGGTGGACTAGGTGAGATCGGGCGAAACTGTCTAGCGATTGAACAGGACGGGCGTATCGTCGTGGTCGACGCCGGTCTCATGTTTCCCGAACCAACGATGTACGGCGTGGATATCATCCTGCCGGATTTTCGCTGGCTGATCGAGCGACGAGACCGCGTGGACGCGATAGTGCTCACCCACGGACACGAGGACCACACGGGCGCCCTGCGCTACCTGGTGAAGGAGGTGAACGTCCCGATCTACGGTTCGGCGCTAACCCTCGGTTTCGCGCGCCACCGACTAAGTGAGGCGAAGGTCGCCAGTGGCTTAACTTTCGTCGAGGTCGTCGACGGGGAACGGCGCCCGATCGGTCCCTTCGAGGTCGAATTCATCCCGGTGACTCACTCGGTACCGAGCGCGCACGCCCTCGCCTTTCATACGCGCGCGGGGATCGTCGTGCATTCGGGGGATTTCAAACTCGACCAGTCGCCCATCGACGGACGGCGCACGGACCTCAGTCGCTTGGCCGCCCTTGGCGACGCGGGGGTCGCACTACTCCTCGCCGATTCGACGAACGCCGAAGCGCCGGGTTTTACGCCTTCGGAGTCGAGTGTTGGCGTAGCGCTACGACGACTGTTCCTCGAACGGCCCGACCGGCGGATCGTGGTGGCCTGTTTCGCCAGCCACATTCACCGCATTCAACAGATCGCCGACGTGGCCCACGAGACGGGTCGCCGCCTCGCTTTCATGGGACGCTCCATGGAAGCCAACGTTAAATTGGCCCGAAAGTTACACCTGCTGCGCGTCGACCCGGCCGACGTCATCGACGTGGAAAATATTCCCCGCTTCCCCCCGGGCGAAGTTTGCGTCGTGTGCACGGGCAGTCAGGGTGAGCCGATGGCCGTTCTGTCGAAACTCTCGCGCGGTGACGCACGAAACTTCAAGGTGGGCGCCGACGACACGATTATCCTCAGTTCGCACCCGATTCCCGGTAACGAGTGGTCGGTGGGGCGCGTTATCGACGACCTGCACCGCGAGGCCAGCGAGGTAATTGACTCGTCCCGAGAACCCGTTCACGCGTCGGGACACGCCCGCCAAGGAGAACTTCGCACCTTTCACCAGCTTCTTCGACCCGCGAATTTCGTACCCGTGCACGGCGAATACCGTCACTTGGTTCACCACGCCGAACTGGCCGTATCCATGGGGCTGAGTTCGAAACACGTTCTGATCTGTGAAGACGGGGACCAAATCGACATCACCACTAAGGGGATTCGCCGCGCCGGCAAGGTGCCGGCCGGATTCCACTACATCGACGGCGCCGCGGGCGACCTCGACGAGAGACCCTTAGAAGAGCGCCGCATGCTCGCCGAGTACGGGGTCGTTTTAATCTCGGTGGGGGTGGAACGAGTGACGCGAAGCATCGTCCACGAGGTCGCGGTTAGCGCGCGTGGTTGGTTCGACGGCGCGAGCGACACCCAGGTTCTCGACTCCCTTCGTCTCGCGGTGCGCGAGGCCCTCGGGGAGTCCCTATCGCAGGGCCTCATCGAGAGCGACGAACTCACCAAATCGGTTCAGCGCGCCGCGGGCCGGCTACTGGGTCAGCGATTTCGCCGACAGCCGGTCATCATGGCGTCGGTTCTCGTATTTTAGTTCGTCGACTTCTCCGGCTCCCCGTGGTCGGCGTTCGCGCGACCGTGTCGCCAGTAAGCCTTGTGGCTTACGTCGTCGGGGCCCAAGCCCCGGTCGAGCAGGGCGACCTGTAGAGCGCGTACGACGTGGAACTCGCCAAAGACGTACGCCCGTCCGCGACCGGGTGGCAGAGACATCGTGGCTAACGCGTCGAAGAGTCCGGCCGGGTCGTCGAGTGCCCGACCGAGACGTTCGACGATGACCGCGTCGAGGGAGAGATCCTGAGCGAAGGGACCGATGCGCGCGTCTCGCGCGGATTCGACTGCTACGGCGATTAGGGCCCGCCCCGGAAGAGGGATGCTCTCGGCGAGGCGGTGAAAGGCGGCCAGGCCACTGGTGTCACCGATGAAGAGGTGCCAGTCGGCAGACGAGTCGAGCGTTATCTTGCCTCTAGGACCAATGACTTCGACGTCGTCTCCCGGTTGGACCGCCTGGCTCCAGCGCGTGCCCGGTCCGTTGTGGTCGAGCGTCAGCCAGAGCGTGAGCGAGTCGCGTGAGGGTTCGACGCGTCGAACGCTGTAGCGGCGGCGAACGGGGCGGCCCGCGTCGTCGAGGAGTCGAATCATGACGTCGCTTCCGGGGACGCCCCCGAGGTCGCTGACGCCACCGATTTCGATCTCAGTTAGGGCGTCGCTGAGACGGCTCGACGCGAGTACTCGCCCGATGCGGGCCCCGGCCCCCAGGCGCAGAGCCAGTTGAACGGAGGAGTCGTCGGGCAGTTTCTTCACGGCCGAAGCCTAACCCGAGGTTCGAATTACCGGTCGCGTCTCTGGCCCCAAAAGGGCCGTTGCGGCGTGACGCGCTTCGGGGCGACGGGTCGTTGGCGAATGCGCAGAACGAGACGTTTCACATTTTCACTCTCTCATCACGTGGACTTTTAAGTTCCTGCGCG
>JAKBAB010000109.1 GCA_021815645.1 Actinomycetes bacterium
CGGTGACGTCCAGCCCATTGAGTGGCCCCCGTACGGTTCGATGCCGTAAACGATGCCCACGAGAACCGCGGTTAGTCCGACCGCGAAGGTCAGGTTGCCCCACCAGTCGATGGTGGCGTTGGAACGAACGCCGTTGTCGCGCAGACTTCGGTAACTCCACACGGTGCCGATGAGTCCGAAGGGCACCGAAACCCAAAAGACCAGGCGCCAGTCGATGATCGAGAGCAGTCCGCCGGCGATGAGCCCGATAAAGGAGCCGCCGATCGCCGAGATCTGGTTGACGCCCATGGCCAGGCCCCGCTGCTCGACGGGGAAGGCGTCGACCAGAATCGCGCTGGAGTTGGCGAAGAGCATGGCGCCACCGACGCCCTGCACCAGTCGCCACAGAACCAGCCACAGCGCCCCTGCCCCCGCGTTGTACGGGTCGAGGGCGAGCAGGATAGAAGCGATGAAGAAGACCAAGAAGCCGAGATTGAATATTCTCACCCTTCCCACGATGTCCCCCAGCCGCCCGAGACTGACCACGAGTACGGCCGTCACGAGTAGGTAGCCCATCATGAGCCACAACAGGTAACCCACGTTGCCCGGTGAGAGGGGGTTGATGTGGATGCCGCGAAAGATCGCCGGTAGTGAAATCAAGATGATCGACGAGTTAACGACGGCCATAAATACCCCGAGCGTGGTATTGGTCAGCGCGATCCACTTATAGCGGTCCGCGTGAATCGTCTCGAGAGCCACCGAAAACCTCCGCAAAATAGTTGCTTGACTTCAAGCAACTATACTCGCCATACGGCCGGGCGCGAAGCTTGTTTCGGGCCGGAAGCCCTCGAGAACTGTTCGGTTAGCCTAACCTAAGTGACGCGCTCCATCCTCTCCCGGTTACCAGAGCGCCGGTTACGCCCCGGCGCGCTCGTGAGGTCAGCGACGTGATTCCTACGTTGGTCATCTTTTTTCGAGAGGGGCTCGAAGCGTCGATGATCGTGGCGATACTGCTCGCCTACCTCAGTCGAACCGGCCAACGTCGCCACTACCGAGACGTCTTTATTGGCGTGGGCGCGGCGATGGTCGTGGTGGTCGTGGGCGGCGCCCTCGCCTACGCGCTCGTACGCCACTACGACGGGTCGAGTGTGCAGAGTTACTTCGAAACGGGGACTTACCTCGTTGCGGCCGGCGCCCTCACCTACATGACCTTTTGGATGCGCGAGCACGCTCGCACCATGGCCCGCGACCTCGAAGAGCGAAGCGCGCTCGCCCTATCGATCGGGAGGCGACGGGGCCTACGGCTGCTCTCCGCCCAGGCCGTCGGCCGCGAGGGCCTGGAGACCATGGTCTTTACCTTGGCGATCGTCTTCGCGTCGAGTCGCGCGGGCGCGACCCCGATCGGGGGCGCGTACCTGCTCCTAGGTGGAGCTCTCGGACTAGCGCTCTCGCTAATGGTCGCTTTGGCCATGTACCGCCTGGGGGCGAAGATTAACCTCCGCCGTTTCTTTCAGGTGCTCGGCGTCGCGCTCATGATCTTCGCCGCCGGACTGCTGGCCGACGCGACCGAAAACCTGCAGCGGTTGGGGTGGTTGCCCTTCGGTCGTTCGGTCCTTTGGAACACGCGCGCGTTCGTCGCCGAATCGAGTAATACGGGGGACGTGCTGCACTCCCTCGTCGGCTACGCCGATCGCCCCACGTTGCTCCAGGTCCTCGTGTGGGTCATCTACGTCGCGATCGCCACCACCGCCTTCACCCGGCGCTCGGCCACTAAATCGCGAGGGACCCGTTTCGCGGCTATTCGAACCCGTCGCGCCGAGGAGAAACTTGCGACCGGGTGCGATGCCACGAATCGGCGGGACTCTTCGGGTGTGCCGCTCACTTACCGCGCTGAGCGCGGGGAGACGACGACGTGACCGGTCACCACACCTCGACGACGGACAAATACCTCGAAGCGATTTACTGCATTGCCCACGAAGGCGAGGCCGTTCGTCCGGGTCGCTTGGCCGAGTGGCTCTCGGTCAGTGCGCCCACGGTGAGTGACGCGTTGCAGCGACTGCGTCGCGACGGTTGGATAGATATTGCCCCGGACCGTAGCGTGACGTTGAGCGAATGTGGCGACGCGACGGCCACTTCACTGATACGCCGGCACCGGATACTCGAGCGGTGGCTGACCGACGTTTTGGGGTTCGACTGGGCGAGCGCTGACGTTGAAGCTGACCGTCTGTCCTCGGCGGTATCCGACGTCGTGGTCGATCACCTCGACGCTTCGATGGGTGCTCCCCTCACCTGCCCCCACGGCAACGTCATCCCCGGACGGCTCGCCCCCTACGGAGAACTACTCGCGCTCGCGGACGCGCCGGTCGGCGTGACGGTGACCGTGCGAAGGATCTCCGAGGTCGCTGAACACGAGGCCCCGGCCCTGCTCACCGAGCTCGCCCGCGTGTGCATCGGAGAGGGCAGCCTCCTCACCGTCCTTCACGCGAGTGCGAATTTGCTGACTTTGGAGCTCGCCGGGCGCCCGTTCGATTTACCCGTGGTGTCGGCTCGCTTGATTTGGGTTGAGGTGGCAACGGGACAACGGTCGCCGCGCGCTATTGGCGACTCGAACGAACGGCCGTCGGGGATCGGATCAAGCGTGACCCCGGAGCGGGTGTGACCGGTTGGGCCGAGACGCCGGGTAAAAGTTGCGCGGCCTACGCCGAAGGGATTGGTCGTGGGGAGTTCGTGCGTCGCTGCGTCGCGCTGCTCTCGGGGGGAGAAGTCGACGCGCAGACTTTGACGGCGTTGGCCGGACCCGCAGCGACCGTCGTTTTGGCCGGGGGCGCCGGGGGTCTCGACGGCTACTGGCCACGAGTGTGGGGCGCGCGGGGCTTACTCTACGTCTGGGAGGACGGGGCCGACGACGCGATCGTGGCGGCGACGCGCGACGAGGCGTGGCGGGTGCGCGAGATGGCCGCCAAGGTCGTCGCGCGCCACCGGCGGCGCGCCGCCACCCAGGCCGTGGCGGCCCTCGGCGGCGACTCCGTGGCCCGCGTGCGCCGAGCTGGTGAACGGGCGCTGGTAAGGCTTTTCGAATGGGAGCCGTCGGTCGATGGTTAATTTCCCCGGGGGGTGAACGAAACGGCGGCGCCGACGGTACTACTACGTAAGAAGGCGCCACGGGGCGAATCTAAGGAGGGTCCATGACGAACGACGCGGTAGTGGAAAGTGGGGTGGCGCCGCGACGGGCGCGCACCGTGGGGCCCGTTCGGGCGGCGGCCCTCGCCGTCGCGGCGGCGGCCCTAGTCGTCGCGCCCCTAGTCGCCGGGGGGGCCACCGCACCGGCCCTGAAGTCGGCCCGCGTCGTGGGCTATCCCGGGGCCCTGGTTAACGTGTCTTCGCGCAGTCTCTACGTCCTTACGTCCGAGCGCGGGGCCAAGCTTAAGTGCGTCGGTTCGTGTCTGAGCGTGTGGCCGCCCCTGCTGGTTAACAAGTCGGTCACCCACGTGACCATCGTGGGCGGCAAGGGCCACGTCGGTTTCGTCGCTCGCTCGAAGACCATGAAGCAGGTGACCTACAACTCGTTTCCGCTCTACACCTTCTCCGGTGACCGCGGCGCGCTCGGTCACGCCGGAGTCGGGATCGCCGCCTTCGGTGGCGTGTGGTACTTGGTGAGGGCGGCGGCGACGACCCCCGTGGCGACTCCGTACAAAAAGGTCGTTAAGGGCCCCAAGACGACTACGACCACCACGAAAGGCTCCTACGGCGGCTATTAGGGCCATTCGTGGCTGACGCGACGCGCGCCGCGCTGCGCGAAGAGTCACGCGCGCGCGTCGTCGCGGACGAGTCGGGGCTGCGCGCGGCCTTCGTAGCCGACGGCGCGGCGATGCTTCGCTACGCGCGGCGCGCCTTAAGGGAGCGCGACCGCGCCGACGACGTAGTTCAAGAGACGTTCGCGCGGGCCTGGCGCTCGCGGGCCCGCTTCGACCCCGCGCTCGGGTCGCTGCGCGGTTGGCTCTTCGCCATCGAGCGGCGCGTCATCATCGACCTCTCGCGACGCGACGCGGTTACGACGTCGCTGAATGGCGAGTTTGACGAACTCGTCGGTGACGACGGCTACGACCTCGATCGCGCGATGCGCGGCTGGCTGGTGGAGTCCGCACTGGCGCGACTTAGCTCCGAGCACCGCACGGTGATCGCCGAGCTCTACTTCAATGGTCGAAGCGGCCGCGACGTCGCGCAGTTACTCGCGGTCCCCGAAGGAACCGTGCGCAGTCGCGCGTACTACGCGCTGCGCACCCTACGGGTGGCGCTCGAAGAGGCGGGGTGGAACGAATGACTGGGCCGTGCGAGCGGTGGCGCCACGTAGCCGCGGTGGCGGCCCTCTCCGGGCCCGACAGTGCCGAGGGTCGCGCGTTGGCCGAGCACCAGCGCGAGTGCGCCAACTGTCGCCACGGGGCCAATGAGTTCGCCGAGGTCGTCGCGGCCCTCGGCGAGGTCGACGCCACGGTCCTGTCCGACGACGCGGTACCGGCCGAACTGGCCGCGGCGCTCGCTGGCGCGTTGACGCGCGCGCGTCGCCGTCGCCGTGCGCAGGGCGCTCTCGCCGCGGTGACGCTCGCGGTCGCACTCGCGGTTGTGCTCGCTCTATCGGGTGGCCCGGCGCCGCCCACGCGCCGCCTGGCGCTGGCGGGCCGGGTGGCCAACGCGAACGTCCAACTGAGCGCCGAACCCTGGGGCACTCGTGTCCAACTGAGTGAGAGTGGACTCTCGCCCGGGGTCTACACCGTATCGATGGAAACGAAAACGGGGCGGTGGTGGACGACCGGCTCTTACCGGTCTCGCTCGGGCGGGTCGGTCGCGGTGACGATGACCTGCGCCGTGGCGCTCGAGCGCATCGCGGGAGTTCGGGTGGTGAACGCGCGCGGCACCGTCGTGCTCTCCGCGGGACCGTCGCGCACCACGACGACGTACTGACGCTACTCAGTAACGCGGTCCTACTCTCGTTGGCCGCAACAAGGGACAGTAACGGAACTCGGTTGGCGCTGCTGGTGTCGCGCCATCTCACGGTACCGAAGTAACTCAGAAGTCCCGACCGTTACACACCGTGGCGCAGGTTCGGAGGGCAGGGAACGAGACTGCTGAGCGAGCCAGCGGCCGCGTTGGCCGAACGC
>JAKBAB010000110.1 GCA_021815645.1 Actinomycetes bacterium
AACTTCTTCGACAACCTCTTCGGATTCGAGTGGACGCTCACGAAGAGCCCGGCCGGGGCCCAACAGTGGACGCCGAAGGACGGCGCTGGCGCGGGCACCGTTCCCGACGCCCACGACCCGTCGAAGAGCCACGCCCCGACGATGTTGACCACCGACCTCGCCCTACGCGCTGACCCGCAGTACGAAAAGATCTCGCGGCGCTTCCACGAACACCCCGACCAGTTCGCCGACGCGTTCGCCAAGGCTTGGTACAAATTGACCCACCGCGACATGGGCCCCTACGCGCGCGGCCTGGGAGCGTTGGTACCCGCCGAAGCGCAGTTATGGCAAGACCCCGTGCCCGCGCCGACTTCGGACACGGTCACCGAGTTCGACGTCACGACGCTCAAGGCCCAGATTCTGGCGTCGGACCTCACCGCGGCGCAGCTCATCGCCACGGCCTGGGCATCGGCGTCGACCTTTCGCGGCACCGACAAGCGCGGGGGGGCCAACGGAGCCCGCATTCGCCTCAGTCCGCAGCGCGATTGGCCCGTCAACAACCCGAGCGAACTCGCGAGCGTCCTCGCGACGCTAGAGGCGATACAGAGCGCGTTCAACGACGCCCACCGCGGCCAACGGGCCGTCTCCCTAGCCGACCTGATTGTGCTGGGTGGCTGCGCCGCCATCGAGCGGGCGGCGCAGCGGGCCGGCCACGACCTGGTCGTGCCCTTTACCCCGGGTCGTACCGACGCGACGGCGGAACAGACCGACGTCGACTCCTTCGCCCCACTCGAGCCATTGGCCGACGGCTTTCGCAACTACCGCGACGCGTCGCTCGCCTCCTTTCGCTCCGAGGCGCTGTGGCTCGACCGGGCCCACAAACTGACCTTGAGTGCGCCCGAGATGGTGGTGCTCCTCGGCGGTCTTCGCGTCCTCGAAGTCAACTTCGCTCAATCGGAGTTCGGCGTGTTCACTACGCGCCCCGGCGTTTTAACGAACGACTTTTTCGTCAACCTCCTCGACATGAGTACCGAGTGGCAACCGGCCACCGAGTCGGACGAAACGTTCGAGGGGCGCGACCGCGCGACGGGAGAACACAAGTGGTTGGGCACGCGCGTCGACCTCGTGGTCGGATCGAACTCGCAGCTGCGCGCGATCGCCGAGGTGTACGCCTCCGACGACGCTCGCGACAAGTTCGTCCACGACTTCGTAGCGGCGTGGACGAAGGTCATGAACCTCGACCGCTTTGACCTGGCCTAACCGCGCCGCGGTGGGCACCACTCGCAGGGGCGGCCGCGACAGTTGATTCTTGGCCTCAATGCCCGGGGTTTCCAGCGTCCAACTTGTATAGTTCACCTCAGGGCGCACCTCTAAGTGGAACGGGAGTACGAAAGCGTGCCGACACGCGACCATGACTTCGCGTTCCCCAGCGATTTTGACATCTCTAAACCGGACCCCCTCGACGAAAGTTATAAGTGCCAACACTTCGCCGGCACCGAGTTGGACCACCCGGGCATCACCGACGAATCACGACGACTACACGGTGAGGGCTTTCGGGCCGCCGGTTTCGTCGACCTACGGGCCCTGGACGAACGTGGTCGCATGACGAGCGACGTCGACAAGACGCTCAACTTCCCCACCCGCTACTACGTCGCGGTCGACCCCGGCGAACCCCACCACCGCTGCGCCGCGCGCAAGGTATTCGGTGAGGGGGACGACTACACGACGTTGCCGGGGTATCGCGTGTGCGAGTCGACCATGTGGAGCGTGGGACGCGAGTACCTCGAGCGGTGGCGACACGGACCGGTCGTCGAAATATCGGCCCTGGCGCGAACGCGCGGCGCCCCCGCCCGCGGCGTCTACGAGATTTTCAAAAGGATGGTCCACGAAGGCATGGTGACCGGAGAACTGTGGTTCTTCTCGATCGTTACCGACACTCACGCTTCGCTGAGCGCCCTCATCGGTCTTCAGGCCATGCAAGTAATTGGGCCAGATATTCCCATTACCGGTACCGGGATCACCCCGGGGGTGATGCTACGACCCGTCGTTCTCAATCCGGCCGAGCTTTTCGAGACCATTCGTCGAGAGGCCGACGTCACGACGAACCCGCGCCTACGGCGGCGACTAGAGCACTACGCCGCCTACGGACTCGACGGCGCCCCCCCGGCGAAGACCGCCTAGTCGACGTCCGCGTCGTAGCGGCTTAGGAAATATATTCGCGCCGCACCCACTCCCGACGCTCGATGAGCGCGCGGCGGCGGGCGGACACGAGGAACTCCGGGGAGCCGAGAACCACGTCCCCGTAGCGACTGGGGTTAATACCGGCCGCGGCGAGCATGGTCGTCGCCCGTTGGGGCACGCTCGAGTGAGGCACCCCGAAATACTCCATCAGGTCCTTGTTGCGCAGTCCCCCCCGAGAGGCGCTAAATAGATAGTTCGCCCGACCAATCGCCCAACACAGCGCCGCGGCGGCGGTGTCGCTGCGTCCCCGTCGTCGAAAAAAATTGGGATCGCCGTCCGCGACCCGTCTAAGTAGTCGGCGACAGGCCGTTCGGTACTCGACGTCGAGCACTTCGTCGCAGTACCGGTCGGCGAGCGCCAACACCTCGGCGACGCGCGCCCGCACGTCGTCGGCGAGATCGGTCCAGTCGAAGGGTTCGTCGGGCAGCGCCCGGCCGTCGAGCGCGTTGAGCGCGTCTTCGCCCCCCACGTCGTCGGCGAGAAACCCCATCAGGAGGTGGCCGTAACTAACGTCGTCGTCGAACTCGTCTTCGAACGGCCCGCCGAGTCCATCGTCGTCGCCTAGGAGTGACGCCAAATGTTCGAAGAGCTCGGCGCGCTCCGAACGCTCCGATCCCTGGAGCAGTTGCGCGAAGGGAACCTCGCTGCGGTCAATGGCGGCCTGAGTCTGCTCGCGCAGGTGGGCCGGTAACTGGCGCTCCTCGTGACAGAAGGCGACGAAGGCCCGCAACACCGTGGGGATCTCGACCATGAACTCAACCGGGGCCAGAAACTTTCGTGGGAGCCAGCTCTCGAGAAGAATCTCGACCGCGACGGGACTCCACCGCATCGGGTCGCCCGGACCGGAGTCGACGGCGAAGCGCACGAGTGGTTCGGTGAGTTGACGTAGCGGCGCGGCGGTCGTGGGAATCGCGAAGGGTGAAGATTCGAAACGCTCCAGTAGTGCCTCGAGGGCGTCGTCGTCCCACTCGGGCCGTTCGTACCCACGGCCCCCCTCGGGTAGGAGCCGCATCACCCACTCCGCTAGGGGCTGACAGGCCGGCCACGTGTCGGTCTCGAGCGGTGGGTAGGTAATGTCCCCGAGCGCCATCGCTTGGGTGACCTTCGCGCGACCCTCGCCGGGGTCGAGGTCACGCCACTGAGTCTCAGCACTTTCGGCGTGGCTTTCGTAGAAAGAACGCAGGCCCTTAAGCGGTTCGCTGACCGCGAAGGCGTCCTTGACGACGGTGCCCAAGTTGTGGTCAACGTAGACCAAAAGGCACATCCGCGCGCCGCCGGCGAAAATTAACTCGAAAACCAAGTTGTCCCCGTCACCGAGCACGTGAACCATCTCGAGAGCGGCGCTGACGCGGCACTCCTGGGCGCGCGCGAGCCACGTGGGGAGCCGGTCGGGCCGCGAAGTGACCTCCCGTCGGGCCCGGTCGCGCAGGGCCTCGTCGGGCGCCATCAACGCGACGCAAGCCAAAAGCGCCGTCGTCTCGGGGCGCCGGACCCCTATGAACGATTCGACTAACGCTTCCAGCGTGACGCTCGAGGCCGTTTCGCCCTGGAGTCGATCGAGCGGACTCACCCGGCGCGAATCGAGCGTCGCGATCACGCCACTCGCCAGGGCGAGTAGGCCGAGGGGCTCTCCCGTGGGGAGAGCGCGACGGACCGACTTCATAAGGTCCGGTTCGTCCGCGTCGCGGTGGGGACCGTTAGGACCGAAAGATAGCGGACGGGTACCGCGCGGGGTCACGCGAGAACCGCGTCGGTGCCGAGAACTCTTACCCACCCGTAAAACCTTAGGTCACCGGCCCGACGACCCGGAAGGTCGACTAATCGATTCCCAGCGACCCGAAAGGTCGCCCACCGGGTCCTAGCGCACGTGGGACGTGCGCAGTCGCCGCCGCCGACGGGTGACGTGAGTCGTGACGTAGGCGAGGAGAATCAGGACCGAAAGGGCGTGCCACTTTTGAAAGATGATCGGTCCCGGAATCGGTAGGTAGATCGTCGTTCCGTTGAGGTAGTCGGCCACACCCGAAATCATCGCGTTCAGCGTCAACAGCCAGAGCACCAAGTCGGAACGGGCGAGGCGCGCGCGAGGCGCCGCGACGACGGCGCGCCGAGCGAACAGAGAGCGAATAGTGCGCCTCCGCTGGAATAGGTGCACGAGGACGAAGGCGAACACCAACAGACTCACTACGGCGTGATCGGCGACCCCCGAGAGCCCGAGGTAGCGCTTGGAGAGAAAGATCGCGGTCACGAAGGTTGCGACGAAGCCCGCGATCAGCGCTAGGTGCAAGACCCACCGACGAGAGATCGCGCCGTCGCGTCGCGAGGAAGTCACGATACGACCCGCCGCCGACCGTTACTCTCTCGCACGGTGGCGATGGTACGGCCCGCGCGCGGGTAGATAAATAGGGGGCTTCCCTGACCCACCCCCCAGGTTCAGCCGAACTGGCCGTTACAGCCCGAGGTGCCCTCGCCGCAGCCGCCGGTGACCTTGAAGGTCAGCGGACGATAGGCCACCACCGGTGAACCGACGTCAATTTGAATCTCCCCTTGGGCGAGCAGGGGGACCGATCTCGGTGAGCCCCGGTACCGTCGGCCGTTTTCGAAGACGACGACGTGGCCACTCGCCGGTCCCACCCGGTTGGGACCGAGGGGTTGACCCCAGACGTCGAAAAACTGCCCCAACGTAAAGGTTCG
>JAKBAB010000111.1 GCA_021815645.1 Actinomycetes bacterium
GCGTGATGGGCGACGTGGACGCCGCGCGCGTGGTGTCGACGTTCGCCTTCTTCTCCGCCTCGGCAATCGACACGATTTGGAGTCAGGCGAAATTGGTGGCCGACCCCGTGGCGACGGCCGAGGAGTATCTGCGCGCCGCCTACGCCTTCGCCGATCGAACCTTCGGCGCCCTCGACGCGAATGTTCTCGTGGCGGTGGCCGGCGCCGTGCGGCGCGTGGTCGACGCCACGGCGCGCGGCCGGTGGGCACTGGTTGACGGGTATCGCCAGTACCCGGTACCGGAGAACCCCGTTCACGGGGCCTACCTGGCGGCCATACTGCTGCGCGAACTTCGCGGGGGCGTGCACACGGACGCGGTCGGCGAAGTCGGTCTCGACGGGGCGACCGCCTGTTATTTAGAGTCCGTTACCTACTTCAACTGGCACGGTTTTACCGACGCCGAAGCGCCCGAGGTGACCGACGAACTGCGCCAGCGGCGCGTGCGCGCCGAGGCGCTGACCAACGAAAAGATGGCCGAGCACTTCAACGTGCTCGGCGACGCCGCCCGTGAGGGGCTGGCCGACGGCGTATTTCAGATGAAGCGCGCCCTGAGTGAACCGGTGGCCGTAACGAATTAGCCAGCGTCGCTCGCAGCGAAACGGTTCCAAGTGAGCCGCGAAGATGAACCCTTCCCTTCGCCCGTCGTAGTTCGTTCGCGACTAGAGCACCCCTTCGAGTTCGAGCAGGAAGCGCTTGATCTCTTCGCCACCGCCGTATCCGCCCAGAGAGTTCGCGCCCACCACGCGGTGACAGGGCACCACGATCGGCCACGGGTTGACGTGCGCGGCGTTGCCCACGGCCCGCGCCGCGAAGGGCCGCCGCACGTCGCCGGCGACTTCGCCGTAGGTGCGAACTTGCCCGTAGGGAATAGCGGCGACCGCCGACCACACCTCGCGCTGAAATTCGGTGGCCGCCACGGGGGCGAGGGCGAGGTCGAAGTACCGCCGAGAACCGTGAAAATACTCGCGCAACTGAGCCGCCGCTTTCGCGACGGCCGCGGGTGCGTCGCCCCGCGACGCGCGCCACCTTTCACTCGGTAGGTAGATCGCCTCGACCCCTTCGCGCGTGCCCACGACGGCGAATGGCCCCACCGGCGAGGTGACGTTGACGACGAAACTCTCCACGCTCACTTTCTAACCGACGAGCGCGATTCGCGCTCGACTGGCGAGTGGTCCCGGGTCGAGTGATCTTGTCCACCGCGGCGCCGAGCTCCACGAGCAGACCGCTACGTCGCGCCCGGACGTGTCTTCTCTCATCTTTCGTCGTGACACCTCGGCGCGAAGTTGGCCCCACTGATCGATCGTCCCGCGCGGTTCTAGGGGTCGCTTAATTGCGCCGGCCGGGAGGGTGGTGGTGGGGCTGGTAGAACAAGTAGATGAAAATTGCGCTCCACCGAGAGTCGCGCGTGGGCGAAACGCGCGTGGCGCTCACCCCTGACGTCGTGGGGGCGTTCGTGCGCGACGGCTGGACCGTCGAGGTCGCCGCGGGGGCGGGGGAGCGGGCCCACTTTTCCGACCAGAGCTACCTCGACGCGGGGGCCGCCGTCGTAGGGGCCCCGGCCGGGGACGTCAACGTTCGCGTGAACGCCCCCACGCTCGACGAGGTGGCTCTCCTGCCGGAAGGGTCCCTCCACCTTTCCTTTCTCTCACCCCTCCTCCAGTTAGAGGTCGTGGCGGCCCTTAACGAGCGACGGATCACCGCTCTCTCTTTCGACTTATTGCCGCGAATATCTCGCGCGCAGTACATGGACGCCCTCTCGTCTCAGGCGACGGTGTCGGGCTATCGAGCCGTGCTCGCGGCCGCGTCGCACTTCGACCGGTTCTTTCCCCTCCTGACGACGGCGGCGGGCACCATCCGACCGGCGCGCGTACTGGTGATGGGGGTGGGGGTCGCCGGACTACAGGCCATCGCCACCGCCAAGCGACTCGGCGCCAAGGTGCGCGCCTACGACGTAAGAAGCGCGGCGAAGGAGGAGGCCGAGTCGGCCGGCGCCACTTTCGTGGTGCTCGCTTTGACGGCCGACGCGGCCGGGGGCTACGCGCGCGAGTTAAGTGACGACGAGCGCCGCACCCAGCAGGCGGCCCTCGCCGGCGAAGTCGCCCAGAGCGACGTGGTGATCACCACGGCCGCCGTTCCGGGGCGGCGCGCCCCGATTCTCGTGACGACGGCCATGGTCGAGGCGATGAGCGAGGGGTCACTGATCGTAGATATGGCCGCCGACGGCGGCGGGAACTGCGAGGTGACCCGGGCCGGTGAAGTCGTCGAGCGTAACGGCGTCCGGGTAGTCGGGCTGACCAATCCCCCCGCGGAGATGGGCGCCCACGCCAGTTTCCTCTACGCCAATAACGTCGCGAAACTGCTCTCGCTCTTCGGCCACGGCGGGGAGGTCGCGCCCGCGTGGGACGACGAGATCGTGCGCGGGGTCACGTTCGCCCACGGGGGCCAAATCACCCACGCGCCGACGGCCGAGGCCCTCGGCGTCGAATACCGCGACCTCAACGCCGAGAGTAAGGAGAGCCCCTCGTGAACGCCCTTTTGCAGTACGCGACGGTCCTCGTCCTTAGCGCCTTCGTGGGCATCGAAATCATCGCCAAGGTGCCGAGCATCTTGCACACGCCGCTCATGAGTGGTTCTAACGCCATTCACGGGGTGATTCTGGTCGGTTCGATGTTGATCCTCGGCGCGGCGACGACCAACCTGCAAGAAGTCCTCGGGTTTTTGGCCGTCATCTTGGCGACCCTCAACGTGGTGGGGGGCTTCGTAGTCACCGACCGCATGCTGGAGATGTTTAAGGGGCGCCGTCCGGCCGCGCCGGCGAAATCGAACGACGAGGTCGCTAAGTGAGTCGCGAGACCCTAATCGACCTGCTCTACCTTTTTTCCGCCACGACGTTTCTGCTCGCCCTCAAGGGACTGGGCAGCCCGAAGCGGGCCCGCGCCGGCAACGCGGTGGCCGCGCTCGGGATGTTGGTCGCGGTGGTCGCGACGTTCTTTAAATACGTCGACGGCCACGCCCTGCACCACGTGGGACTGATCGTGCTCGCCATGTTTATCGGCGTCATCGTGGCCGTTCCGACGGCCCGTTTCGTGCAGATGACGGCCATGCCCCAGCTGGTGGCCATCTTTAACGGCGTCGGGGGCGGTGCGGCCGCGCTCGTGTCGATAACCGAGTTCGTCCACGTGCGCGCGACCCACCCCGCCACTTACGTAATCCTCGAGGTGCTCCTCGGGGTCTTAATCGGTACGGTCTCCTTCGCCGGTTCGGCGGTAGCGTTCGCGAAACTCCAAGAACTCATGACCGGCCGTCCCATCACGTATCCGGCTCAGCAGGTCATTAACGCCCTGTTGGGCGCGGGCGCGGTGGCGCTCATCGTGGCGACGCTCGTCACGTCCTCGAGCGTTACCTTGTGGGCGCTGCTCGCGCTGGCCGCGGTGCTCGGGGTCGCCTTCGTCCTGCCGATCGGGGGGGCCGACGTGCCGGTCCTGATCTCTCTGCTCAACGCCTTCACCGGACTGGCCGTGGCGGCTTCGGGCTTCACGCTCGGTTCCAACCTGTTGATCGTGGCGGGTACTTTGGTGGGCGCGTCGGGCATCTTGTTGACCCGACTGATGTCCAAGGCCATGGGGCGCAGCCTCGGTAACGTCCTGTTTTCGGCCTTCGGTTCGGTCGTGACGGCGAGCGCCGGCGGCGGGGTCGAGGGGCGCGCCGTGCGCTCGGGCTCCCCCGAAGACGCCGCGGTGTTGCTTAGTTACGCCGCGCGCGTGGTGGTCGTTCCCGGCTACGGACTCGCCGTCGCGCAGGCCCAGCACGTCCTACGCGAGCTCGCCGAAGTCCTAGGTGAAAAGGGCGTCGAGGTCGTCTACGCGATTCACCCCGTCGCCGGGCGAATGCCCGGCCACATGAACGTCCTGCTCGCCGAGGCCAACGTCCCCTACGAGGACTTGATCGAGATGGACGAGGCGAACTCCGAACTGCAAACGGCCGACGTCGCCCTCGTGGTGGGCGCGAACGACACCGTCAACCCCGCCGCTACCAACGATCCCCACTCGCCGATCTACGGTATGCCCATCATCCACGCCGACCTGGCCGAGAACGTGATCTTTCTCAAGCGTTCGATGCGCCCGGGCTTCGCGGGTATCGACAACGAACTGCTCTACAACCCCAAGACGACTCTGGTCTTCGGCGACGCGAAGGACACTTTGACCAAGGTCGTGGCCGCGGTCAAGGCCGGTTAAGTCCGCTAAAGCGGGCCGCTACGCGCCGACGGCTGGCTCGTCGCTTCGCCGTTCGAGCTCTAGACGTTGCTCGTCACTCAGGGTCACGACGGAGCGCGCGTTCGCCTGCACCTGGGCGCTCGACGTGGCCCCGGCGATCACCGAAGGGACGACCTCGTGAGCGAGCAGCCAGGAGAAGGCCAAGGTGAGTAGGGGCAGGCCCTGTTCGCTCGCGTAGGCGGTGAGGTTAGCGACGCGCCGTGAGAACTCTTCGCTCAGCCAGTGCACCCGTCGATCGGCCGCCATATTGGCCAGGCGAGTGTTCTTCGGCGGCGCCTCGCCGGGGCGGATCTTGCCGGTTAGCAGGCCGTTCGCCAGTGGGTAGAAGGGCAACAGGCCGAGGCCTAATTCCGCGCAGGTCGCCAGGACCCCGTCGCGCTCGGGCGAACGATCGAGGAGTGAGTACTGGTTCTGCACCGTAGCGAATTGCGCGCCCCGCCCGGCCGCAGCCCGCGCTTCGCGCAGTTGCTC
>JAKBAB010000021.1 GCA_021815645.1 Actinomycetes bacterium
ACCGAATCGTCCCGCCAGTTCCTCGAGGACTCGCGCGAGTCGTTGGGGTGACTCGTAAAAGACAATCGTGCGCTCCTGCGTCGCCCACTCGTCGAACCGGGCGGCGCGCTCGCCTAAACGGCGAGGAAGGAACCCCTCTACGACAAATCGCTCGGTCGAGAGCCCGGAAATAGTCAACGCGGCAATAGCGGCCGACGGCCCCGGGGCGCACGAAACGCGCAGCCCGGCGCCCGCGACGGCGGCCACCACCCGTTGGCCCGGATCCGAGATACCCGGGGTACCGGCGTCGCTCACGAGCACGACCAACTGGCCGGCGCCCACCCGCTCGACGACGTGGGCGCACTCGGCGGCTTCGTTGTGCTCGTGCAGGGCCCGGAGCCGGCCGGACACCGCGATGCCGAAGGCACTGAACAGGGTTCGCGAGTGGCGCGTATCTTCGCAGTAGACCACGTCGGCCGCGCCCAGCAGCTCGAGCGCGCGGCGCGACAGGTCGCCGAGGTTACCCAGGGGCGTCGCGACGAGGACCAACTGACCCCCGGGACTGCCCGGGGAAACCACGTCACCCCCGTTTGGCTCTCGATTCGTTCCAACCACTAAGATTGTCCCCTATGTCAAAGCGGACCGTGAAGCGCAAACTACGCGCCAAGAAGAAGGCCAACCACGGCAAGAAGCCTAACTGCGGACGCGGCTAAGGCCTAAATCAGCTCTCCGCCCCAGGCGAGGCCGCGACGTTTCAGCAGATTAGCGAGTACGCCGGGGCGATCGGAAATCACCGCGTCGACCCCCAAGTCAATGAGCCGGTCCATTTCGGCGATGTCGTTTACGGTCCACGCGTGCACCGCCACGGCGTGCCGGTGAGCGACGTCGACGAAACGCTCGGTGATGACCTCGTGCCCGCCGAAGGAGACGGGCACTTGAAAGGCGCACACCGGGGCGACCCGGGGTGACTTCTCGGCGAGGGAGAAGAAGAAGTCGGCGCACTCGCGCGTGCCGGCCGACGTGGCCACTTCGGGGGCGAGGACCCGAAAGCGCGCGAGCGCGTCGTCGTGAAACGAAGCCACGATCACCGACTCCGTCGCCCCCAACCGGCGTAGCTCGGACGCGAGCAACTCTTCGTAACCCTCGACGTCCGGGGAGGTGCCCTTAATGTCGAGATTGTAGAGAACTCCGGGAAAAGCCCGCCACACCTCCTCGAAGGTGGCGAAACCGTAGCGACGATCTCGAGGTGCGAGACCGCGTAGTAGATAGTGGGACGGTTCGCGACCGGGGGTCACGGTCTCGCCCTCAATCCACCAGTACGCGTTGTCCATATCGCGCAATTGGGAGAGCGTGAGGTCGCTGATCGCGCCGCGGTGATTCGTCGTGCGATCGACCGTGGCGTCGTGGCTGACCACGATGGCGCGGTCCTTCGTCGCGTGCACGTCGAGTTCAATCGCGCTGGCCCCCGCGGCGAGGGCCCGTTCGATGGCCACCAACGTCGAAGACGGTCCCTCGAATGATCCCCCCTGGTGCGCGAAGGCGATGACCCGGCGTTCGAGCCAGACGCTCACTGGGTGGGCAGTCCCTCGGGGTAGAGCTTTCGTCGCAAGCGGTATTCGAGGTAGAAGGCCAGACCGGGAACGAAGCCGGCGAAGAGCATCAACCCGAGTAACCAAACGTTTAGTCGAAAGCGCATCACTAGGTTGAAGCACATGACCATGTAGATCGGGTAGAGAACAATTCCGTGCCCGATACCAACGACGTCGACGAAGATCTTGATGTGTTCCCACGCCGAGAGGTCGAAAGTGTGCAGGGCCAAAGTCACAAAGAGCACGAGGAGCGTCGTGCCGGTGGTGTAAGACATGACGCGGTAACGCCGAAAAGTTGACGCCACTAGTGTCCCCAGAGACGTCTCTTGGGAACCTCCGCCAGCTCGGCTAAGTGGTCGTTGTACGCCGCCAGCGCCGGATCCTCTTCGTCGCGCTGCGCCTCCCTCGCCCAGCGAGCGCGTTCGCGCATCGAATCTTCGTACTGCCGACGGGCGACCTCGTCACTCTCAGCGTGCCTTTCGGTATTGAGCAGCGCGTACCACCCGAGGACCCCGAAGACACCGATTACGGGCCACTCCATCGAGTAGAGGTAGCTCAACGAGTTCCCGTCGATGGCCCGAGAGATCTGCCACGACGCGGCGAGTACGCACCCGGTGAGCCACGCGATCAGCACAACGTGTAGCCCGAGCGCCCGTCGCGAAAGAAACTTGGTACGCATCGAGCCATACTAACGAGACCCCCCGCGAATGCACCCGTAGGATGAGTTCGTGCCGTCGGTCGTAATCCCGCCTTTTTCGTGGCACGACGCGAATCAGTGGAGTTTCAACGCCGTACCCATATCGCTCCTCGTGGCGGCCGCGATTCTCTACACGGTGGGCGCGCGACGGCGACCCGATTGGCCCCGCGCTCGGGTCGGCTACTTCGCGGGCGGACTCGCCGTCACCTTCGTGGCCACCGAGTCCTTTCTCGGGGTCTTTGACCGCGAGTACTTCAGCGTGCACATGATTCAGCACCTTTTGCTCATCATGGTCGCCGCCGCTCTTTTCGCGCTCGCGGCGCCCCTGGACCTGCTCTACGAAAACGGCGGCGACCGGCTACGACGTCTCCTCGACGGACGGGTCGTGACCTTTTTGACTCAACCCCTCTTCGCCTTCGTGCTGTATTTCGTCGCCATCCCCGTGACGCACCTCACTGGATTCGTTAACCTCACGTTGCGAAGTGAAGAGATCCACAACGTAGAACACGTCGTATTCCTCGTCGTGGGCTACCTCTTCTTTCGGGCGGTCTTCGGACGGGAACGTGGCGCAAAGTTGCACCACGGACTTCGTCTGGTGTACGTGATGGCCGCGGTGCCGGTCGACACGTTCACCGGACTCGCCCTCGTCTCGTCGACGTCCGTACCCTTTTCGGCGTATCGCTCGGTGGCCCCGAGCGACGCGACGCACGCGTGGCTGCTCGGGAACGTTCACCTGGGCGGAGCCATCATGTGGATCGGGGGTGACGCCCTCATGTTGCTCGCCTGTATCCCGGTCACCGTGGCGTGGGTGAAGTGGGAGACGGTACGCACGAGGGAACTCGACGCCGTGCTCGACGCTCAGGGCATCTGACAGCCCGTAACGGCTATAGCAGTCCAGCCGAAGCCGCGAGCTCCTCGAGGTCCGCGACCGGTCGCGCACCGAGGTGAGCGATAATCTCTCCCGCGCACAGGGAACCGAGTTCGGCCGCTTCGACCGGGTCGGACCCTTGCGCGAGGGCGTAGAGGAATCCCGACGCGAAGAGATCGCCGGCACCGTTTTGGTCGACGACTCGCTCGACCTCAACCGCGGGGACGCGCACAACGCCCGATACCGTCGCGACGTCCGCCCCCTTTGGTCCGAGCGTCACCACGGCCAGCACGCCGATCTCGTCCAGTGCCCCAAAGACCTTTTCGAGCGCCGTGAACTGAAAGAGCGAAAGAATTTCCGATTCGTTAGCCAGCAGTACGTCCACGTCGTTCGTTACGAGCTCGAGGAAGTCTCGGCGGTGACGCTCGACGCAGTACATGTCCGAAAGCGATAACGCGACCATCGAGTCGTGCTCGTGCGCTACGTTAACGACTTTCCTAATCGACTCCTTCGCGGGGGGAAGGTCGAAGAGGTAGCCCTCCACGTAGGTAATCTCCGAGCGCGAGATCAAGTCCGCCCTCACGTCGCTGGCGGATAGTTGATTGGCGACGCCCAAGTACGTCGCCATGGTGCGCTGAGCGTCGTCGGAGACGAAGACGTGACAGCGACCAGTCGCTCCCTCGTCGGCACTCACCACCGCGAGATCGAGCTCCACGCCCAGTGACACCAAGTCGTGACGAAAGCGGTGCCCGAACTCGTCGTCGGCCACTTTGCCGATGAAGCCGCCCGCACCGCCCAGGGCGGCCACCCCCGCGATTGAGTTGGCGACTGACCCCCCGGAGACTTCCACCGTCTCACCCATCGCCCCGTAAACGGCCGACAGCCGCGACGCGTCGATCAAAGACATGGCCGCTTTGGCGAGGCCGAGGTCGTCGATGACGTTTTCGTGGTCGTGGGCAATGATGTCCAGCATGGCGTTGCCGATCCCGGTCACCGCGAGGCGAGGGGGCCCGGGCGCGGGGCGAAGCGACACGGGCGTGGGGCGGGAGGTCACTTAGCGAGCGTAGAAGATTTCGTCGTAAGGTACGTACCGATGACTACAGACCCCAACCCCTATCGACTAGCGCGCGTGGTGATTCCCTCCGCGTATCGGATCTTCCTAACCCCCGACCTAAGCACCTTCACCTTCACCGGACGGGTCGAAATCGACGTCGAGGTCCACCAACCGATTACGGAACTGACTTTGCACGCGCGCGACCTGAAGCTGGGCGCCGCGACGGTGAGCCGCCAAGGAACGAGCTACCGCTCCCACGACCACCGTCTGGACGAAACCTACGAAACCGCCACCTTCCTCTTCGATCAGGAGATCCCGGCCGGCCCGGCCGTCGTGGAAATCGCCTTCGAGGGAGTTTTGAACGATCAACTGCGGGGTTTTTATCGCTCCCAATACACCGACGACGCGGGTGTCACTCACACCATCGCCACGACGCAGTTCGAAAACACCGACGCGCGACGGGCCTTCCCCTGCTGGGACGAACCGGCCTTCAAGGCGACCTACCAGGTCAACCTCACCGTGCCGAGTGATCTGGCCGTGTACTCCAACTCCCCCGAAACGGCCAACACCGATCTCGGTAACGGGCAACGGTCCGTCAGTTTCGCTCCCACCATGGTCATGTCGACCTACCTCGTCGCGTTCGTGGTCGGACCCTTCGACGAGACGGCCCCCGTCGACGTCGACGGCGTGCCGCTACGGGTGGTCTTTCCTCGCGGCAAGGGTCACCTCACCGCCGTCGCCCTCGAAGCGGGGGAGTTCGCGCTGCGCTTCTTCGCCGACTACTTCGATATTGCCTACCCCGGCGACAAGCTCGACATGATCGCCGTGCCCGACTTCGCCGCGGGCGCCATGGAGAACTTGGGCTGCATTACCTATCGCGAATCGGCCCTACTGGTCGACTCCGCCCAGGCCAGCCTGCCCGAAATCGAACGAGTAGCCGAAGTCGTCGCTCACGAGATTGCCCACATGTGGTTCGGCGACCTGGTGACGATGCAGTGGTGGGAGGGCATTTGGTTAAACGAAGCGTTCGCGACGTTCATGTCCGTCCTTTGCGTTGACGCCTACCGTCCGCAGTGGAAGTTGTGGGTACGATTCGGCGCCGACCGCGACGCGTCCCTCCAGATCGACGGCCTTCACGCGACCAGACCGATCGAGTACGAAGTCGTTTCACCGAGCGACACCCGCGGGATGTTTGATCTCCTCACGTACGAAAAAGGTGGCTCGGTTCTTCGCATGCTCGAGCAGTTCTTGGGCGCGGAGACGTTTCGAGACGGGATACGCGTGTACCTCAAGCGACACATGTACGCCAACACCGTGACCACCGACCTCTGGGACGCCCTCGAAGAGGTGTCGCGCCAGCCCGTTCGCGACATGATGAACAGCTGGATTCTCCAGGGTGGACACCCCCTCATCTCCCTATCGCAAGGCACGCTGCACCAGTCGCCCTTCGCTTACGGTGCCGCCCGTGGCGCCAGCGCCATCGGTTCGTCGTGGTACGCCCCCGTCCTCACTCGGTCACTGAACGGCGGCGAGACCCATCGCCACCTCTTGCGCGACGAGCCCATCAAAGTCGTCGACGAGCCACCCGTGGTAATTAACGCCGGCGGATCAGGCGTGTTTCGCTCGCGATACGACACCCCTGAACTCGCGACCCTCACCGCACGCTTCGGTGAACTCGACGAACTCGAACGGGCAACCCACGTTGCCGATAGTTGGGCGCTCCTGCTCTCGAATCAGATCTCGTGGGCGGACTTTCTCTCGGTGGCGCGCGGCCTCGGTGACGTCGACGAACCGACGCCCTGGACGGCGGTGGCCGGAGCGTTCGACTACGTCCACCGGGCCCTCACGACGCAACAGCGCCCGGCCCTCGTCGCCGTGGCCCGCGACGTTTTCGCCCCCCAGTTCCGACGTTTAAGTTGGACGAAGCGGCCCGGGGAGAGCGAACTAGCCCCCCAGGTCCGTGCTACGGCCATCTCCGTTCTCGGGGCGCTGGTCGAAGACCCGGAGATCCAAAGTGGGGCCGTCGAACGGTTCGAGGCCGGCGCCGTCGAGGGCGACCTCGCGCGAGCCATTTTGCGAGTCGTGGCCCACCAGAACCGACCGGGCGACTACGAGACTTTCCTCGAGCGCTACCGCAGCGCCGTCACCCCCCAAGACGCCCAGCGATACCAGTGGTACGGACTGAGCGAGTTCCCCGACGAGAGTGTGGCGCTCGACGCCGCCGAAAAGTGCTTCAGCGAGTTCCGCAACCAAGACAGCGCCATCGTGCTCGGCCTATTAACGCGCAACGCCACCTCCGGTCCGGCCGTGTGGCGTTACGTAACCGGCCGCTGGGCCGACGCCATGGCCCGTTTCCCCGAAAACTCCCACGTTCGCCTGACCCTGGGGCTGTCCACGTTCATTACCGACGCGGCCTTCGCCGACGCGGTTGCCGACTTCCACACTCGAAACCCCATCACGGGAGGTCAGCGAACCGTCGAGCAGGAGATCGAGCGAATGCGCGTGGGTGTGGCCTTCACGAGGGCAATACGCGCGCAGTTTACGTAGCGCCGTGACCGTTGGCGCGTTCTTGGGCATCTTCGCCCTCATGTTCGTGCTCGAACTACCCGACAAAACGATGATCGCCACGATCGTCATGAGTACTCGCGCTCGTCCGTGGTCAATTGTGCTGGGTGCGTCGGCGGCCTTCGTAGCCCAGATGGCTCTCGCGGTGGCGGCCGGCGGTGCGCTAACCCTGCTGCCCACCCGGGTGAAGGATTTCGTCGTGGCGGCCCTCTTCATCGGTGGCGCGATATATCTCTTACTCACCCGCGAAGATGACGTCGAAGAAACCGGTGAGCGCGAGGGTCAACGGGAACGTTCCTCGACGCGCACGCGCGAAGTGGCTACGGCCTTCACGGTCATTTTCGTCGCCGAATTCGGTGACCTCACCCAGATTCAAGCGGCTAACTTCACCGTTAGGACCCACCAACCCTTAGAAGTGTTCCTCGCGAGCTCGCTCGCCATGATTGCCGTCTCCTTTTTGGGCGCGTTCGGAGGACGCCTGCTCCAACGGGTTCTGCCCCTTCAGTGGATTCGTCGGGCCGGCGGGGTGATATTCGCGGTGCTGGGTTTGTACACCCTCGTAAACGCCGTTGCGTCGTGAGTCGCCGCGACGATCTCTTCGCCCTCGCCCAACGCACGAAGGGCTTCATGCCGCCCGACGAAGGTCGAGCGCTCTACGACCAGGGCCGCCTCGTGGGCGAAAGCACCGCTGCGGGTACGTGGCTCGAAGTGGGGGCCTGGTGCGGAAAGTCCGCCCTCTACCTGGGGGCGGCCGCCGAGGAGTCGGGGGCCGTTTTGTACTCACTCGACCACCATCACGGCAGCGAAGAGAATCAACGGGGGTGGGAACACTTCGACGAAGAGTTGGTCGACCCCGCCGACGGTCGACTGAACACGCTACCCACCTGGCAGCGCACCATCGCCCGGGCCGACCTCGAAGCTACGGTCGTGGGCGTCGTCGGACGGTCGTCGGTGGTGGCCGCGCACTTCGACCAACCCCTCGAACTACTCTTCATCGACGGCGGGCACGGCGCCGAAGTCGCGTGGGCCGACTACGCCGCTTGGGCACCCAAAGTCGTCGTCGGGGGCGTCATGATGATCCACGACGTCTTCGCCGACCCCCGTGACGGAGGTCGCCCACCCTACGAGATCTACCGGGCGGCCCTCGACGACGGTCGGTTCGTTGAGCGGGCGGCGGTCGGATCTCTACGGGTCCTCGAGCGGCGCACGGCCTAGGGGACAGCCGGGCTCGGGCAGGTCGAGGGGCGAACCTAAGTGGTCGTGACGAAACAGACAAGCGCCGCCGGTGGAGGAAGAAAGTGCGTCGGCCGCGAGCACGACGGCCGCCGCCGTATAAGAAGTCGCCTCCCGGTGGGGAAAGGTCCGCCCGCTCGGGTAGGCGAGGCCGGTCCAGTACGCTCCGTCTTCTCGGCGGTGCGGTCGAGTGGCGCAAAAAAGTTCGCGAGCCGCCTCCCCGCGGCCCACCGCGTCGAGGGTCAAGACGCACTCGGCCGTTTCCGCGGCGGTGACCCAGTCGTTGGTCGATACGCACCTAACGCCGAAGGGGGACATGACGTGGCGATCCCAACCGTCGGCCAGTCGGCGCTCGGCGCCGGCGCCCCTGAGGGCGCCCGAAAAGACCGGGTAGTACCAGTCCATCGCGAACTCGTTTTTAGGGGCGAAGGCGCCCGGGTGATGGGCGACCGCGTGCCCGAGACGGGCCAGCGCCAACTCCCACTCGGGGTGCGCCACCTCGACGCGCTCAGCCAGCGCTACCGCGCAACGAAGGGAGTGAAAAATTGACGAGCTCCCCGTGAGCAGCGCGTAGGACTCCGCGCGGCCCTGGGCGTCGAGCGACCAGCGAATCGTTCCGTCGACCATCTGCCAGCGCACGACGAAAGCCATCGCGCGTTCGACCATCGGCCAGTGAGTCGTTACGAAGTCCACGTCACCGGTGACCAGAAGGTAGTGGTAAAGCCCCGTGGCCGCGTAGGCGCAAACGTTCGTGTCGAGTCGAGCGTCCTTCACCCGGTCGTTCAGGTAGTAGTTGAACCAACTGCCGTCACCCAACTGGGTATCGGCCAACCACTGGTACGCGGCACGCGCTTCGTCGAGCCGTCCCCCGGCCGTTAGGGCCATCGCTACTTCCACGTGATTCCACGGGTCGCAGTGGCCGCCGGGGTACCAGGGCAACTGCCCGTCTCGTCGCTGGAGGCTAGCGAGGTACGTAACGGTGTCGGCCAACTCTCGCCCCGTTACGGCGCCCGGGACGGGGCCGAGGGAGCGGGTGGGAACTCTCACGGTTTGTCCAAGTAGACGACCAGTGACTTGCCCATCAACGGTGACGCGAGCTTCTCGGCGTAACGCAGTACGGCGGGGCGCTTAACGATGTCCCAAACCAAGAGGCGATGGTAGGCGGCCACGAGGCGATGGTTATCGTTCGTCGTACCCACGAAGCACTTCAGCCACCAGTACGGCGAGTGCAGACCGTGTGCGTAGTGGTGCGTTCGCACCCTCAGTCCCACTGACGCCAGTCGATCGTTCAGGACCGAACGGCGATAAATTCTCACGTGGCCCCCGGGGACCGTGTGGTACTCGTCCGACAGGGCCCAATTGACGAGCTCGGGGAAGAATCGCGGCACGGTGATCGCCATCGTCCCACCCGATCGCAGCACCCTGGCCAGTTCCCTCATCGCCGTCCGGTCGTCGACGAGGTGCTCGAGTACCTCCGAGCAGATCACGCGGTCGAAGGCGCCGTCGGGAAAAGGTAGGCGCAGCGCGTCACCTTGAACCACTCCGGCGTGCACCGCGCCTTCTACCAGTTCGCCCGCTTCGCGCATCGCGGCGAAGGTCGCGGCTACGCCCCGCACTTCGTCGTCGCCGGCGTCGAGCGCGACCACGTTCGCCCCACGGCGCGCCGCTTCGTAGGCGTGTCGACCGAAGCCGCAGCCGATGTCCAATAGGGCGTCGCCGTCGCGAAGTCCGAGCTGTTCGTATCGAGCGGTCAGCATCAGTCGAACTTCATCGAGTCCGGCAGCGGACGTCCCTTCAACACGGCGTCGTAACAGGCCGCGGTACCGCGCGCCGTCACTTCCCACGTGAAACGCTCCATTACGCGACGACGTCCGTTGGCGCCGAGCCGCTCGCGGAGCGGGGCGTCGTCGAGTAGTCGCGAAATCGCCGCGACGAGCGCGTCGGGGTCGTTCGGCTCGACCAAAAGTCCCGTTTCCCCACTGGCGCCAACGACTTCGGGCAGGGCGCCCCCGGTCGTCGCCACGACCGGCACGGCGCAGCTCATCGCCTCGATAGCCGGTAGCGAGAAACCCTCGTAGAGACTCGGGACAATCGCCACGTCGGCCTCACCGTAGAGGCGGGCCAACTCCACGTCGCTCAGTCCCGACACCGTCGTCACGATGTCCGACAGCCCCAAACGCTCCAGCGCGTTGGCGACCCGGCCCCGGGGACGGGGCTGACCTATCACGACCAGGTTCACGTCGCGCTCGACGCGCAGCTTGGCGATCGCCTCGAGGAGCGGCACGAGGCCCTTCATCGGCACGTCACTACTCGAGGTGACCATTAGCCGACCCGGTCGCTTCACGACGTCGGGGTACGGGCGAAAGACCTCGTGGTCTACACCTACCGGCACGACCGTTAGGCGCGACAGCGCTACGCCCATCTGACGGTGAATGTCAACCTTGGAGTTGTGTGAGACCGTGAGGACGGCCGGCAGACGGCGTACCACTCGAACCTGCATCCGTAGGAATCCGAACCATCGCCGCACGCTCAGCCGTTGGGAGAAACTCTCGGCGTGGTCGAGGGCGATTGAGCGATCGACCGTAATGGGGTGGTGCAACGTCTCGAGCAGGGGCCACCCGCGTCGGTGCAGGGCGAGTATCCCCGACCCGAGGCACTGGTTGTCGTGGACGATGTCGAAGTCGCCCCGTCGAGTTCGCAGGAGTTTGGCGACCCGCCAGGAGTAGGCCAGAGGCTCGCCGAAGCCGGCGCTGACCATGATTGCGAACTCCGCCCAGTCGGCCAACGAGGTGAACTCCCGAGGCGCGGGGATACGAAACGGATCGGGGTCGCGGTATAGGTCGAGGCCCCGCACGGGGGTGAAGCCGACCCCCTCGTCGAGCTCGGGCCAGGGGGGACCGGAGAAGACCTCCACGCTGTGACCGAGTCGAACCAGTTCGCGGGTCAAGTGACGGGTGTAGACCCCCTGGCCCCCGCAACGGGGATTGCCCCGGTAGATGAGGAAGGCCACGCGGTACTTACCCTCTTCGGCGGCGCGCGCGGGGCGCCCCGGAGGTAGCGAAATCTCGCGGCTACGGGCGGCGGAGGCCCGGGTGGCCTCAAGGGCGTGGCGAAGCGATGAGGTCACCGAACGACTCTTCCTGACTACGATTCCCCATTCTCCCCCACGCGCACCGCGGGGCACAAATGACCGGCCGGGACCCGAGCGCCAATGAGTACGATTCTGGTGTGGATTTGACCTACCCCCCCGAAGCGGAAGCCTTCCGCGGCGAGATTCGCGCGTGGCTCGAGGAGAGTCTGCCGGCGGGCTGGTTCGATTCGAATTTCGAGATGAGCAACGAAGAGCGCCGCCGCTTCAACGATAGTTGGACCGAGAAACTCTTCGCCGGTGGGTGGATCTGCGCCGGTTGGCCCCGGGAGTACGGCGGACGTGGACTGTCCCTGATGGACCAGGTCGTACTCAACGAGGAGTTCGCCCGAGCGGGAGCGCCGCTGCGCGCCGACTTCTTCGGCGACACTCTGGTCGGGCCGACCATTTTGCAGTGGGGCTCCGACGAACAAAAGCGGGAGTTCATACCGGGCATCCTGCGCGGCACCATCGGGTGGTGCCAGGGTTTCTCCGAGCCGGACTCCGGATCGGACTTGGCGAGCCTGAAGACCTCCGCCGTGCTAGACGGCGACGAGTGGATCATCAACGGGCAGAAGGTTTGGACGACTCAGGCCCAACACGCCGACTACGTCTTTCTCCTCACGCGCACCGATCCCGACGCGGAGGCTCACGCGGGAATCAGTTATCTCTTAGTACCGATGAAACAGAGCGGCGTGGACGTTCGTCCCATCACCCAAGTTGACGGAACGGCCGAGTTCAACGAAGTCTTCTTCACGAACGCCCGCTGCCCGAAGGCCAACGTCGTCGGTGGGGTTAACAACGGTTGGAAGGTCGCCATGACGACCCTCGGCTTCGAGCGCGGTTCGTCCTCGACGACCGGCTACCGAAGGTTCCTCAAGGAGTGGCAAAGCGTCGTCGCCGAGGCGAGACGAGTCGAGCGGGCGCGCGACCCGCTAGTGCGTGACGCGCTGGTGCGCGCTTGGTCGCTCATCAAGATCATGGAGATCAACGGATACCGATCCCTCACCGACGCGCTACGTGGTTCGCACGACGCCGCGCGCCTGGGCGCGTGTAACAAGATGTTCTGGTCAGAAGCGCACCGATCATCTTCCAACCTCGCCGTCAACATCCTGGGCATGTCGGGCCAGATCCTCACGGGACACGGCCCCGACGATTCGCTCACGTCGGGGAGCCGGCGGGGACGAGCCGACTACCCCGTATCCGAGATACAAGCAGCGTTCTTCTTCTCGCGCTCGGAAACTATCTGGGGCGGCACGGCCGAAATTCAGCGAAACATCATTGGCGAACGGGCGCTGGGCCTGCCCAAGGAACCCAAAGTCTCCGCCACGTAGCCAACGAAGCAACACGCTCGGTCCGCTCGGGGCCACGACCCCCGTACGAAGGGACCACGATGTACGAGTTGCCCGATCAGTCCGGCCGCCTCGTCGTGGTGACCGGGGCGAGTAGCGGTACGGGCCGTGAGGCGGCCCGTCGCCTCGCCGTCGCCGGCGCCGAGGTAGTCCTCGCGGTGCGCAGTGGAGAACGCGGTGAAGCGACGCGTCAAAAGATTGTCGAGGAGCACCCACCGTCAAAGGTGCGAGTACGCCGGGTCGACTTAGCCGACCTGGCGTCGGTCCGAGATTTCGCCGACGCACTCACCGCCGAGGGCCGGCCCGTCGACACCCTCATAAACAACGCCGGTGTCATGTCGACGGGCCGGCGACTCGAAACCCCCGACGGGTGGGAACTCAACTGGGCCACGAACTTCCTCGGCCACTTCGCCCTGACCGTTCGCCTGCTTCCCCTCCTGCTTCGCGCGGCGGCGCCCCGCGTCGTTACCGTCAGTTCCCTCGCCGCGGCCGTAGGACGATTCGAGGTCGGCGTTAAACGCCCTCGGCGACACCTACTGCCTTACGGCGCGTACGCGCGGTCCAAGTTGGCCGAACTACTCATGGCCCAGCACCTCTCCCTCGTGGCGCTCGCCCGGGAGTGGCCCCTCACCAGCGTGGCGGCCCACCCGGGCTTCACGCGCACCAACCTCTTTCTCACGACCGCACCTTACGAGGGCGGGCGGTCGCGGCGCGGGTGGATCGCCCGACTGGCTCCCCTCCTCGCCCAAGACGTCACCGCGGGCGTAGAGCCGATTTTGGTGGCGGCGACTGCGGACCCTCTGCCCGGGGCCTACTACGGACCGGGGGGACCGTTCTCGCTGGCGGGGCCCACGACACTCGTGCGGCTACCGCGTAGCGCTCGCTCGCCCGACGTCGCCGCGCGGCTGTGGCGCGAAGGCGAACTACTTACGGGAGAGTCGATCGATAATTACGACCGCTGATAACTACCCGCTACTGCGAACGGTAACGCGGGACGTAGCCCCCCGTCCCCAATAGGGACGAGCTCTCGGGGTCGAGGGAGTCGTCGACCCCGCCGATCACCTCGCGCACCCAGTCGAGGCGATCTTTCAAAATCCGCGTCACCCCGCCTTGAAGAGTGTCGGACGATATCGCGCAACTCGAACAGGCGCCTTGTAGCTGCACTTCCACCACGCCCGCTTCAACGTCGCAGCGCACCAATACCAAGTCACCCCCGTCGGCCTGAACCGAGGGACGCATCAGGTCGAGTAACGCGTTCAGCGCCGCCAGGCGACTCGCCCGCTCTTCGTTGGTCAACTCCACCCCCCCAGTCTGTCGGGAAAGCGCCGCCGCGTGCCCCCGATTTACTACGCTGACGACGATGGACCCGGTGACTACCACGCTACGACTCGAGGACATCGACCTCACTAACTTAGATTTCTGGCGACGCCCCCTCGCCGAACGCGAGGCGGGTTTCGCGACGCTGCGGCGAGAGAGGCCCATCGCCCACTTCGACGACATCGTCATCGAGGGCACCGACTTCGTCTTTCCTCCGGCCGGCGGTTACTACGCCATCACCCGCCACCACGACGTCGCGGAGATATCGCGCCAACCCGAGGTCTTCCTCTCCGGGCCCGGCGCCGTGACCATATTCGACCTGCCGCCCGAGATGGTGGAGTACTTCTCGGGCATGATTTCGACCGATGACCCCAAGCACGTGCGCCTAAGGCGCATCGTGTCCAAGGCCTTTAGTCCCCGCAACATTCGCGCCGTCGAAGAGTCCGTCGAGCGCGTCGCCGAGCGCACCGTAACGAACGCGCGCCACCGGGGCACGGGAGATTTCGTCGCCGACGTGGCCGCACCCTTTCCCCTCGAGATCATCTGCTCGATGATGGGCGTGCCGGCGAGTGAGCACGACACGGTCCTGCGCTGCTCGAACGTCATCTTGTCCAACGGGGACCCCGCCTTCATTCCCCAAGGTCACGACCCGATCGTGGCCGTCCTCGAGGCCGGAGCGACGTTGACCGAACTGATGATGGATTTAGCGAAGTTTCGAGTGGACCAACCGATTGACGACATCACGAGCGCCCTCGTCAACGCCGAAATCGAGTCGGAGAAACTGACCCACCAAGAACTGGCCTCCTTCTTCATTTTGCTCCTAGCCGCCGGTAACGAGACCACCCGAAACGCACTGGCCCACTCCCTCGTCGCCTTCGGCGACTTTCCCGACGAGAAGCAGCGGCTCATCGACGACTTCGAGGGCCTCGCCAAAACGGCCACGGACGAGATCGTACGCTGGTCCACGCCCGCGATCTTCATGCGCCGCACCGTAGCGCGCGAGTACACCCTGTCCGGAGTAGACCTCGTGGAGGGCGACAAGGTTGTCATGTTCTATAACTCCGCTAACCGCGACGAGGCCGCCTTCACCCGTCCCGAGCTATTCGACGTCGGGCGAACTCCGAACGATCACTTCGGTTTCGGCGCCCCGGGCCCCCACTTCTGCCTCGGCGCGCACTTAGCGCGTCGAGAGATAACGGTGATGTGGCACCAGCTGCTCTCGCGCTACCCATCGATTCACGCCGTAGCTCCGCCGACGCCCCTGGTGTCACTGTTCATCAACGGCATCATTCGCCTCCCCTACGAGTTCTGAACCGCACGCGCCTCGTCGAAGCAACGAAGCGCGCGGGGGGCCCACACCGTTCCCGGTCCCCCGTTCATCGCCACGGCGACCCCCATCACTTCGCCCACCTGCTCACGCGTAACGCCCGCGCGCGCGCAGCCCCGCGCGTGAGCGACGATGCACCCGTCACACTCGCGAGTCACCGCAATGGCGAGCGCGACGAGTTCCTTGACGCCCCGGCTGAGCTGACCGTCCTTCATCGCGGCCCTCGCCATAGCGCCGTAATGCGTCATCACTTCGGGTATTAGCTCCCCTAAGTCGTGGGCCGGTTCCCGTAATTCATTTCGAATCTCTTCACCAGTTTGCATATCGCCTCCCGGGGTGAGCGTAACGCCCCTCGGGTCACCGGTAAGTAAACTGGCCCGGTGAGCGTGATCGATGAGTTACTCGCCCACAACCGCGCGTACGTCTCCGCTCACGGGCAACTCGTCATGGCGACGGCGCCGCGACGCGCGCTCGCCGTACTGACCTGCATGGACTCGCGGCTCGACCTCTTCGGCGCCCTCGGCCTCGAACTCGGCGACGCCCACCTGGTGCGAAACGCCGGCGGGCTCGCGACCGACGACGCCCTTCGCTCGCTAATGATCAGCCAACGCCTGCTCGGGACCCGATCGGTGATGGTCGTTCACCACACCCGCTGCGGCCTCGAAGGTCTCGACGAGTCTCGGGTGCTCGACGACGTGGCCGCCGCTACGGGCGCCCGGCCCGGCTTTACTCTGGGCGCCTTCGTCGACGTTAACCAAGACGTTAGAGACACCCTGGGCGCGCTGCGGGCGAGTTCGTTCCTCGACTCCACCGACATTCGCGGCTTCGTCTTTGACGTTGACGACGGTTCGCTGCGCGAAGTCATTTAGGACCGCGCGCCGAGGCGTCCTAGTTTCTCACGACGGGCCGCGCGGGTCGATCGGGGTGAGTACCCCGAGGGAGTGCTCGATGACGTCGGCGGCGTCAAGGCACAGGTCCTCGCGAAACCGGTCCCCGATGACCTGTACCCCGGTCGGTAGGCCGTCGTTGAGGCCGGTCGCTACGCAAGCGACGGGGAGACCGAGCAGGTTGGCGGGCAGGACGAAACGACACATCTCCACGACGCGCCACGCCCCCTCGCGGTCCACGACGTCGGCGCCCAGCGGGAAGGGCGGCTGCGTCCAGGTCGGACCCACCACGAGTGGGTAAGTGGTGAAGAACTGTCGCCAAGCGCGCGCAATGCGAAAGCGGGTCTCGTGCATGAGCGCCTGCGACGGCCCACTAACGGGCGCAAACTCGACGTCGGTTAGCTCTAAGTAGCGACGAGCGTCCGGTCCCATCACCGCCTCGAGGCGAGAGCGGATGACCCGCAAACTCGTCCACATCAGCTCCCCCCAATTGACGTAACACTCGCTGAGTAGTGGCGGGGCGATCTGCTCGACTTCGTAACCGGCCGCGGCCAGGGCCCGACCGGCCGCGCGCACGCCTTCGGCGATCGCCGGATCGGTGGCCCCGCCCTCGGGCTCGGCGACGAGCGCCACTCGCCGGGCGACCGGGGCCCCACGAAGCGCTACGTCGAGGGAGAGGGGATCGTTTTGGTGCGCGCCCGCGACCACCGAAAGCGCTTCGCGCAGGTCGCCCACGCGACGCGCCAATAAGCCGTCTACCGCCATGATCTGTGAGTTGAGCGGGGGAAGGTCGAGCGCGCTCGGGTTCCCGCGGGGAATGCGCCCGCGCGACGGTTTAAGCGACGCCACCCCACAGCAGTAGGCGGGGTTCCGCAGGGATCCCCCAATATCGTTGCCGAGGCCGAGGGGGCTCATTCCCGCGGCCAGGGCCGCCGCGTCGCCCCCCGACGAACCCCCCGCCGTCACGCCGTGACGCCACGGGTTGTGCGTAGCGCCGTATAGAGACGATTCGGTGTTAACCCGTAGACCGAGGTCGGGCATGTTGGTTCTCGCCAGTACTACGGCGCCCGCGGCCCGCAGTCGCTCAACGATCGGAGCGTCGCGGGTCGCCACGACGTCGCGATACGCGGCGGTTCCCTGCGTCGTGGCGTAGCCACTCACGTCGAGGTTCGTCTTCACCGTGAATGGCACACCGTGCAAGACCCCCAGCGATCCCCCCGAACGCTGGTGCGCGTCGGCGGCGTCGGCCGCCTCGAGGACCTCCGACTCCCGTACTTCCACCACGGCGTTGAGCGCCGAGTTGACCTCCTCGATGCGCCCGAGGTGGGCCCGCGCGACCTCGCGCGACGTCACCTCGCCTCGCCGAATAAGTTCGGCCAAAGATGAGGCCGATTCGCGCCACAGTTCGTCCACCACGCCCCCTCGACGTCAACAGTCTGACACGCACGAGCCGTTGGCGAAGCCCGGCTACCGCCGACTCTCGCTGTGGCGTTGGGTCCGATAGACGATGACTCTCGCGCTCACGAGCAGTATCAACACTAGGACGATCAGTATCAACGCGGCGTCGTAAGAGAGATTGTGCGCCTGGGCCGAGGGCTGGTTGTAGTCGGTCCATACGTAGTAAGTGAGGTACGCGATGGGCTGGTGAACCAGAGCGCTCGAGGGCAGGCTGTTGGTGATTCCCGCCGTGTAAAGCAGTGGCGCGGTTTCGCCACCGGCGATCGATAGCGCGATCAAGACGCCGGTGACGATTCCGGGCATCGCCGAGCGGATCACCACTTTGCGCAGGGCGTAGCCGGTCGCCATCCCCAGGGCGTCGGCGCCCTCGCGATAACTAGTCGGCACTTGTCGAAGGGCCGACTCCGTAGATTTGGCGATGTAGGGCACCACCATAAGCGAAAGGATGAGTAACGCCGGGAGCAACGAAAAGCCCCAGTGCAAGCCCACGCACAGCGCCACGTACCCGACGTAGCCCAGCACGATCGAGGGAAACCCCGAGAGAACCTCCGAAGCGACGCGCAGTGAGGAGGACCCCGCCCGGCCGTTTCGCTTAGGTCGCGCCAACTCGGCGAAGTGGATACCGGCGAGAACCCCGACCGTCCCGGCTAGCACCAGTACCCCGGCCATTATGACCAAAGTTCCCAGCAGCGCGTTTTCGAGGCCGCCGCCGTTGCCCAAGGGGACCGTCGTGAGCACGTTCCAGCGCCAGTGGGGCACCGCGCGGGCGATGACGCCCACGATGAGCCACAGCGCCGGACCGACCACGAACCCCAGGGCCACGACGCTGGCCGTGCGAAAGGCCATCTGGCGCCACCGTCGTGGTCGCGTGTTCGGGTAGGACCGACTGATATCGACCACGACTACACCCGTCCCACCGGCGCGGCCAATCGCGACGTCCGGTTGACGATACCGCGAGCGGCGACGTTGACCGCAATGGATATCACGGCCAATATCAGACCGGCTTCGGCCAACGTGGCGACGGCGAAACCCGTCCCGTCGGTCGCGGCGGAGTCCAGTTGACTCACGATCGTGGCGGCGATGGTCGTCATGGTGCCGTAGACGTTGGGGGCGACTTGGCCGAGTATCGAACCCGACACCATCGCGACGGCGATTGTCTCACCGAGCGCGCGACCGAGGCCCAGCACCGTGGCGCCGATGATGCCCGAGCGGACCCAGGGAACCGTTATCCAGCGAGCCACTTCCGCGTCGGTCATCCCGAGCGCTTCGCCGCCCTCTTTGGGCAAGGGCGGTACCTGGAGGAAGAGGTCGCGCGTGGTCGACGCGATAATCGGCACGATCATGAGTCCGAGCACCAGTCCCGACGTCATGAGTCCCTCCCCGTAGCCCGTCGAGCCGCGAAAGTAACGCAGGACCGCGACGTTGGGCACGTGATTGGCGATAAGGGGGTAGACGTGCCGAGCGAGGAACGGCCCCAACTCGAGCACGCCCCAGAGTCCAATAATGACGCTCGGGATTCCGGCGAGCACTTCGACGAAAAAACCCAGCGGTCGCGAGAGCCACTTTGGGAGTCGTTCGGTGAGCGCGAAGGCCGCGCCCAACGAGATCGGTAACGCCACGAGGACCGCGATGAAAGAGGACTGGAGCGTGCCGGCGATGAGCGGCCACGCACCGTAACTCGACCCCACCGGATGTAAGACGCCACCGGTGCGCACCGGTGCGCCGTAGGTTGACCCCGGTTGCCACAGTGAACGGGTCAAGAAGCCCGGACCGTTGACCCTAATGGCCGGCCACGCCTTGACGGCGAGCACCACGAGGACGAAAGTCAGCCCGGCCAGGGGAATTAGAGACGCGACGCGTCCGCCCCATCGCCACAGCGGCTCCTCGCAACGACGCAAGATCCCCCCCCTTCGACGCGCCGGTCGAAGGGGGGGGACGGGGCCCGTGGTCACGGAGTCCGGCGAGCCGAAGTCGGCGGGCCCGGTCACCGCGCTATTGAATCTTGTGTATCTGCACTACGGACTGAGCGCGCACGCTCGGGGGTAGGGCGACGAAGCGTACCTGAGAGAGGTACTGTGCGCTGTTGCCGTCCTTTAAGTTGATGCACCACTCCAGAAGTGAGCGGACCGCCCGGGCCGTCGAAGCGCTGCTTTGGTCCTTATTCACGATGGCGTACTCGTAGTTGACGATCGGGTAGCCACCCTTGACGCGTCCATTGATCATCGAAATAGTGCCGTTGGCCGGCGTCTGCCTCTGGTAGGCCGCGGACTCCAGTCCGGCCGAGGTCGGATTCGGCAACACGTACTGACCGTCACCGTTGCGTAGTGCCCCGTAGGCGAGTCCGTCGTTGAGGACGTCACTCAAGAAGCTGATGCCCACGTAGGCAATGCACCCGGGTGTGACGTTGCAACCCGACACCATGCCGCCGTTACCCTGCTCGCCCAGGCTGTTCTTAATGGTCGGCCACGACACCGTCGTGCCGTAAGAGACCGAACTGCTCCAGCTCGGATCCGTCCGCGACAGGTACTGGGTGAAGATGAAGGTGTCGCCACTGCCGTCGGAACGGTGCAGCGCCACGATGGGCAGGTTCGGCAAAGTCACTTTGGGATTAAGCGCGGCGATCGCCGGGTCGTTCCAGTTGGTGATCGTCCCTTGGTAGATCTCGGCCAGCACCGTGCCGTTGAGGTTGAGGTGCGAGCGGATTCCGGTGACGTTGTAAACGATCATCTGGTACGAGATTCCTAGGGGAATGTTCAACAGGTTTGGGGTGGACTGGAGTTGACTCGACGACAGGTAAGCGTCCGAGGAGCCAATGTTGACCGTCCCGCTCGCCGCGTCGGCGATTCCGGTACCCGAGCCCGTTCCACCGGTCGTCACGTTGACCTGAGAAAAAACGCTCTGGTACGCGGGCGCCCAGATGTTCCACAACGGGTAGAGCAAGGTGCTACCGGTCTCGGTCAAGTTCGCGCTGGGCGGCGTTTCAACCTTCACTACCGCTGAGACTGGCGGCTTCTTCTTCTTGTGGTGCGTCGTCTTGGCCGAGGCCAGCGACGTCACGCCCCCAACAGTCATCGCTCCCGCGATCACGATTACGAGCGCCGACGCGGACCCCCGCCGTATTGCGTTCTTACCTAACACGTAACTCCTCCTTATACTTTGTGGCCCCAAAGTTAAAGAGCGCAGATGAACGACGCGCGACGAACGGGTGAGTCGTGGATGTTTTCTCGGCGACGGCCCGAATCGATTTGACGCGAGTCAAAGCGCGTCGCTCGAAACGCGTTGATGGAAACTGTTCGCGTCGCCGCGACCTACGAAGCGACCTCAGCCCATCAGGCCGTTAACGTACCGTTGCGTGCGGGGATCCCTCGGGGCGTCAAAGAGTTCGCTCGTCGCGCCGTGCTCAATTAACCGGCCGTCGTAAAAGAGAATCGTGGACTGCGAGACACGGCGGGCTTGGCCGAGGTTGTGGGTGACGACGATAAGGGTGAGCGCCGGGGTCAACTGGCGCATGAGATTCTCAACTGATTCCGTCGACCCGGGATCGAGCGAAGAAGTCGGCTCGTCGAGCAGCAACATCTCCGGGCCCACCGCCAGCGCCCGCGCGAGGCACAGCAACTGCTGCTGACCGCCCGAGAGTCGAAAGGGCGACTCACCCAGTCGATCCTTGACCGCGTCCCACAGACCGACTTCGCGAAGTCGCGTTTCCGCGACGACGTCGAGTTGGCGCCCTTTGGCGATGCCGTGAGCCTTCACCCCCGCCACGACGTTGTCCCTAATCGACATGGGAAAAGGATTGGGCCGCTGGAAAAGCATGCCCACCCTTCGACGTACGCTCAGCAGATCTTGGTGAGGGGCCCACACACTCACCCCGTCGAGGGTTACGTCGCCGTCGTGGCGGAAACCAGAGACCCTGTCGTTCATTCGATTAAGGGTTCGCAGAAACGTCGACTTGCCCGAACCCGTAGGTCCGATAAGTGCGGTGACGGTTCCCCGAGGAAAGGCCACCGATACGTCACTCAAAATGGTCTTTTCGCCAAACCGTAGCGTTAGAGAGTCGACCTCCATGACCGAGGGCGGTCGGTCCCGGTCGGGATCGAGCGCGGCCAACGTCGCGTCAATCACCTCGGGCCGCTGCGTCGAACGCATCACCTCGTCCACCACTACCACCTCCGCTCGACCTGCGCGAAGGGTACCCGAGCCAGATTAACGATGTGCGAACGAAGGGTGATTCCCGAGTGATCCGGCGGCAACTTTCCAGCGGTCGCCGGTCAGTCGCAACAGCTATCGCGCCAGCCGCAGCGCGCACAGCGAAAGTGAGCGTGCTCGGGTCGTAGGGGGCCGTCGCAGTTCGGACAGTCGTCGAGCACCGCGTAACGACTGACGCACGTCGCGGGCGCAGCCGCTTCTCCCCCCCGCTCCCCCATCACCTTTCAACTATCTACGACCCGATGAGCGAACTGGGGGATGGGAGTTTCGTGCGACCGGGACGGCGAATCGGAGTTGACAGGGGCCCCGTTTCCAACTCCCGGATTGAAACCGGCCGGCCGCGGCCGGGTTCCAGTGACTCGCCGTCACCCCGAGGGCGACTCGCCCTCGAGCCAGGTCGCGACCTCGTCTCGAGTGGGACACGTCGCCGGCCCCGATCGGGCGATAGAGATCGCCGCGGCGGCGTTCGCCCACCGCGCGGCCCCCCAGCAATCTTCACCGCGCGCGAGTTCGGCGATGAAAACGCCGTTGTGTACGTCGCCCGCCCCGTTGGTGTCCACGGCGCTCGAGGCGAAGCCCGCCACGGCGACCCCGGGCCCGCCGGCGAGGGCGACCCAGCAGCCCCGCGGGCCGACGCGCACCACAACGTTCACGGCGGCGCGCGTCGCGAGCGCACCCGCGAGGTCGGATTGATCACTACCCGCGAGAAGATAACGGGCCTCGGTCTCATTACAGACGAGCCACTGCGTGCGAGCGAGCACGGCCGTGAGGGCGCCGGAAGCGATGTCGTGGACCCGAGTCGCTGGGTCGAAGACCACGATAACCCCGAGGGGCAACGTCGACAACCACTTCACGACCACGTCGGCGTCGCGCGAGTCCATAACGTTATAGCCGGACAGGAGAACGAAGTCGCCGTCGCGAAGGTCTAGCGCCTCTAAATCACTCGCGCGCACCGTCGTCTCGGCGCCCGCGGAGGTGACGAAGGTTCTCTCACCACCGGGTTCG
The DNA here is from genome assembly GCA_021815645.1 of Actinomycetes bacterium. Classification (GTDB taxonomy): domain Bacteria; phylum Actinomycetota; class Acidimicrobiia; order Acidimicrobiales; family RAAP-2; genus RAAP-2. Next base: position 22,665 of record JAKBAB010000021.1, read on the forward strand.
ACGAGCACCAAACATATTCCGGTATCGACCCGGGTGTTCTCCCCCATCACTAGTTCGACGCCGGCCCCCTCGAGTTCACGGCGCGCGAGCGCCGC
>JAKBAB010000022.1 GCA_021815645.1 Actinomycetes bacterium
GAACGACGTTGACCAGTCGGGGCGGGCGGGCCACCACCCGCGAAGGCGTCGCCCCGCCGAGGGCCGCGACGACCGCGTCGAGACCTAGAGCGAGAGCCACCGCCTCACTTTCGCTAATCGTTACCGGGACCCGGCAGCGCTCACGGACTTTACCGTTCACCTGCACGACCATGGTGACGTCGCTCTCGGCGACCAGTTCCCCGTCCGCGACCGGCCAGGACGACTGGTGCACTCCCACCTCGTTGGGGTAGCGACTCTGCCAAAGTTCGGCGGTGATGTGCGGCGCCATCGGCGCCATCAGCAAGGCCAAAGTCCTTAGGGCTTCGTCGAGGGTGGTGCGCTCCACCCCACCCGCCGAGCGCGCCAGTTTCGATGTGGCGTTGAGCAACTCCATAACGGCCGCCACGGCGGTGTTGAAACTCCACCGATCGAAGTCGCGGGTAACGCGCTCGATCGTGCGGTGCACCACCCGTCGCAAGGCGAGGTCGTCGTCGGTGAGTGAGTCGCGCACCGTGACGTCCTCGTAGTGCCAGAGGCGATAGAACCGATCGATGAAACGGGCGCAACCCTCAATGAGGTCGTCGGTCTGATCATTCCAATCCCAGTCGTCGGTGGGCGCGGCGACGAAGAGGTGAAAGAGGCGCTGCCCGTCGGCGCCCACCGTGGGGTAGTACTGCTCGGGGGTCACGGCGTTGCCCTTGGACTTAGACATCTTGACGCCGTTTATACGGACCATGCCTTGAGTGAAGAGGCGCTGGAAGGGCTCGCGCGCGACGCCGCGAGCGAGGCCGATGTCGACCAGGGCCTTGACGTAGAAGCGTGCGTAGAGCAGATGCAATATGGCGTGTTCGATCCCGCCGATGTACTGGTCCACGGGCATCCACCGGGCAACTTGGGCGGGGTCGAAAGCGACGCCTTCGCTAAATGGGTCAGCGAAACGAAGGAAGTACCACGAGGAGTCGGTGAAGGTGTCCATGGTGTCGCTCTCGCGCCGAGCCGGTTCGCCGCAGACGGGGCAGACAGTATTGACGAAGGCCGCGTGCGTGGCGAGGGGCGACTGTCCACTGCGGTCCATCACTACGTCGTCGGGGGCCAGTACCGGCAACTGTTCCTGGGGCACCGCCACGACCCCACACACTTCGCAGTAGACCACGGGGATGGGGCACCCCCAAAAGCGCTGACGCGAGACCAGCCAGTCACGTAGGCGATAGTTGACGGTTCGCTCGCCGTTGGCGTGCTCGATGAGAAACTGCGTCGCGCCGTCGATCGCTGTCGCACCGCTTAAGCCGTCCAAAAAACCGGAGTTGACGTGCACACCGTCGCCGGTGTAGGGCCCCCCGGCGAAGTCGGGCGGCGGCTGCACCGTACGCACGACGGGTAGGTCGTGCACCTGGGCGAACTCGTAGTCCCGCTCGTCCTCTCCCGGAACGGCCATAATGGCGCCGGTCCCGTAGTTGCCCAAGACGTAATCGGCCACGTAGACCGGTACGATCTCGCCACTGAAGGGGTTGCGGACGAAAGAACCGGTGAAGGCACCGCGCTTATCGAGTCCGTCGCCCTCGCGCGAGGCGGTCGTTCGCTCCAGGTCCGAAATCGAGTTCGCCCGTTCGACGATTCCCGCGACGGCCGCGCGCTGCGCGCTGGTCGTGAGTCCCTCGAGCAGCGGGTGTTCGGGCGCAACGACGGCGTAGGTGACGCCAAAACCGGTGTCAGGTCTCGTCGTAAAGACCCGCAACACCCTGCCCGAGTCGTCGGCCACCGCGAGGTCGAAGGCGACGCCCTCGGAGCGGCCTATCCAGTTGCGCTGCATGGTCTTTACTCTTTCGGGCCACTCCAAGTCGTCCAGGCACGTGAGCAGCTCGTCGGCGTAAGCCGTGATACGAAAGAACCACTGTTCGAGGTCTCGGCGCACCACGAGATCACCCGAGCGTTCGCACGTGCCGTCCGCCAGGACCTGTTCGTTGGCGAGCACGGTGAGACAGCCCGGGCACCAGTTCACCCGAGCCCCGGCGCGATACGCGAGGCCGTTGCGCAAAAAGGCCAGGAAGATGCTCTGAGACCATTTGATGTACTGGGGATCGTGACTGTAGGTTTCGCGGCGCCAGTCGTAGACGGCCCCTAAGCGCACGACCGAGGACTTCAATTCGCGCATCCGCGCTTCGGTGTATGGCCGGGGGTGGCTGTTGTCCTTGATGGCGGCGTTTTCGGCGGGGAGACCGAAGGAGTCAAAGCCAAAGGGCGAGAGAACGGCCCGGCCCCTCATGGTCTGATACCGGACCACGAGATCGCCGAAGATGTAGTTGCGCACGTGGCCCTGGTGGGCCGCACCCGAGGGGTAGGGATACATCGTTAGGGCGTAAAACCGCTCGCGGGGATCGTCGTTGTCGACTTCGTAGGTGCCTTCGTCGCGCCAGATCGCCTGCCACTTGGCCTCCACGGCGCTAACGTCAAATGGCCGGTTCATTACGACATTCTAGAGAGAGCGGGGGCCCTCTCTCACCAAGGAGACCAGTGGGCGACTCGACGTACGTTCTCGTGCACGGCGCGTGGGGTGGCGCGTGGAGTTGGCGCGACGTCGGCCGCGAACTGAGCCGAAGGAGTGTCGCCTTTATCGTGGTAAACCTTCCCAGCTCGACACGCGGAGCCGAACCGACCACCTCGCTCGCGGACGACGCCCTCGCGGTCAGCGCCGTCGCGCAGGACTTGGGGCCGGTAGTGCTCGTCGGTCACAGTTACGGTGGCGCCGTGATCACCGAGGCCGCCGCGAGCGTAGAGAACCTTGAGCGGCTCGTCTACGTCGCGGCGTTCGTCCCAAACCTCGGCCAGAGCGTCACCGAAGCCAGCCGCGAGGTTCCGGTGAGAACGCTGCTCGATGAGGCGATTGAGGTCGACGGCGAGTACCTGCGCCTCAACCCAGAACGATCGACGGCGGCCCTGTACCACGACTGCGACGACGAAACGGCTCGGTGGGCCGTATCAATGCACTCCACCCAGACTACGAAGAGCCTGCGCGGCGCCCGCAGCGCACCGGAAGTCGACGTAGTCTCTCAATACGTCAGTTGCCAAAATGACCGGGCCGTCGACCCCGAGATTCAAAAACTCATGGCCGCGCGGTGCCGTTTTCGTACTAATTTGCTCAGCGGCCACACTCCTCAGCTGTCCCAACCAATCCAACTCTGCGACGTAATGCTCAGCCGCCCGTAACGACTCGACGACTCTTCCACGATGTCGCGTACGCTCGGGCCGTGCGGCCAGAAGAGATTGCGGTATTTCTCAGTGCGTTCCGCGACGCCAGCGAGGAGCAGCCCTTTGGGCCCTCCGTCGATGTCTATAAAGTTGCGGGCAAGATGTTCGCGATCTTTTCACCAGAGGGTCCGCACCCGTCCCTCTCCCTAAAGTGCGAACCGAGCTGGGCCGCGGAGCTTCGGGCGCGGTATACGGCGGTGGTGCCCGGATACCACCTCAACAAACTCCACTGGAATACCATCGTGCTCGACGGGACGGTACCCGACCGACAGTTAAGACTTATGATGACTCACTCCTACGACCGTGTCGTTAGCGGTTTGCCAAAATCGGTGCGCGTTCGCCTCACCGACGAAGAGTGATAAGAGAAATGTCCCGCAGACGTCTACGCTCACCCGCCGCCAAAAAGCCTCGCGCAACGGCATTCAACGTTTCGGACGTCGAAAGCGGTCGTTGCGTCGACTGCTAACATCAGTAGACCAAATTGGGGGTATAGCTCAGCTGGTAGAGCACTTGCATGGCATGCAAGGGGTCCGGGGTTCGAGTCCCCGTACCTCCACTACGTGGGCTGAATAAGAACCGGGTCTGATAACACAGGTCGCTGGTACGATTTAAATTATGAAGTTTACTGTCGCGGTCACCCACGAAGAGCCTTGGTACGTCGCCAGGTGCCTTGACGTCGACGTAGTGAGTCAAGGTGAGACTGTTGATGAGGCTGTCGCAAATCTCGAAGAAGCGCTGGGCTTGTACTTCGAAGGGGAAGACCTCCCCGACGCAATAGAGCCACCGATCATCACCACGGTATTGATTCCTGCGTGAGCCCCGCGCTACCCGTTGTTTCCGGTCAAGAGACCGTCTCTGCGCTCAAGAAGATTGGCTTTGCAGAGATCGGGCAGCGAGGTAGTCACGTGAAACTCCGCAATCAAGGCGGCAGAACTGTGATTGTCCCGATTCACCGAGAACTTGCCCGTGGGACGCTTGCGGCAATTCTTCGACAGTCTGACGTTACGGTGAGTGAATTCATCGACTTGCTGTAGACGACATCTGCTCTTCAAGGATGCTCGACTTTCGTGCGAGCAAAGAAACCGAGTGGTTCTCATTGTGTGACTCAAGGTCCACGAAGTTGAATCGAATGAACCGCATTGGGTTCAGACGGTAATTACTTGAATCAATGCTTCGAGACCAATGAAATCGTCTGGATTGCGCGTGTAGAGCGTCAGACCGTTAGCGTGGGCGATTGCCGCGATCAATAGTTCGGCCATGCGTAATCGGTGGGTTCGTCCGGTGCTGGCAACAGCCGCAACTACTTGTCCAAAACTGCGCGCGGCCGCAGCGTCAAAGGGGATGGGTTCGAAGGTCGCCTCCGTTTGCTGAAGGCGAGCCTGGCGGTTTGCTTGCTCGGTGACCGACGACGCCAGCATTGGTCCTGCGGCCAACACTGCAAGTGTGATCGCACTCACCGAAATCTCCTCGGGCAACGATCGTTGGACCGCGGGTTCATCCCAGTCGATGACCACTGAAGTATCGAGCAGGCCCGTAGTCATCTAGAACTCTTGGTCAACGAAGTTGTCGAAGTCGGCTCGAAATCGCTTTGCGTCAATGCGCGGCCCGGTCTCGGCGAAATGAGCAATGGCGGACTTCGGAACAACGGTTCGCCGTGGCGCGAAGAGAGGGCGTAATTCGGCCACCGGGATTCCGTTGCGGGTCACCACGAAACTTTCCCCAGCGACGACCTCGTCGATCACCTTCGCGTTCTCGTTGCGTAGTTCACGCTGGGCAATGGTTTTGGTCATGAGAGTAGTGTAGCCGATTGTGCGACGCAGTGCTACGATCGCAATTGGCGCTTCAGTTGAACTTGACGTACGAGCTGTCGTACCGAAAGCGTGTTCAAGAGACGGCGTCCAGCGGTTCCTTCGTCACAATGAGAGATGAGTCTGCCCCCAGTTCCCCTGACACCGGTTTTGAACATCATGCTGCGTGCGTCGACTGGGGGCCAGTCAGTTATTTTTCAATTCGATCGGTCAGAGCAGGAGATCGGCATCGAAGATAGTCCCGCTTCTTCTGTGAGTTCAACATCCGTCCAGATCGAGTAACAAACTTGATTCCGAGTAATCTCTGTGCATACCCTGTACGGTATGTAAGTATTGGAGGTGAGAGGTGCAGATACCCGAAGAGGTCGTGGACGATCTCCGCAAACGTCTACGCCGCGTCGAGGGCCAGGTGCGGGGAGTTGAAAAAATGCTGGCCGAGGGACGCGAGTGCCGCGATATTGTGACCCAACTCAGTGCGGCGACGAAGGCATTGGAGAGGGCCGGGTTCAAATTGGTCGCCTCGGGGATGACCTTTTGCTTGGAGCACCCAGAAGAGGCCGCCGCCGACGGCTACGCGATTGACCAGGTCCAGAACATGTTCATGAAATTAACGTGAGGCAAAAATGAAAGCTCTCGAAACTACTATTGCGGCACCGATGGCCCAGGCTGAACTTATAGTCCGTTCGGCACTCGGCGATCAGGGGTTCGGAGTCTTGACCGAGATGGACGTTGCCGCCGTACTTAAGGCAAAGATCGGGGTTGACAGAAGTCCACTCAAGATCTTGGGTGCGTGCAACCCTGACTTCGCCAATCGCGCCCTGACAATCGATCCCACCGTCACACTCATATTGCCCTGCAACGTCGTACTCGAGACGGTCTCGAACGGTACCCGCGTAGCGATCGCCGACCCGCGCGATCTAATGCCGAACGTGGAGTTGGCCGAACTCGCAGCCGAAGCCGCTCAAAGGCTCGTTGCGGTAATTTCCGCAATCGAAATCTCCTGACGTTCCGATCAAGATGATGTACCTAAACCACCAGCATTTCCGCCTAAGTCGGAACCGCGCTTCGCTTTGAGCGAACCTCTACACCGATTTACGCGCGACTACCTGGACGACGGCGCCTTGTCCAGTGTGACCTGACCCCTCGTAAACGTCACGTTCGAGTTCCTCGCCGTATACAAACTCCAAGGGCGCGAGTTCCACCGCTAGGCCCTCGAGCGTCATCGTCAGGAGGGAATCTTGAGGGCCACCGGTTCCTCGCCCTACTTGGTCTGGCGTGTAAGCCTCGAGGAGCAGGACACCTCCCGGCTTGAGTGAACTCACAACTCGACGGTGGAGCGACCGTCGTAACGCTGGGGGCACGTGTGCGAATATAGAGACGACCAGATCCCATCTCTCTCGCCCGAGATCGAAGTCGGCGAGATCGCCAACGACGGCGTCGACCCTTACTCCGCGCTCCTGCGCGAGCCGCTTGGTCTTGGCGACCCCCGCCGGAGTCAGTTCGACGCTGGAAACCTGGTAGCCGGACTCGGCGAGGAATACCGCGTTACGGCCTTCGCCTTCCGCTAGGCACATCGCCGCCCCCTTGGGAAGCTCGGGCAGTCTGACCCGCAGAAACTCGTTCGGTTCGGTTCCGTAAAAATAGGACTGCTGAGCGAAGCGCTGCTCCCACATGTCTAATTGCGAGTTCGTCACTACGATTGTCCCTTAGTCTGCTCGACTCGCCTGGAGCGGCGTTTACAACTCGGGCCCTCACCGAGTACTGCCGTGTGAAACGTCTCGACTTCACACATTGCGCGCCTATAGATCCTTCGCGCGCAATCCGATCCCCTCACTCGGACGTGCATGAGACTTAAAGTATCAGTTAGCCGGGTGAAGTTCACGGTCCCTGCTCGATCCCTAGCGGGCGTGGTTCGCGGTTTCAGGACGTCGGCGCGTCGAGTATCTGGTCGAGAAGTTTCGACATCGGGCACCAGCCGACCGCCGACATGAGCAGCTGATTTGCGCCCACCACTGCGGGCACGAGTGCGAACCAAAGGTTTACGGTGACGGCGAGCACCGTGCCGGTAATGGTGAAGGTGCCCGCGAGGGAGAAGAGGATGCGCTGCTTCCTCCCACCAGTTGTGCCAGTCAGATCACAGTTTGAAGTCATGGAGATAGTATACCCCAGTGGGTATACGGTTCGTGGCGCTCGTGTACTCAGATACCCCCCCAGGTATATAGACTGTACGAATGGCTACTACCAAAACTCCCCAGGCGCTACCCCACCATCACGTCACCGACGTCCCCGAGCCCACGCCCGGACTGCTCGGACGGCTCGGCGCCTGGTCGGTCACGCACAAGCGTCACGTCCTGCTCACTTGGCTTCTCGTCGTAGTCGCCTTAGGCGCTTTCGCCCCCAACGTAGAAAAGGCTTTGAGTGGTGCCGGTTGGCAGGCCGACGGTTCGCAGTCGGTGGCGGTGAGGACCCTGGCCCAGAAGTATTTCGGTGGCCAGGCCAGCTCCGCGATCGAGGTGGTTGTCAACTCGAAGACCCCACTCTCGAGTGCACACGCAGTTGCCACCATTCACTCAGTCGAGAAGATGCTAAAAGCGAACTCCAACATCAGTGAAGTTGTGTCACCGGTGCCTGGTATCTCGATCAGCGCCAACGACCAAACAGCGATCGTGCTCGGCGGGGCGGCGTCCGATCCCAACACCATGGTTCGAGTGGCCGATGCGCTGAAGGGACCCCTCGCGGCCTTGAGTTCCTCCGGAATCACCGTAACGGCGACCGGTGAGTCGGTGCTCTGGTCGGACTTCAACACCGCGAACCGCACGGCCATGATGAAATCCGAACTGTTCTCCTGGCCGGTGACGTTGGCCATTTTGGTTCTCGCGTTCGGATCACTGGTCGCGGCGGGACTTCCCCTACTGCTCACCATGGCCGGTCTCCTAAGCGCGGCTGGCATGTTAGATCTCTTGACCAAAATCACGCCCATCTCAATTTGGGCCATGAACTTCGCGCTGATGTTCGCCCTAGCCTTGGGTATCGACTACGCGCTCTTTATCGTGGTGCGTTTTCGTGGAGCACACTTCGGTCGGCACCGCGACGTCAGACATTCAGTAGCCGAGACCATGGACTCGGCCGGCAAGGCCGTGCTTTTCTCGGGCGTCACCGTACTCATCTCACTTTCCAGCGTGATGGTGGTTCCCTCCCCGGCGTTTCGCTCGATGGCGGGTGGCGTCATGCTGGCCGTCGCGTTCGTGTTGGCGGCGTCGCTGACTCTTCTGCCCGCGGTGTTGGGTCACCTAGGCGACCGAGTCGACTCGTTCGCCCTGCCGTGGGTGCACGCTGGCGAACACCGTTCCAAGCGCTTCGCTAAATGGGGTGAGCTCTTGTGGCGCCGTCCCCTAATCTTCGGGGCGGCGTCGTTGATCACTCTCATTGCACTGGCCGTCCCGGTCTTGGGACTCAAGACGGCGATGCCGTCGATCAAGGTGGTTCCGCCGTCGGCGTCGTCACGCGTTGGCTACGCGCAAGTGCAGCGGGCCTTCGGCGTTGGTGCGCCGGGCCAACTTCAGGTGATCGTGCCGGCCAGCGAAGTTACCGTCGCGCAGCGCGTCTTGAGTCACGACCAAGGTATCGCCGGCGTCACGCCGCCGCAGTACTCGAAGATTGATCCACGTCTCGCCATGATGGGAGCCGTACCCAACGTTGATCCGTCGAGCCCGTCGCTCGGCGCGACCATACAACGTCTGCGCAGCGTACTGCCCAACGGGAGTTTGGTGGGTGGCGCACCCGCCGAGAACTACGACCTCCAGGTGGCTCTGGCGTCCAAGACTCCCGTCGTTATCGGTCTCGTACTTCTCCTCGGCTTCCTGCTCCTCGTCGTGGCGCTGCGGGCTTTGCTCATCGCCGCGATAGGCGTCCTCACCAGTTTGCTCGCGACCGCGGGCGCCTTCGGCGTGGCCCGCCTCGTTTTTCAGAACGGAGTCGGGCACGGCCTGCTCGGTTTTGTCCCTCAGGGATTCCTCGACGCGTGGGGTCCGGTGTTCTTCTTCGCCATGATCTTCGCCATCTCCATGGACTACACCGTCTTTCTGCTCTCGAGTGCCAAAGAGCACTACGAGATCAGCGGTGACCCTAAAGAGGCCATGGTCAACGGGATTGCCCACTCCGGTCGGGTCATCTTCTCGGCGGCGGTCGTGATGATCGCCGTGTTCTTCACCTTCGCGCTCTCGGGTCCCCTTCCGCCGAAGGAGATGGGGATCACCCTCGGCGTCGCTGTCTTCCTCGACGCTTTCTTGGTTCGGCTCGTACTCGTCCCCGTGCTCTTGCGCTTGACGGGTCGCGCCGCGTGGTGGCTACCCGCTCGGCTCAACAAACTGCTGCCCAAAGTCAACTTCTCGCACGGGTGAGTCGGGGCTAAGCAATGCTCAACTCAAGTTCGCGGATAGATCAATGGCCCCGAGATCTGCCGGTCGATAGCGAAGCTACTTACTTCATCCCCGTCACCACGCGGGCAACGTCCAACCACGGTAATGGTCGTCGCGGTGAACTGACGTTTCCGTCGTTTCGTGTCTCGCCTAGAGGAACGAAGTCCGCCGGGCCAGGCAATTGGGCGAGCGGGTCTTCGACGAGCAGGAACTCCAGGCGCCGCCCAGGGAAGAACGCAGTTTACGTTGTCGGCCGGTTTCGACAGATAAGTCCGGCCACTTCGAAGACTGATGGCAATGGCCAAACGCCACACCCGAGTGAACAGATTTAAACTCTCTTGGGCGAGGGTCGCGTAACTAAGTAGCCCGCCGCGACATCAATCAACCACCAAGGCCCACCTAGCGGGGAACGGTTAACGATCCTCCGGCGTCGGGAGCGTGCGATTTCGGTGCCGAACCTCCCCTTGACCACTAACGCCCCCAACCCGGCTCACGCTAGGAACCTCGTCGTCACGTTGTAGTCAATCGGCAGAGAACCCGCGTCAACGAGTCGGTGCGCGCCGTCGACGGCGACGGTCGCTCCGTTTACGTAGCTGGCGCCGTCACTGAGCAAAAATACGATGACCGCAGCGACTTCTTCCGCCTTCGCGGGACGACCGAGGGGCACCAACTTAGACACTTCCCGGTAGGCCGCCTCTCGACTCAGGCCAGCCACCTCACCGAATTCGTCCATCTCTGCGTCGGCCATTTCGGTTCGAGTCCAGCCGGGATTAACGATGTTGCACCGTACGGGTCGCTCCCCTCTTCCCTCTTCCATAGCGACGACGTTTCCCAACATCGAAAGACCCGCTTTCGCCACGGCGTAGGCCGCAGCTCCGGTGGGCACCCGGTCCGCCGCCACCGACGACACCATGACTATCGCTCCTCCCGCACGTCGAAGTGCGGGCAAGAGATTCCTCGTAACGTCAAACGCGCCAGTCAAGTTGACTTGGATTACGCGACTCCACTCGGCCAAACTGGTTTCTGCCACGCTTTTCGTTAGCATGACTCCCGCCGCATTGACGAGTCCCACGAGCGGAGGCACCTGCTCATCGACGAACCGAGCGAGCCGTACGTTGTCGCTGGAATCAGCCACGTCACCAACGAAAGCCAGACAACCACACTCTTCGACGAGAGCTGATAGTGGTTCTTGACGACGTCCGGTCGCTACGACCGTGTAGCCAGCTGAAGCGAGTTGCCGGACGGTGGCCGCACCGATGCCGGTACCGCCACCGGTAACGACTATCACCCCTTCGGGCACGGTTTATAACTCGACTTCGGTCAACTCGTGTCGAAGCGCGTGCTCGCCAGCGGACTCAACGGCTTCGGGGTTGCGCACCACGTGAAAGATAAGCCAAGCGGCTATAACCACTATTCCAACCAGCGCCAGATTGCGACCCCACAACGCAGTACCCGTGGGGGCCAGGCCACTGATGAATTGGGCCGCGATTCCCCCCGCCGAGACACCAAAACCTAACAAGGCGGGGATGAATCCCCGGCCCAACGACCCGTCTTGGCGAAACATCTTGACGGCGGCGATACAAAGGAGCGCGTAGATGAGCGAGATTAAGAAGGAACCAAACGCCGAAGCGATTAGGAACATCCAAAACGCGTCGAAGGGCACCAACAGTGACTTAGTTACGTTGCTCCAATTCCAAATCAACCCCGCCAAGACGGTCAAAACCCCCATCAAAGCCGATATGGATAAAGTGCCCGCGATCGGGACTTGACGCCGGCTAACGAGCGTGAAGACCTTCGGCAATAGTCCATCACGAGATAGGGCGAATAGGCCCCGGGCGCAGGCCGCCGAGAATCCAATCGCGATGCCGATGATGTCCAACATGATCGCGATTCCGACCAGCGTTGACAGCCAGGTGCCCACGTAGTGGGTGGCCATGGCTTGCCAGTTCATGGAAAGGTTCTGCGCCCCGATAGTCCCAACGTATTGGGTGAGCACGAAGAAAACTCCCGTAATGAAGATGACCGCGTAAACCGCCCGCGGAATGGACTTTTTAGGTGTGGCCGTTTCCTCGCCGAGCACGGCGGCGAGTTCGAAGCCCACAAACATCAAGATGGCGAACAAGAGGCCCTTAAATATCGATCCACCCGCCGCGATGTGACTGGGCTCGAAGACGCCAAAGTGATTGCCATTTACACCGCCCTTGGCGATAATGGCCACGATCAGGATCACGAAAGGGATCATCGAAAGGGCGACCACGGCCAGCTGAGCCTTCACCGAAAACTGAATCCCCAGAACGTTAATAATTGTGGTAATCAAAATGAGGGCGATGCCGAACACCCACCACGCGACATTGTGGTGAAACTGCTGGCCCCAGAACGGCACCGCGATGGAGCCGAAGGCCATTGGCAGCCCACCAACCAAAAACGCGTACGCGAGGAAGTAAGACGCCGCGGCGAAGATCGCGGTCTTTTTGCCAATGGTGTGGGCCAAAAATTCGTAGACCGCTCCAGCGCCGGTGAACTTTCTCGCGAAGGCGCTAATTATGTAACCCAGGCCCAAGATTCCAACCATGGTCAAGATGACGACGAAGGGGCCAACCCCACCGGAGAGCCCCGCGAGGGCGCCGCCGATTACCGCGGCTGAAAAGATTGGCCCCACCGCCATCGACTGCGCTACGGCATCAACTGTCGTAAGGGTGCCTTTGCCACGACCGAGAAGAACGCCGCCATCGTTTTCCATTGAATCCCCCCTAATAAGCGGCTCGAAGAGTCACGAACCTATCACTCCAAAGCGCTACAACATCGTTCGAGATACGCGAGTCACAACTCGCATCGGCCCCCAATTCGACTTCACGAGTTGAACATTGATACCAGTGGTGCAACCGTACGGGAGCAAACGATTCCTGTCAAGTACCTAGCCCAAGTCGCCTAGACGACGCACGAACCGTTCACAAACGTGAACAATCTCACCTAGTTCGTCGGTGAACATCGAAGGTTTGAAACAGAAGGTTCGATAACCCGACGCGACTTGCTCCGATAAGCAATCCACGGCGTGATCCAAGTCGGCGACGTCGTCCGGGGAGAGAAACGTCCCCCGAACTCCCCCCACCATTTCGATCTCGCTTCGAGTGCGACCCGCCTCGCCGAGGGCGTGGTCGAGCGATTCCAACTCGTGATGTAGTGGTTGCCCCAGCGGATTGAACCCCGAGCCGTATTTAACCAATCGACGGACTACGGCTTGATGCAACGAGGAGCCACCAAACCAGAGTTCGGGGCCCTGTGGTCTCGCGCACCGCGGCTCGAGCCAAACATCATCGAATGAATAGTGTTGGCCGTGGAAGTGAAAGGGCGAACTTGACCAAGCCCGACGCCAGACTGCGAGCTGCTCATCCATGATGGCTCCGCGCTGACGGAAATTTACACCGATGGCTGCGTACTCTTCCTCGTGCCAACTCACCGTCGGCAGGACAATTAGACGACCACCGGATAACTGGTCGAGAGTAGCCAGATCCTTCGCCGTGACGAGGGGGTGACGAAGTGGTGAGATCAGTGCTCCCACCACTAGGCGTAGTCTCGACGTGCGTGCCGCTACGGCCGCGAGAACGAGGTAGGGACTGGGCCAGGGAGAGCCTGGTTCCTGGTTGCCGGGCATCGCGTAGTCACGACTATTGAACGGGAGTCCGCGAGCCTTTGCGCTAGCGCCAAGAACTACGTGATCACTCATCATCACCCCGTCGACACCCGCGGCCTCGGCCGCGACCGCGACGTCGACCAAGTCACTTAGCGTGGGCACCGGGTTCAACGTCCAGTTCTCCGACAAAACCAAGAGTGCGCGCAGCGGCGATATCGACATATTCTGTTCCACCTTTGCCCAAGACTCTAGGGAGTAACGACTTAGGGTGCGAACTAACGCACTATCTCAGTTCCACCACACCCCGATCCGTGCCCACGGCCCAACGACCTTATGGCGCAAGGCTCCCGGTGTCGAGCGCGGCTAGGAGGTTCGTGGTTGAAACCGGATCGAGAACACTACGTGTGGACCTTGTGCTTTCGCCCGTAAGCGACCGGCTGTCCTGACCCCTTGGGAATGAACGGTTAATTAGAGTTGAGGGGGTGTCTACGCCAACTCCGAACGCGGACCGGGCCACGGCGGGGATACTGGCGGCGAACGAAAACATTGCGCATAACCGCGAGGGAGCGTGGCGCGAAGCGCGACCTGGTCTACTCGCGTTGATGACGACATTGCCGGGACGTCCCTACAACGGCGTGTTCGGCTTAGACGCCACCGCCTCCGCCGACGATGCACTTTCGATGGTCGCCAGACTCGCCGCGAGCCCCGTGTCGTGGTGCGCGCGATTGCGGCCCACTGTCTCGCGGAGCGTAGACGGGGCGCTCGAAGGCGTCGGTATCATCGCCCAGGACGAAACGTTGTTGATGGCCACGACGTCGCTCGGCCGCGGCGGCGATCCGCCGAACCCGCCGGACCTGACGCTTCGCACCGGCGCCGTCGAAGACAGCCGAGCCATCGCCGAAGTCCTCGCCGCCGCTTTCGGTACGCCGCCCTCGAGCGCGGCCCAACTATTGGACCGGGCGCACATTTCTCGCGCACCAATCTCGTGGCACCTCGGCGTCGTTGGCGAAGAGCCAGTTACGTGTGCGATGGCGGTCTTAGCCGGTGAGGCCGTAGGGCTCTTCGCCGTCGGCACCGTTCCGAACGCTCGCGGACGAGGTTACGCTTCGGCGGTGACGACTCGAGCTCTGCGTCACGGCTTCGCGGCCGGTGCTAGCTTCGCGGTACTGACCGCGAGCCCAGATGTACGCACGCTGTACGAAGGATTGGGTTTTCAGGTATTAGAGAGTTGGCGCCGACTGGTTCCGTCTTCCTAGCCCGCGACCACCGGGCCGCGCCGAGCGGCCATTGTTTTGGACTGGTACCTCACTCGACCGCGTTGAGTCGATCTCTCAAATGTCACGGGAGCGGGCCACTCGGTGATCGACCGACAACCTTCGACGCAACAGTTTCATCGTTCCGGTTCCAACTTCACTGGCGCAGCGCTCCGGGAAGGGAGCCGCCGGCCGCCGCGGCCGCTATCGGCGCACTGGCTCGAGCGCCGAAGAGTTCTCACGGGCTAGGGCACTTTCCCATCTCGCCACCGAGGGCCATCGCCACTAGTCTCGATGCTCAATTCGAGACACAGAACTCATTGCCCTCCGGGTCGTGAAACGTGATCCACTTGTGCGGCCCCTGGCGACCCTCGTACAGGAACGTCGCTCCCGCGGACTTTAGTTTTTCGACCACGGTTTCTAAGTCATCGTCACCGAGTCGCACGTCAAAGTGCATTCGATTCTTAACGATTTTACCTTCAGGTACCAGCTGAAAATAGACCCGCGGCGCCCGGTCGGTGCCGTCGGGGTGCGTCATCGCGGCGCCGTCTTTCCAAACAATTCGGCCCCGATGAACCGCGGTGTCGTCGTCGGTGGCGAGTCCCTCGGTAATCATTCGCCGGATGAACTCCTCGTCCTGAGGCTCGACAGACCAGCCGAGTGTCGCCGCCCACCAGTCGGCCAGGACGTGAGGTTCTTGGCTGTCGATGGTCACTTGAAACGAGTACGCCGTCACAGCTGGCGACGCTACTCCCGCAGGTACCCGGCGCGCTCGCGGACCACCACGGTGGACGTTACTTAGGATTCTGCTGAAAGTATTTGGTTACTTCAACGAGATTCCCATAACCTCGGGACCTATAGCGAGAGGAGCAGTCGTGCCCACCGAAACATTCACCGACGTCCACGGGGTCAGCGTCCTAAGTAGGTGGTGGCCCATCGAGAGCCCCAGAGCGGTGGTACTGCTCTCTCACGGGGCGTCTGAGCACTCGGGCCGCTACGACGACTTCGCGCGTTCCCTTAACGCGTCTCAGTTCTACGTCGCGGCGCTGGACCACCGCGGACACGGTGGAACCGCCGACGGACCTACGGCGGTCGTGGGCGCTGGCGGTGGTCAAGCCCTCATCGACGACCTGGACGAACTGCACCACCGGGTACGTGGCGTCGTAGGTGAAGACGTCCCCGTCTTCCTCTTCGGTCACTCGCTCGGGGCGATCATCGCCCTGGTCTATCTCGTGCAGCACTCTTCGGCCCTCGCGGGGGCAGTCCTCATGGGAGTTCCCGCGGCTGTAAACGAGGCGAGCGATACGGCCGCGCTGCTCGCCGGCTTCGATACGCCCGACGGCCGGGCCCTGCCCGCCGGGGAGCTACTGAGAAGTTTCAACGACCCCTTCGAGCCGGCCCGCACACCATTTGACTGGTTGACTAGGGACGAAGCCGCCGTCGACGCTTACCTCGCGGACCCTCAGTGCGGTGACAATCACCCCCTAACGTACGGCTTTCTCCTCGATCTCTTTCTCATCGCGGCGCCCGCCAACGACGCTCTCGCGAAAGTGTCGTGCCCGTTGCTGTTGCTGTCGGGTGACCGCGACTCCTCTTCGGCCATGGGCGCGTCGCTCGGACTTTTGCGAAACCGATTGAACGAGGCCGGCGTCGCGGACGTTGACGAAAAGCTCTACCCCGGCGCGCGACACGAACTCCTCAACGAGCTCAATCGAGATGACGTCGTGGCCGACGTAACGAACTGGATTCTGCGACACGTGACGCCCTAGCGGAGATTCCGGCGGCGGACCGTGAACTCACCGTAAGTCCTCACCTCTCTTCCCCGGCGACGGCCGTACCTTCCGTTGGCCGGTTTCTCCCTTCGCCCGACGGCGGCCCGATTACCCACCGCAGCGGTGACGCGCTGTACGCAACCCGTTGAGCGCGCGTTCGATGTTGCATCGATGATCGCGAGGCGCCCGCGCTGCCGTAGTGTCGAGATATGGCATCGCCTCGAGCAGAACGTTCGGAGACGGACCTCAAAGTGGCGCAACTTCTACGCACCGCGAAGAATTCGCTCGGACTCAGTTTGACTTTTCTCAGTCGCCTCGACGGCGAGGTCCAGCACTTGGAGGTCGTCGAGTCGTCGATTCCCTTCTTTCGTGACGGCCAGACTCAACCGCAAGCGACTTCACTCTGTCAGGCGATTCTCGACGGCAAGCTGCCGAGCGTAATACCCAACGTCGCCAAGATTCCCGAAGCGAAGCGACTGCCCGCCGCGCGTTTTCCGCGAATTCGTAGCTACGTCTCGGTACCGGTGTCGCTGAGTGACGGAACGCTCTACGGCACGTTTTGCGCCGCGGGCTTCACCGCCGACAAAGAACTCAGCGAGCGCGACCGTGCGCTCATGGAGGTGCTAGCCAGCGCCGCCGCCACGGTTATCGAGCCCGGTGTTCGCGAACGCCGTCGGGCCAGCGCCATCCGTGACCGACTGGCGCCCGTATTTCTAGCGGGTGGTCCTACGATCGTCTTTCAGCCCATCGTGGCGCTGTTAGATGGCGCCCGCGTCGGGGCCGAGGCCCTCAGCCGATTCCCCCCGGAGTGGGGCGAGCCACCGAACGAAAGCTTCGCCGACGCCTCGTCCATTGGCGTCGGCGTCGAACTGGAGATACTGGCCGTTCGCTGCGCCGTAAATGAATTCGCTGATACCACCGGCTACGTCTCGGTCAACTTTTCCGCCGCCACGTTATTTGATGATCGGTGTCGCTCACTGCTTGAGGAGTTGCCCGTTGAGCGCGTGGTCTTAGAACTCTCCGAACACGACGCGGTCGAAAACTACGACGACCTCGCCAAACTGCTCACCCCACTTCGGGCCCGGGGACTGCGCCTCGCGATAGACGACGTCGGAGCGGGGTTCTCCTCGCTGCGCCACATCATGCTGACCTCGCCCGACGTCATCAAATTGGACCGGAGCATCGTCGCCGGTGTGGGTGCCGATAACCGCCTGGCCACGTTGGTCCGGGCCCTCGTCGACTTCGGCCACAGCGCGGGCGCCGCGGTCGTCGCCGAAGGGGTCGAAACGAAGGACGACGCCGTTGAACTGCGCGCGGGTGCGGTCGACTTCGCCCAGGGGTGGTACTTCGGGCGGCCCGCGGCCCTCTCCGAACTGGCCGCCGGTTACCCGGTGCAAGAGCTCATCGCGGCGCCGGAGCCGACCTCGCCCGACCCGACGAGAAACGGCGGCACTTAAGCGATGGGAATCGAAGAGGCTCCCGGACCGACCGCTCGACCCAGTTTTCCGCGTCGAAACTATCGCGCTCGAGCAGCCTCAACGACGGTTCCGCCGGCGCGGTGAATCATCAAGTAGCTCGCGCTACCAGTCTCAGCACAATGAATCCCGGGGCCTCGCGTAGGCGCGCGTACGCGTCGGGGTCGACCGACTCCCCTTCGGGAACGGGCCGCGGCTCCACTAGTCGTTCGATCAAGAATCCGGCGGCGTAGATTTCGGCGCACGTTCGCTCTAGCGACGAGAGCCAGTACCGCAGCCGCCAACCCTTACTCCAAGTCTCTTCGATGACGCGTTCGTCGAAGTAACTGCCCCCGTGGCTCAACCAGTCGGCGGTGGGGTGCTGGCGCGAGAGAACGAGGGCCCCCGTGGGGGTCAGGACCCTTCGCAGTTCCCGCAGCGCCGCGACTCGGTCGTCCACGTACTCCAGGGCGAGAGCCAACAGAACGAGGTCGAACGTCCCGTCGCCAATCCACGTCAGGGGATCGGCGAGGTCGTGAACTCGAAAGTCGCGCCCCGCCGCCCGTTGGCGGCAAATTTCAATCATCCGCGGACTTTGGTCGAAGCCCACGACGTCGGCGCCGCGTCGCGTGAGCTCGAGGGCGTAGAGACCGGGGCCGCACGCGGCGTCGAGCACTCGACGACCCCTCACGTCACCCAGTAGTTCTAAACAGGCCGGTCGGTCGTAGTGAGCGTTATAGAGACCCGTGGCGGCGTGAGACTCGTAATCGTCCGCGAACAGTTCGTACTGCGCCCGACGACCCACCGCGAGCGGCGCTTCGCCGTCGCCCCGCGGCGCCCCTTTTGTCACTCCTAAGTTCTACACCACCCCCCCGAAGCCCCGTCGTAGAGAATGGTGAGTGGTGAGTACCATCGACACCCTCAACTACCTCGAAGGCGCCTGGGCGCTCGATCGGCGCATCATCGACCACCGCGACCACCGCGAGAGCCGGTTTCTCGGCCACGCCACTTTCGAGTGGGACGACACCTGCGCGTCGCGCGACCCGTTGCTTCGCTTAAGTGAAAACGGTGAATTTAGGCGCGGGCGCCACCGCTTGACGTCCACCCGTTCCCTGTACTTCCTGCGGGATCGAGGCCCCCGGGCGCTCGCGTATTTTAGCGACGGCCGACTCTTTATAGACCTCGACCTCTCGGCACGCCGGTGGTGCGCGACTCACGTCTGCGGGCCCGATAGTTACGAAATCGAACTAGCCGTCTTATCACCGGGCTGCTTCCAAGAGCGATGGCGCGTGCGCGGACCGTCTAAGGAGTACGACGCACTCACCATCGCGCAGCGACGGGAGTACTAGCCACCGTCATCCCCAGCGCCCGAAGCACTAAAGAGTCCGGTCGATGGATCGATTCCCGTGGCGCGTCGCTACGACGAAACGATTAGGTACTTCTCGCCCGTCGCCTGGCGCGCGTAGGCCGATAGAACTTCGGGCTCGAGCGCTTGCGCGAGGGTAATCTCGCGCGAGTACTCGCTAGCGAACGTGCTTGACAGACCGGCCGCGACGCGCTCGCGCATCGCCAACAAGGTCTCGAGGCCGACGTTTTGGAGGAACGGCGTCAGTAGCCATCCCCCCACGCCCCACGCGAACCCGAAGCCGCGCGTGAGCACGGTCGGTGAACGATCGAGTGCGCCGTAGACGTAGACCTGCTTATGGACCGTCGATCCGTAACGACTGTAAGGGGTATCGGTCGCAGCGGCGGCCTCCATTGCGTTGAGGATGTCGCTAGCCAAAGTGCCCCCACCTACGGCGTCGAAGGCCAACGTAGCCGTCGTCTCGCGCAGCGCGTCGACGAGGTCACCTCGAAACGTTGGCGCACTCGAGTCACAGACCCACCGCGCCCCCGCGCGCCGGAGCAACTCCTCTTGGGCCGACGTGCGCACGACGTTAACGAGTGCGACGTCCTCTTCCTGACAGAGACGATTGAGCATCTGACCGAGGTTCGAAGCGGCCGCGGTGTGTACGAGAGCGCGGTGACCCTCGCGGCGCATGGTCTCGAGCATGGCCAACGTCGTGAGGGGGTTAACGAAAGACGAGGCCCCGTCGCGCGCGCGCGTCCCCTCGGGTAGCGCGAGGCACAGAGCCGCCTCGACGCAGCGGTACTGCGCGTACATGCCACCGCCCGCGACCGCGACCGTGCGTCCGAGGAGGGCCTGAGCGCCTTCGGAACTACCCGCGGCGATCACGGTCCCGGCCCCTTCATTCCCCACCGCCATCGACTCGCCCACGCGCGACGCCATCGAACGCATGGCGCCCGCCGGGACGCTCAGCGTCACTACCGGGTTCGTCCGCGTTCCCCCGTAACTGGCCGTCGCCGCGTCGGCACCGGCGAAAAGAAGTCCGAGGTCCGACGGATTAATCGGCGCCGCCTCGACGCGAATGAGGACCTGCGAGTCCGTGGGGGCGATAACGGGCACTTCGACGAGCGAAAGTTCGACCGTTGCGTCGGCGTTAACGAGAGAGCGCAGTTCCACGCTCGATTGGGGAAGCTCTGGCGACACGTCACCCTCCTAACTCACGCGCCCGGCGGCACTGGCGAATACCCTAGGCGACCAGCGCCGAGCGGTTCTGGTGTCGTCGAACCCTATCTGGCGTCGCGTTCGCGCTGGTATATCGCCGATAGGGCGTCACGAATGGCGGGACGGCTGGCGAAACTCAGGAGTAACGAAGCCTCGCGGGTCGAGCGCTCGGCGACGTCACCGCTACGAACCGACGAGCTACCCCTCGAAACCGCTAGCGCGTGGGCGGACCTGACGGCGAGCGCGCTGGCCGATGCGCGCGCCCGGGCCACCGTTTCGTCGTTCGCCTCGGCCAGCGCGCTTCGACACGTGATCAGATCATCGTCGAGTGGCGACGGCCCCAGTAGCGCGCAGCACCTCCGCGCTACGCCCAGGGCCAGCGAACCGTTAACGCGTAGCGCGTCAGCGGTTTCTACGCCCGACCCGAAGGGGCGCCGACCGATGACTTGGGCCGCCGCGAGGGGAAAGCCGTTAAATCCGAGTGCCACGGTGGCGGTCGCGTCTAGGGCCGCTAGGCGCTGAGCGCTCACCGTGAGGTGTGGCTGCTGCGTGGCGACCACCAGGGCGCTCACGACCGTGTCGTCGGCCGCTCGAGCGCTAACCAGCAGGGTGTCGATCAGTCCCCAGCCACTCACCCACGGCGCCTCGCCGTCGAGAACCCAGCCGCGCGCCGTCTCACTGGCTCGAAGGCGCACCGGTCCGGGTAGGGCGCCGCCGAGCGCCACGCCACCTTTCATCCTGCCGCCGATGACGGCGTCGGCCGAATCGGTCAGGGCCGGCGGAGAGTCCCCGTCGAGGGCGGCGCTCAGCAGACGAAAGTGCTGTATCCACACGAAAGTCGTGGCCAGACAGGCCGCCGCCAACTCTTCGACGACCTGCGCCAACTCGAAGCGGTCGAGTCCTAAACCCCCTCGCACTACGGGCGCGAAAGCTCCGTAGAGGCCGGCGTCGGCGACGGCGGCGAGGTGCTCGTGCGACAGTGACGCCTCCGCGTCGACCCCGGCCGCTCTCTCAGCCAACCACGCCGCGAGTTCACCCACCCGCTCGGTGACGTCAAGGGCGGGGGGCGACGCACCGAGGGAGTCGGACATATATCGAATCTAACGGTGACGACGGAACCACCAACGGGCTTCTCGCGCCGTGGAACGTCGGCGCGAGTATTCGTACGTCGGTGCGTACCTGGCGCGAGAGGCACTCAGCGAGTACCGTGAGCGGATGACGTCACGACTGAAGCCTCCCTTTCGCGCCGACCACGTCGGCAGCCTGCTGCGACCGAAGGAGTTGCTCGACGCGCGCCAGAGATTCGCCTCCGGTGAAATCGACCGTGGCGCCCTAGCGCTAGTCGAAGACGACGCCGTACGGCGGGTCGTATCACTCCAAGAGTCCCTAGGGCTGCGGGCCGCGACTGACGGCGAATTTCGCCGTACGTCGTGGCACATGGACTTCATCTATCAGTTAGCCGGAATCTCACGCACCGACGAACAGTTCCAAGTACCCTTTCGCAACGCCGAAGGGACAACGTCGTTCACCTCGTCGGCGCTACGCGTCGATGGCCCCGTCGGCCTCGACCACACGATTTTCGCCGACGCCTTTAACTTTCTCAAATCTTGCGTGACGACTTCGGTGGCTAAGTTGACCATTCCCTCACCGTCCATGGTGCACTACCGAGGCGGTGCGGCGGCGATTGACCCCGCGGTGTACCCCGACGTGGAGGAGTTTTGGCGTGACTTGAGCGCCGCCTACGCCGAAGAGATCGGGCGCCTCGGCGCCCTCGGGTGTACGTACCTCCAACTCGACGACACTTCCCTCGCCTACCTCAACGATCCCGATCAACGCGCCATGATGGCCGGTCGCGGGGAGGACGCGGACCACCAACACCTGCGCTATATTCGCCAACTCAACGCCGCGCTGGTCGGTCGTCCCGACACGATGTCGGTCACGACGCACTCTTGTCGGGGCAACTTCCAGTCGTACTGGGCGGCCGAAGGGGGCTACGACTTCGTGGCCGAGGCGCTCTTCAGCGAACTCAACGTGGACGGCTTTTTCCTCGAATTCGACGACGAGCGTTCGGGGGGCTTCGAGCCCTTGCGCTTCGTCCCGCCCGGCAAGGTCGTGGTCCTGGGCCTGGTGACGACCAAGCGCGGAGCGCTCGAGACGAAGGACCAACTCAAAAGGCGCGTCGAGGCGGCCAGCAAGTTCGTACCCCTTGAGCAGCTCTGCCTCTCACCGCAGTGCGGCTTCTCCTCAACCGTTGAGGGTAACTCCCTCACTTACGACGAGCAGGTGGCCAAACTTCGCCTGGTCGTTGAGACGGCCGACGAGATCTGGGGCTAGCCCCGCTACTGGGGGGCAGTCGGGGGCTCTTCGGCGAGCCAGCGACGGGCGTGACGCTCGGCCCACGCGCGCGGTACCGAACCG
>JAKBAB010000112.1 GCA_021815645.1 Actinomycetes bacterium
ATTCGGTATTAGCACCGGTTTCCCGGTGTTATCCCAATCTTCGGGGCAGGTTGCTCACGTGATACTCACCCGTTCGCCACTAAATCTTTCGGAGCAAGCTCCTTGGATTCCGTTCGACTTGCATGTGTTAAGCACGCCGCCAGCGTTCATTCTGAGCCAGAATCAAACTCTCCATCAAGATTCTTCAAGGACCGAAGTCCCGGAGTAATCAGAGAGCCAGACGAGCGACTCTAAGTCTCGCCTGACAACAGAGGCTGCACGGGGTGCACCCTCTGCCTACTGCAGTACTTCTTTGACGAACGGCGCGTCCTGTTAGATCAGTTCATCGCCGCCCGTACTGGCTTTTGGCTCTCGTTCTTCCGTTTTCAAGGAGCGACAGCGCACACGACCGAAGTCGGAGGTGCGAAGTACACCGTCTCGGGATCTCTCCGTCGACTCCGCCGCCAAAGTTCCCGGCGACGGGGATGCCCACCCTATCAGCGAACGCGCCCGAGACGCAAGTCATCGGTCGCGTGCGCGAGTGGGAGTTCCATCTTATCAGGTCAGCGACCACGACCACGCCAAGAACGACCAGCGGCGACGGTTCCGGGTGGTCTCACCGGATGAGGGTTACGAGCTCAAAGAAGGGGGACCTTCGAGCCGCGCACTTTCGACGAAGGCGCTGAGCGTCGCGATCAGGCGCATGTCGTCGAGGTGCGATGCTCTCGAGTTCAAGAGGCTCTCGGTGCAGACCAAATAGGCGAGGCAGCGCGCCCTGGACACCGCAACGTTCAACCGGTTTCGCGAAAAGAGGAATTCGGGACCTCGAGGCATGTCCTCCGACGACGAGGTGGTCATCGTGAAGAAAACCACGGGGGCCTCTCGACCTTGAAACTTGTCGACCGTGCCCACTTGAGTTCCTCGGAGCCGGTCGTCGCGCGTGAACCGTTCTCTAAGGAGCCGAACCTGATCGTTGTAGGGGGCTACGACCATAAAGTCTTTCGGCTCTAAGGTCTGAGTTCGCCCGAAGTGGTCGACCCAAGGCGTTCCCACCATTCGAGCGATTTGGGCACTGACGAGATCGACCTCCTCGGGTGCTTCGGTGGAACGGCGCACGTGTCGAGCCTCAATCCAACGTAGCCCGGTGCCGAACTCAGTTTGTTGAAGGGCGCAACTTTCGTGACTGGTCAGACGTCCTTCGTAGATCTGTTGGGAGATGAACCCACATACGTCAGGGTGCATTCGCCGAGACACCGAAATGAAAACACCCTGAGTTGAGGGAATCGTCTGGTGTTCACCCAGCACGTGCTGCAAAACGCTCGCGTCGGAGCCGTTGGGGTGCTCGGCCTTGGCTACTTGACTTAGTTGAAGCGGATCACCGAGCAGCACCATGGTGCGCGCCCCCATCGTGGCCGCGAGCGCATCGGCGAGCGCGAGTTGTCCGGCTTCGTCGACGACGAGCACGTCGACGGGACGTTGGCGCATCTCCGCGCTCGCCCAGAGCCACGCCGTACCGCCGATGAGGTTGTACGCGTCCGACTCGAGATCGGCCTTGCGCTGAGAGTAAGTTACGAAATCAAGTTCCGAGCCTTGACTCTCCGCCTGCCACCGTAGTGCGCGGAGAAGATCGCGGTCTCTCGCTTCGTCGAAAACTTCGCCGGTCGCGCGCAGCAAATTGTCGATCGCCGCGTGACTCATCGCCACGACGCCAACTCGGCGGCCCGAGGATATGAGCGAGTGAATTATGTGAGAGCCGCTGTAAGTCTTGCCCGTGCCGGGCGGCCCCTGAAAGGCGACGTAGCTTTCATCGAGCGCCCCGATCCACTGGTAAACGCTCCCCAGATCGTCACGAAACACCCCGTCACTAGGTCCGCCACCGTCGAGGAAACGCGGCCCCCTCCGACCGAGCAGCGACATCGCCAAACGGCTCGGCGCGCCGTGTTGGCCCGGATCTAGAGCTTGTCGCGCCAGATCCTTGAGCGCCGAAGCCTTGGCACCCGGTCGAAAGTACAGGTCCTTCGTCAAGGCTCGTGGGAGGCCTCCGGCGACTTCTTGCGCCGTGCCCCACCGCATGGACAGCTCCCTTCGGCCGTAGTCAATCCCCGTAATCGACGACTTGCCGTACGGGGCCTCGGGCCCGGCGAAGAGGACGTCTCCCCCGACTTCGACGGAGCGATCGAAGGGCTGCTCGGGCCAGGCGAGTACCATTCGACGAACTCGCTGGCGACCCGACGGTTCCTCCCACCGAACGAACGAAAGACCGGCCAGAAACTCGACGCCGTCGAACAGTGGACCTTGATCCCCGTTGAGGGCCACGTATTTTGGCGTGACGTCCGCGGAGCGTTCCCGGCGCCAGTAGTTCAGTAGGTCCCCGAGGAGGAACTCTGGTGACGAGAGGTCTCGTTCGTGCAGCTGGGCCACGAGTTCGTCGGTGTCGAGTTGGTACTCTTCGCGCGTCAATATAGGGACGCGCCAGGGCAGCTCTCCGGGCCGCTTAGAAACGAGCCAATCTCTTAGAGCTCGCGTCGCCGCCACGTCGTCGCGGTTGTACCGGGCGATCGCGTCGAGGTACGTGTCGTCACCTGACTCCATCCACTTTTCGTAGTCGATCACGGCGCCGGCGCCGTGCTCAATTTCGCCCGTACGGACAAAATTCACCAGGGTCTCGAGGCTCTTCAGCCCGTAGGACTCCGTGCCTACGCGAACAGAATTCTTCGCCACCGTATAGAGGTCGATGAACAGGCCCGACGCCACGAGATCTGCGAAGAGGTTTTCGTCGTCCGTGTCACGCATGAGCCGCGAGATACTAGAGCGCTCCGTGTGGTTGTAGTGGTAGACGTGCATTCCGGGGTAAGTGTTTCGCCGGTCAGTGAAGAAGTGGATGAGCCCCTTAATCATGCGTCGCTGATCATCTAGCGAGTGTGCCCAGCGCGAGTCGTAAGTCCAATCTCCGCCCACTTCCAAGTAAAACAGGCCGGCGAGAAAAAGCAGATCGCGTTGGGGGGTCCAAAATGGGTCCCCTTCGAAGTCGAAGAAGACGTCGCCGACGTCGGGCTCGGGTAAGAGCTCGAAACCGCGACCGTATAGCGGGTCATCCCCGGGGGGTATCACCTCGAAGCGCGGCGCCGCGCCGGGTCGCTCACGAGTTGAGAGCTGGAGCGCCGCCTGGCGCCGCAGCCGGTGCAACTTCTCGTCGCGAAGATCGGCTACGGCGACGCGACGACGGGCCAGCTGGGCGACGCGGGTGACACCCGCCGTTTCGAGGGTGGTGCGCTCTCGTTCGCGCGCGTTGGCCAGAAACGCGAGCGAATCATCCCGGCGCCACTGCTCTTCGCAGTGGCCCTGAAATTCGCAATACTCACAACTCTCACAGAGCCTGGGTACGGTGGCGCTCGACGCCAATCCCTCGTCGAGCGCCGTAGTGAGTTGGCGGCGAAGTCGCCGCCAGTACGGTAGGAACTCATCAACGAGTAGTCCCTCCGTCTCGCCCGAGCCCAACCAAATGTGCATTCGACGCGGACGGAGGCCGTCGAGCGCCGCCATCGCTTCGGCGTAGAAGCACAGCTGCAACACGTGTCCCGGCTTCGCACCACTACGCGTCAACTTGGCGTCAACCGGTTCGAAGATTCCGTAACCGTCACGGGGTTCGTCACTGCGCACGAGAAAGTCCGCGATTCCCCTCATTCCGTCGTGAACAAAGGGCATTTGGTATATAACGTCTACCTCACGCTGAAGGGGATTGCCCACGCGCGCCACCCACGCTTCGAAAGACTCCGAGAAGTTACGGCCCGGCACTTCGTAGATGGTTTTACCCATGGACTCGTACTCTTCCAGGCAATGGTTTTCGTGACGTAGGCCCTTCTCAATGAGAATCTCCGCTAACCCACTGAGCACCGTCTTTGGTGGGATCAGATCTCCACTGTCGACCCGTTGACTGAGCGACAAGTAGTGAGCGCAGCCGAGCCACGCCGAAATCTTCGAAGGAGTGAGGAGTGACTCAGTCACGACCCGAGCCGCGACTTGTTAGCCCAGAATCGTTCACCCATCCACTTTGCCCCACCGCTGCTACATCGACGACTAACGGTCAGGCGAGGCGATCGCGAGCGTGCGCGAGCGTGGCGCGCAGCCGCTGCGCCTGCTCTCCCTGAGCCGCCGGCCCCGATGCACCCGGTGAGCGGCGGCGATTCAATGAGGCTCCCGGTGCGAAGAGGGGCGAAAAGATACGCAGCTCTTCGGACTGTGAAACTAAGTCTCGCAGCGGGGCCCCCACGTCGTTGGCCCGCGCGACGAGTTCGCCGACAATTTCGTGCGCCCGTCGAAATGGCACACCTCGAATAACCAATTCATCGGCGATATCAATGGCGACGAGGTCGTCGTCCTCGGCCGCTCGGCGGGCCACGTCTAGGTGCAAGGTGAGATCACCGAAGGCACCGGCCAACGCCCGAAGAACGAGTCGAACGTGACGCAGAGAGTCGAAAAGTGGCTCCTTGTCCTCCTGGAGGTCGCGGTTATAAGTGAGGGGCAGTCCCTTTAACACGACGAGCAACGTAACGAGATTACCGACGAGACGGCCACTTTTTCCCCGCGCCAACTCGGCGACGTCGCTGTTTTTCTTTTG
>JAKBAB010000023.1 GCA_021815645.1 Actinomycetes bacterium
CGGCTTGCAGCAGGACACGAGCAAGCGCCTCAGTATCGACGAGGCTGGTTGCCTCAACATTAAGTCGTGCGATCGAAGCCTCAGCGTCGGCGATGTCGGCGGCGACCTCACCATCGATCATGAAGTTACGTCCGGCGAGCATGTCCGGGACGTAGACGTCGTATTCGCACCCCCGGTTGTCCTTGCGCGAAGGACCGTCGTGACCACTGATCCAACGACGGCGAATAATCCTGGACATGTTTTCTCCTTAAGTAGGATTATCTTACAAGCCTAAATAAGACTCCGACGTGTTTAGGCTTGAGTTGCTCTCTCTGCGCTCGCCAGGAGTGAGATTACTGCTCGCTTTTGCTCCAAGGTTGCTCCATATTTCCGCAACACGAATGCCCGATGGCCCATTTGGAGCCAGTGAAACGCCTTATTTTCCAGCGTTTCCCATTCTTTGCCATATAGAACTTCGGATTAGGAAACCGATGCTCTATCCCCTGAGCTAGGGACTGCTGAAGGTCTAGTGGACAGTTTGACCCTCAGCAGTCCCAACCGTCTTGGACCAAGATCCGAACTAACCGAGTTGGGAGGCGTAAACAAGCAATTTTGATTTAAGCACCGAATGCAATATTAAACACGCCCGCGGTCCCGGCCATGTCCCGGATTGCCTCAACGTTAAGCCCTTCTCGCGTTGGACTCGAAGTTCAACCTCACGTCGAGCCGGAAACGGACCGACCCAAGGTCCACGCGTGCTTACCAACCTGGCGAATTCGCGAGAACCCGAACTCTTCGAAGAGTTCGGCGGTGGCACTGAACAGAAATCGGTCTTGCGCCTTTCGCCCGACGGTGACTTCCGAGATCACTTCGACGCGACCTCCACCCGCTTGCGCTATTAACTCGATCGCGCCGGCCAGCGCTACTCGGGCCACACCTTGACCCCGGTGACGTCGGTCGACGAAAATACACGCAATTCGCCAGCGAGCTACTGGGGGCGGAACTTGGTCGTAAATGCGACGGTGTCGCAGTACGAGTTCATCGCGAAGTCCAAACTGACACCAACCTTGAGCGAGGTTGTTTTCGTCAAAGACGACGGCCGCGTGAGCGTGCCCCGTGCGAACCAACTCCTCCTTTAGAGTGCGCGGGTCACTTCGACCTCGTTCGTACTCGGGGTGATGAACGATGCACCAACAACCGCCGTATATCCCGCCATTGCGCTCGACCAACTCAGCAAAGTCACCCCACGTAGTTGGGTCGAGTGGGCGGACTAAGTAGGGCACTCTCTCCCCTTTCAACGACCGACGGGCCACGATCTCGTCAGCCTATTCTCGACTATTCCACACGCGACTGTATGAAGCACCACATCGCAATAGCGCGCGGAGCCACCGCACTTCCGGAGTCCACAGGTCTGGTCACGTTTGAATCTGCGCGAGCGTACACCCTCTAGCGTCCGGGCGGTTAAGCAAGACGTAACCGGGTGTTTGGAAAGTCGTCCTAACCGGGGTGCGTTTAAGTAACATCCCCATTCTTCGATCTTTCGCCGACACCCTCCGTCTCGGCCGTGGGCGTCACTAGCGTACGGATGAGGTGACGAACTCTCTCTTCGATGTCGTCTCGAATCACGCGCACTTCGTCGACGCTTCGTCCCGCCGGGTCGGAAAGCTCCCAGTCAATGTATCGTTTACCGGGGAATACGGGGCAGGCGTCGCCACAACCCATTGTGACTACGACGTCCACCGCTACGACCATCTCTCGCGTCAAGGCACGCGGGGCTTCGCTCGAAATGTCCATTCCCTTCTCTAACATCGCGGCCACCACTGCGGGGTTCAACCGTTCTGCGGGATCCGAGCCCCCCGATCGTACGACAACCGCCTCGCCGCCGATCTCTCGAGCGAAGGCCGCGGCCATCTGCGACCTACCCGCGTTGTGTACACACAGAAAGAGGATCTCGGGTCGTGAAGTCACGGAGCGTCTTCTAAGTCGGAGTCCTTCGCGTCGAACAGTCGTCGCTTCGCCCACAGCGATACGTAGACCAGTCCCACGAGGGCGGGAACCTCGATGAGTGGTCCCACGACTCCGGCCAGTGCCTCGCCACTCGTTACCCCAAAGACGCCAATGGCCACGGCAATCGCCAGTTCGAAATTGTTGCCGGCCGCCGTAAAGGCCAGGGTCGCTGTTCGATCGTAGGGCAGCCCCAGAAATCTCCCCAGAGCGAAGGAACCGAACCACATTATGGCGAAATAGGCCACGAGGGGCAGGGCGATCCGCGCTACGTCCCCCGGCCGAGCGGTGATGGTGTGGCCCTGCAGGGCGAAGAGAACGACGACGGTGAAGAGCCGACCGTCGCGAGCGAACGGGCCGAGGCGAGGTAACAGCCTTCGCTCGTACCACTCTCGTCCACGCGCGCGCTCGCAAAGTTTACGAGTGAGATAGCCCGCCACCAGTGGTACGCCCAAAAACGTGGCCACCGATTCCGCGATTCGCGCGGTCGATAGCTGCGCTCCCACCGTGCTCAAACCGAGCCAACCGGGCAAGATTCGTAGATAGAAGACTCCAAGAAACGCGAAGGCGAGAATCTGAAAGAGCGAGTTCATCGCGACGAGTACCGCCGCCGCTTCACGGTCTCCCCCGGATAGATCGTTCCATATCAGTACCATGGCAATACACCTAGCCAAACCAACCACAATTAGACCGGTGCGGTACGCGGGTTCGCCGGCCAGAAAAAGCCACGCCAAAGTAAACATGACCGCTGGACCGACTAGCCAGTTCAAAATGAGCGAAGACACCAGAAGGCGCCGGTCACTCGTTACGGCGCCCAGGCGGTCGTAACGTACCCTCGCGAGAACCGGGTACATCATCACGAGCAGTCCGATAAATATCGGTAACGAGGTACCCGACGTGACCTGCGCCCCGTTGAGAACCCGGTTGAGACCCGGGAACGCGCGCCCGAGTCCGAGGCCCACGACCATCGCGGCGATGATCCATCCCGGGAGGTACCGGTCAAGAAACGAGAGTCGTTGGGCGACCGGGGAAACCGGAGCGTTCGGTGACCCCGCGGCGGTGGCGCGGTTACTCACGATTTCATCCGTTCGCCCCCGGGATACCCCCGCGTCACGACAGGGCTCCTAGGCTCGGCGGGAACGACGGGTCCCGCCACCAGTCCTCCGGAACTCTAGGTACGCGAAAGTTCACCGCGTAGGTTTCTCGGCGCACCACTTCGGGTCCGCGCGTCTCTGCGGTTTCGCGCCGCGTCGGACAACTGAGCGGGCCCAATTCCTTGAGCCGCGACGAGCCGGAGCCCGCCGAGGGCTTAGCCCCCCTCATCGCGTCGAGCGATGATGTGGGCCCAACCTCGAGAGGGCCCGTGGCCCCCTTCTCCGCCCGTTCGACTGAGCGCGTCCCCAATTCTGGTGATTCTGCCGCGGCGACGCTGGGGTTAAGTAGAAGAGATATGGCCGGATCAAATTTGGCGAAAGTGGCGTAGGGGACGACTAAATCCCCCGGGTGCAAAAGTTCGGGGATGAACTGCGAGCGCGACACGTCCTTGCCTTTCGTATTGATATCCGTCAATGAGACGGTAGTCGTTACATCGACAATTGTCAATGATACGATTCGTGTGGTGGCGCACATTAAGACCTACCTAGCTAGCGGCAAAGTCCTGCGCTGCGCCCCGTTGGCTAGCGGCGCACTCTCCGATCACGAGGCGAGCGCCATGGCCCACATTTTCGGGGCTCTGAGTGATCCCGTTCGACTCAAGATGTTGTCTCTGATTGCGGCCGAAGACGAAGTATGTAGTTGTTCGCTCGAAGAGCCGTTAGGCAAGAGTCAGCCAACGATCTCGCATCACACGAGTGTGCTCGCTGAAGCGGGGCTCATTGTCGGCGAGAGACGGGGACGCTGGATGTGGTGGAGAGTCGCTGCGGAGCGACTCGAAGACATCGCGAGAGTCCTCGCTTCGTAAGGGCTAGGACCGGTACCGGGTCCGAGTCCACCGCTTAGCTAAATGAGCGAACCTGATCCACTTCGGCCGGCGATGCGCCACTCCACCGGTTAGTACCACTTCTGGTCGAATACCTCGTTGTGCATTACGCGCAATCGCCGCAGTCCCGCTCCCTGCGCCATCTACTTCGACCGATGGTCGCGGCGTGAGACTACGGAAAGAAACTGGCAACAAAACCGGCGGCGCCACCGGTCCACGAAGTTCGACCCGGGAGAAGTTTCGGTGGGTATACCCGAGGGGCCGATTCCGGACCCGAAAGAAGTTTCGTGCAACCAGGGACTCCCGCACGGAGACCACGGGGGCAGTGATCTGGCGTCTTCTAAGTGAACGGCGTCGTCGAACGCTGAGTCCCGCCGCCTTTCCGGACCCTCCCCATTAGTACAGAGTGCCGGGCGGAATACGAGGACGGCCAGCGAACACGAAGAAGCGGGGGACTAACTGGGCGGGGCCGCCCGAGAGAAAGTATTTCCGAAAACTTACAACCGGCGAGGCACTCGGTTCCGAATAAACACGTGGAGCGATACACGGGAGACATAGGGGCGGCCCGTCGAAACTCCTTCGGCTCGCCAATACAGTCTCCAATGACCTCAATGGTACCGGCACCTTTCAAGCACTACGTCGAACGAACCGTCACTTCCGAGTATTCGATAGGTAGCGCGGTAGTTGTCGATCGAGACTCCAACGTGGCGCGACCGGGCGCTCCCACCTGGGACTTTCTCGATCCGCTTCGTCCGGACCGGGCAAGCGGGAGCTTCAGTGAAAACGATTTTCCCCCCAGCCGAGACGGCGGTGCCGTCTCGAGTGTCGGAGGGGACGTGGGGACTCTCGTGCTCCACGTCCCCTCCGACCTGTTCGGTAGAGACTTCGGTCTCGTTCGCGAAAGTCGCGACGCACCGGTCATCAACGGCCACGTCGAGCGACAATCACGGGTGTCCGGTGACGTCCACGTGGTGATTTACCGAGACCTCGCGCCCGGCTCGTACACGGTTGTCGACACCGGTCAGCGGGTCAATATCGTGTCGGGTCTCGTGAGCGAACTTGAGTTGTTGGGTCACCGAAGCGTACCGAAAAAGACCGCGTAACAAACAAAGGAGATACATATGTTTTTAGGAGAGATTTTTGGCCCGGACCTGCTTATCGTCGTGATCGTGGGGGCAGTACTGCTCTTCGGCGGTGCGGCGATTCCCAAACTCGCGCGCAACTTAGGTCAGGCCAAGAACGAGTTCGAGAGCGGGCTACGAACGGCGAGGAGAGCTCCCGACCCCGTGAATAGTCCTTCGCGCGCCTCCGGGGTGGGTGAGGGAACTCTCCTCGACTAGTCACCGAGAGCGGGCGACGGCCGCAAGCGAAGTTCCGATCCCGGCGTCGTGAGCATTGGCCACGCCCTGACGTCTCCCCGATACGGTAAGGGGAGCCAGAACTTCACGTGGGGGTTGTCAAAGAGTGAACCGGCGCTCGAGGAGTACGCGACGTGGTGAGTGACGTAGCGGTCCTCGCGGTCGTCGCCGCAGTCGTGGGCCTGGTCCTGTACTGGTCTGGACGCTACGGCGATCGCCGGAGGTCCACGGGTACGTCCCTGCGGCGCGGGCCCCACGCCCACGTCAACTCGCGGGGACGACCAAAGAGGGCGTACGCCAGTCGGGAACTGGCCGAAGCCGAGGCGCGTCGCCTCACAACGCGCGGCGGCTCCCCGGTTAACGCCTATCGCTGTAATTCGTGCACCAAATGGCACGTGGGTCACGGTTCGTAGCGGCCGACGCCGGCGTGACCGGTTAGCCCCGCCTTGGGCCACGGCCGGGATCGTTCTGGCGCGAATCCCAGTTCGGTCTCAACCAACCGGGGCCGCGCGGTTCGGTGGCTACCGCGAAGTTAACGTTTCGAGCTCTTGGTTAATCGTGGGGGCACATCTCACCTTGACCGCAACGTTCACGTCCATCAGGTCAAGGGCCTGAAGAACTTGCTGTTGACCCACGGGCAGCGGGTGGCCGTCGTGGAACGCTCGAATCTCTCGCGCGAGGTCCGGCGACCCCACCAGATAACCAACGCCCGAGACCATCGCGACGACCCCCATGGAGGGAAACCTCTCGAGTGCCTCGTCCAATCGTTCCGCTAGGCGCCGCCACACCACTTCGCCGGCTACGCGACTACGCAACAAGGCACCAACGAGGTAGGGCGCGTCCTGGGTGCGAACATCGCGAAAGCACCGCTCAAAAGTCTCGAAGATGACAGCCGGGTCACTCGAGCCCGCTGGTGCGAACAGGTAGCGCCGCGCCTCCTGCGGAGTGGGGGCATCCCGCTCTCGCTCGTGACACTTTTCCAGGTCACCGGGGCGCCCTTGAGCCATGGTTACCGCAACGACGGCGTCGGCGAGGTCGCCCTCTAAGACCCCTCGGTCAAACATCTCAGTAGCTCGAGCGATGACGTCGCCGTCGTTCGCGTAGCGGCCGAGGACGTCAATCGTCAGGGTGCGCAGCTCCTTCGCTTGGGACGAATCGTCTGCGGTTCCCGCGAAGGTCAAACGGTCGTAAACGGGGAGAAACAGAGTTCGCACGGCGCTCGCCAGCGCCGTGCGACCGTCACTGTCCACTATGCGATCTAAGAGATTGATTGCGCGCGCGACTACTCGCCACGGCGCCGGTTCATCGAACTGTGATAACCCGCGCGCGAGCGCGAACAGGTCAGTGAAGGTCGAATGGCCCGATTGAATCGACGCCCAGGTATCAGATACCAGGACGGATCGCTCGAGCGCGTCGAGGTCACTCAGGCGTGAGGACAGTTCACTCAACTGCGAAGTCGCGTACGCGGTACGGAAAAATCCCCAACCACCCGCGTTAACGACGAACGGTCCAGGTTCAGACAGTTCCGTGGTGCGGCCCATCAGGTGAGCTACGGTGGGGCCCCCGTCGAGTGAACGCACCGCGAGCGGTATTTTCCACTGCTCACCGATGGCGGAAGTCCCCATCGCGGGCCGGTAAGAAAAAGGCTCTTGTGAAATTGAAGATCCGTCGACCCTAACTAGGGGAAAGCCCCCCTGGCGAATCCACGTATCCATGATCTCGCCGACCGGCTGGCCGGACACCTCTTCGAGCGAGAGCCACAAATCTTTCGTCACCGTGTTCGCGTAGGCGTGTCGTGTTAAATAAATGCGGATTCCGTTTCGAAACGTCTCTTCTCCGAGAAACTGCTCGAGCATTCGCAGGACGGCGCACCCCTTGATGTACGTCAGGACATCGAACATGCCTCGACACTCGTCCGGAGAGACGACGGGATACTCGATCGCCCGAGTGGAGTGCTGGGCGTCAACCGCGAAGGCGGATTCACGCGACGAACTAAAGCCAACCCACTTTTGCCACTGGGGTCGAAAGTGGTCTGTGCAAATCGACTCCATGAAAGTAGCGAACGCTTCATTCAGCCAGATGCCCTCCCACCAGTCCATCGTGACCAGGTCGCCGAACCACATATGGGCCAATTCGTGGTTAACGACGAGGGCGACCCGCTCCAGTTCGGGCACCGAAGCTGTCTGAGGGTCGATCAGGAGTTCAGTTTCACGAAAGGTCACGAGCCCTAAGTTCTCCATCGCACCGGCGGCGAAATCGGGAATGGCGATCAAGTCAATCTTGTCGCCGGGGTAAGGGATCGCGAAATAATCGGTAAAGAATTCGAGTGCGTGCACCGCCGACTCGAGGGCCCAATGAACGAGTTGCCCTTTGCCGAGTGGGTAGATGACGCGTAGCGTCGTACCGGCCACGGTCGTTGGCGGCGACGGCTCGAAGGCGCCCACTACGAAAGCCACCAAGTACGACGACATAACCATCGATGGGGCGAACTTAACTTCCCGGGTCCCGTCACCCAACGAGATTGACGCCACTTCATGGGTATTCGCGTAGGCGGCCAGGCGCTCGGGCACTACGAGCGTAACTTGAAAAGTCGCCTTGTAGGCGGGGTCATCCCAGCAGGGAAACGCGCGGCGCGCGTCCGTAGACGCGAACTGGGTCGTTGCGATGACGTGAGTCACCCCGTCAGAGTCTTCGAACGTCGAACGGTAGAAGCCGCGAAGTTGGTCGTTGAGTCGCCCGCGAAAGCTCAGGGAGACCGTGGCCGGTCCCGCGGGGATCGCCTCACCGAAGGTGAACGTGGCCGTTTCGAAGGTCTCGTCAAAAGTGGGGGCCGAAGACACAAGCGTCCGGCTCCCGGCCCTTACGCTCGCCGGTCCCACTTCTAGTTCAATGGCGTTCAAAGTGATTTCGTCCACTCCCTCGGCCACGTCGACGTCGATTTCCACGGTTCCGTCGAAATCTGACTCATCGAGTCTCGGGCTCAGTCGAATCCGGTACGCCCGAGGAACGACGGTGCGGGCGAGACGATACGGGTTATCGCTTAGGGTCTGTCGAATAGTCATTGGGTCATACTACGACCGGAGGGAAAATAGGTAAGTTTGACCGGTTAAGCGGGACCCGCCCGCCATTGGCTTTACCCAATGACCCCGTCGGGCGCGTGTCCACGGCCGCGGAAGAGCCACGGGCCCAAGGCCCGGGGACCCTTTAGAACCGTCCGCGTTTTGGTCCGGGCCCCGCCGCGCTTCACGTCTCGACGAGGACCTCTACCTCTCGTCACCGGCCCCCATCAACGACGCCATTAGCGTGGTCCCCGCGTGACTTCCTTGATCGACCTCGATAACGTCACCCTTCGCGGCGTCGACCGCGCCGTGTTAGAGAACACGTCTCTGACCGTTTCTTCGGGCGACCGGATCGGTGTCGTCGGGATCAACGGAGCGGGTAAGTCGACTCTCCTCAAAATCCTGGCCGGCGAGCTCGGGCCCGATTCGGGCGAGGTCCGTCGCGGTCGCGCCGTGCGCACGGGCCTCTTGGACCAGATTCCGGTCCTGCCCGTTGGGACGGTTCGCCTCGCCCTCGGAGAGGGTTGGCGGGTCGATGCGTCCCTCGACCGGCTGGGCGTTTCGCACGTAGTCGAACGTGAGACGGCGCAACTTTCCGGGGGCGAACTTAAGCGCGTGGCCCTCGCTCGACTGTTCGCCGACTCCCCCGACGTCCTCCTCCTCGACGAACCGACGAACCACCTCGACCTCGAAGCCATTGAGTGGCTAGAACAACACCTCATCGCCCACCGCGGAGCCGTCGTGGTGGTGAGCCACGATCGCTTTCTCCTAGATCAGGTCACGAACCGGATGATTGAAATCGACGGTGGTCGCACGTACTCCCACGCTGGGGGTTACGCCCAGATGCTCGAAGCCCAAGCGCTGCGCGCGGAGCACGCGGCCCTGACCGAGCGAGTTCGCCGTAACCTCGCTCGGACCGAACTGGCGTGGCTACGACGCGGTGCCCGGGCGAGGTCCACGAAGCCGCGCGCCCGCGTGGAGGCCGCGACTCAACTACTCCAGAAACGCCCCGACGCACCGGCTCGCTCGGGGAACTTAGAGTTAAAGGTCACGACTCCACGACTGGGCGCCACGGTCGTACGAGCGCACCGAGTCAGCTTCTCTTACGAACCGGGACGGCCCGTTCTGCGCGACGTAACTCTCGACATCGGTCCGCGAGATCGAATCGGCGTCGTCGGACCAAACGGATCTGGCAAATCCACCCTCGTGACGATCCTCGCTGGCGAACGTGCCCCGACTTCGGGAACGGTGAAGCACGGTCCCACGGTCGCGACCGCTCACCTCCAACAAGGCGAAGGCGATTTCGACGCTCAAAAAACCGTTCAAGAACTGGTCGCGGGGCCCGGGGGCGCGCCCGGTTCCCCCGACGACGTGGCCCTCATGAAGCGCTTTTGGTTTACCGGCGCGCTACCGATGAGCAGGCCGACTCAGCTCTCCGGCGGAGAACGTCGACGGTTGCAACTGCTTCTCGCTTTCGCAAAACGACCGAACCTGCTCATCTTCGACGAGCCCACGAACGATCTCGACCTCGAAACGATACGGCTCGTCGAGGAGTTCCTCATCGATTGGCCGGGCGCTTTTATAACGGTTTCGCACGATCGAATGTTTCTACGCCGTACCACCGAGCGGCTTTTGGAGGTGCGCGCCGGAGGCACCGTCGCGGACGTTGCGGGCGGACTAGACGGCTGGGTGGCGCGGTCGGCCACCCGCGGGCAGCGCAACACGATCGGCGACTCGGGCCACCCGTCGCGCGAGGGGGCGACCGGCGTGACTCGTGGCCGACAACTGCGCGACGCAGAAAAGGCCGTGACCCGTCTCGACCAACGCCGCCGATCACTGACCGAGGAACTTCTCATCACCGGCGACCCCAAGGACCAGCACCGCCTGGGCGGCGAACTTCGGGAAGTGCAAACGGCGCTCGACGCGGCCGAGGAGATCTGGCTCAATTTGATGGATTCACCGTAGGGCGGTGCGAAACGGTTCGCTCGCCACACCAACTCGGGGCGATTCGAGTCACTTTCCCTTGGCAATAGGTACTTTTCGCTCGTCGGAGGCGGCGAGACATCATAGAGCACGTCCCGCGGTCGCCACCGGGGGCCCACAGTGAGTACAGTCGGCCCGTGGTCGCTTTCACAAAGGTGACGGCTAAGAACGACGCCGACCAGGACGTGCACTATCGCGCCCCGGGGGGCACGACGTCAACTCTTTGCGGTCTTAAAATCGACAAGGAAGTCACGCGCGGCCAGGTCACGTGCTACCGGTGCCACCAGTTCGCCGGCGGAAACCTTTGACCCGAGGGTCGCGGCTTTCGCTACAAATCTTCTAAAGGGTGGACCCTACGTGTCGTGCTCGTCGAGGAACGATCCCACGACGTCTCGGT
The DNA here is from genome assembly GCA_021815645.1 of Actinomycetes bacterium. Taxonomy (GTDB): domain Bacteria; phylum Actinomycetota; class Acidimicrobiia; order Acidimicrobiales; family RAAP-2; genus RAAP-2. The sequence goes on from JAKBAB010000023.1 coordinate 10,759, forward strand.
AACGAGTGGGTTCTTCGATAAAGGGCATATGGCTGGAGTTCTCGAAGATTTCCCAGCGCACGTTAGGTATGAATTGAAAGTACGGTTGCACGGTCGCGGGCGTCGCCTCGTCGTGCGCGCCCGACACGAGAAGCGTTGGGGCGCTAATCAGGTGCACTCGGTCGATGACGTTCCACTCGCGCAGCGTGCCCACGCAGAAAAACTCGTTGGGTCCGTTCATGGTTCGATAGACGGTCGGGTCCGCGGCCATGAACGCTTCCGTTCGAAGCAGTTCCGGCGGGTTGGGCACGACGCGACACACGTGGCGGTCGTAGTACGCCCGCGTAGCGGCCAGGTACTCGGGGGCGTATACGTCGCCCGAGGCTTCGCATCGGTCCAGGGCGTCGCGTACGTCCGTCGGTAGCGCCGCTCGGAGCACTTTAGACTCGCTCGACCATAACGCCATCGAAGCGGGAGAGTTCGATAGCACCAGCGCCCTAAGTCCGCGCGGCCGACGAACCGCGTGCTCCGCGCCCAACATCCCCCCCCAAGACTGTCCCAGAAAGTGGTACCGATCGGCGACGCCCAAGTGAGACAGGAGATTGTCCAGCTCTTCGAGAAACAGTTCGACGGTCCAAAAGTCACTCCCGTAGTCCGGCAGCAGCGTGGAGCGTCCGCCGCCGAGTTGGTCGTAGTGAATGACCGCTCGACCGCCGTCGGCTAGGGCCGCGAGCGAGTCCAGGTAGTCGTGCGAAGCGCCGGGCCCACCGTGAGCGACCACGAGTGGCGTCAGTGGGCCGGTGAGTTCACCACTCACGCGGTACCAGGTACGCCACTGACGAAAGGGAGCGAAGCCTTCCGACACTGGACGTTCACTCACGTGTCCGACACTACGACACCGACTCCCCCGACGGTGCACCTCGTAAGAAGTAACCTGGGTTCTTCTATGGCGCTCTCCATCGGCATCGTGGGGCTGCCCAACGTCGGGAAGTCGACCCTCTTTAACGCCCTTACGAACAATCACGTGCTCGCGGCGAACTACCCCTTCGCGACGATTGAACCCAACGTCGGAGTGGTGGGGGTCCCCGACGAGCGACTGGGCGTCTTGGCGGAAATGTTTCACTCCGAAAAAGTCATCGCGGCTAGCGTCACGTTCGTCGACATCGCCGGCATCGTCCGCGGCGCGTCCACCGGCGAGGGACTCGGGAACCAGTTCCTCGCGGCCATCCGCGAAGCCGACGCCATCTGCGAAGTCGTGCGGGTGTTCGACGACGACGACGTAATTCACGTCGACGGCCGCATTGACCCCGCGAGCGACGTGGCGACCATCGAAACTGAGTTGATTCTGGCCGACCTAGAAACCCTAGAGCGCGGTACCTCCCGACTCGAGAAAGAAGCTAAGCGCAACCCCCAGGCCGGCGCCGCACTCGCCGAGGTGCGTCGGGCCCAAGCGGCCCTCAACCAGGGCCACGTCCTATCGAAGTTGGGTGATGAATTGGACCGCGGACCACTGCGCGACTTTCACCTGCTCACCGATAAGCCCTTCATATACGTCTTTAACGTCGACGAGGCCACACTGGGCAACCAAGAGCGCCGCCGAGAACTCGAGGCGTCGGTCGCCCCGGCGCCGAGCGTTGTGCTGTGCGCCAAGGTTGAGTCCGAGCTTTCGGAACTCGACGAAGCCGTGGCCCGCGAACTACTCGAGTCCTACGGGCAAAGTGAACCGGGCCTCGCGCAACTCTCCCGGGTCGGATACCGTACCTTGGGTCTGCAGACGTTCCTCACCGCCGGACCCAAAGAGTCTCGCGCGTGGACCATTCACCGAGGTCAGACCGCCCCCGAAGCGGCCGGTGAGATTCATAGCGACTTTCAGAAACACTTCATTAAGGCCGAGGTCGTCTCTTTCGACGAGTTGGTCGCGGCCGGTTCGCTAGCCGCGGTGCGCGCCGCGGGGCGCGCTCGAGTCGAAGGCAAGGAGTACGTGATGCGAGAGGGCGACGTGGTTGAGTTCCGCGTGGGGGTGTGACGAGTAGGATTGAAGAAGGCGGCAGCGACAGAGGTCGGCGCCTCGAAAACGAACCGTTACTCCAAGGAGAACTATGACCTCTGACGCCATTGCCTACAAAGTCGCGGACCTGAACCTCGCCGGATTCGGTCGGGCCGAAATTGCGCTGGCCGAGCACGAGATGCCCGGACTCATGGCGATGCGAGCCGAATTCGCCACCCAAAAGCCCCTGCTGGGATCGCGCATCGCCGGTTCACTACACATGACCATCCAAACCGCCGTTCTCATCGAGACGCTGGTGGCACTGGGCGCCGACGTGCGCTGGGTGAGCTGCAACATCTTCTCCACCCAGGACCACGCGGCGGCGGCCGTCGTCGTGGGCCCCAACGGAACCGTCGACGATCCCCGAGGGGTGCCGGTCTTCGCGTGGAAGGGCGAGTCGCTCGAAGAGTACTGGTGGTGCACCGAACAACTGCTGCGCTGGCCCGGATTCGCCGGGCCGACGATGATCCTCGACGACGGTGGTGACGCGACACTGTTGGTACACAAGGGGTTGGAGTTTGAACGGGCCGGTTTCGTTCCCTCACCGGACTCAGCTGACTCCGAGGAGTATCGCGTAGTTCTCGCTCTCCTGGCACGAATCGTGTCCGGTGGCGAAAAGTTCTTCGAGCCGATGGCCCTTGGGCTGCTCGGCGTGTCTGAAGAGACGACTACGGGTGTTCACCGCCTGTACGAAATGGAACGTGACGGCACGCTGCTTTTCCCCGCCATCAACGTTAACGACGCCGTAACCAAGTCGAAATTCGACAATAAGTACGGCGTTCGCCACTCCCTCGTCGACGGAATAAACCGCGCCACCGACATCCTCATCGGTGGCAAGGTCGCCGTGGTGTGCGGTTACGGTGACGTCGGAAAGGGCTCCGCGGAGTCGCTGCGCGGCCAAGGCGCTCGCGTCATCGTCACCGAGATCGACCCCATCTGCGCCCTCCAGGCCGCGATGGATGGTTACCAGGTCACGACGCTCGACGAGGCGCTGCCGATTGCCGACTTCGTAATCACCGCCACCGGAAATCGCGACATCGTCACGGTTGATCACGTGTTGAAGATGAAAAATCTCGCCGTGCTGGGCAACATTGGCCACTTCGACAACGAAATCGACATGGCCGGTCTCGCCGCGCTGACCGGCGCCACTCGGACAACGATCAAGCCACAGGTCGACAAATGGACGCTACCGAATGGGAGATCCATCATCGTCTTGTCGGAGGGTCGACTCCTCAACCTCGGCAACGCGACCGGTCACCCCAGTTTCGTGATGAGTAACTCCTTCACCAACCAGACCATGGCCCAGATCGAGCTGTTCACGCACCACGACCAGTACGAGAATCGGGTCTACGTCTTGCCGAAGGAGCTCGATGAGAAGGTGGCGCGACTTCACCTAGACGCTCTCGGCGTACGACTGACGACCCTGACGAAACAGCAGGCCGACTACATCGGCGTCGCCGTCGAGGGACCCTTCAAGCCCGACTCTTACCGTTACTAGACCCCAGTGCGCGTAGGGCGAGTTGGGCTAATCAACGAGGCTCTACGCTCGCGTGAGGACGAGCGCTAGATCCGTTTTGAGTAACGACGCCACGTATAAGGGCCAAATCACGCCGCCGCTACATCGATAGTGAGCCACCTCACCGTCAGCGAGTTCTATTCGCACGGTTCGACTGGAGTAGCGACCGATCCGCACCTGAAGGGTGTGGGGCCCGGGGCCCGTTGGTACCTCCAGCGTCCCCTTCGTCGCAATTGAGCCGACGTCCACCCCGTCGAGCACGACCCGAAAGGGCTGGCGCCGTAGTTCCGCCACGACGTTGCTCTTTCTAACTAAGGAAATCCTGGCCCCCGCACCAACGACTTCGAAATTGGTGACGGCCGCCGTCGGAGCCTCGAGGCGACTCCTTCGTCCCCGCTCGCCCGACACGAGCCTCTCTCGGTCGAGCCAGGAAGCGACCACTCGCCAGGCCAACAGGTCAATAACCAGCAGCGCCGCCGCGAAGGCGACGGCGACCGCCGCCGACACGGCCAGAATGTTGAGGGACATCAACGCGAGCACGGCCACGATCGGGAGGGTGCCGAGGGTACTTAGTTGCTGGGCGACACGAACGTCTCGGGAGCGTGTTGATACGGCAATCCCAACCCAAATTCCCCAACCCGCGAGCAGGGGGGTAAAGAGCAGTTGGACCAGCACGTGCGTTCCCGAAAAAATCGCCGACACGACGTCGCCCTGGGCGAACAGTGCGGCGGCGGCCAGGAAGATTCCAAAGACCGCGTAGGCGATCGCCAGCGTGGGAATCAGGGCGGCTAGCGCCTTACCGATGAGGAGTTCCTCGCGACGAATCGGCGTGATCAAGATAGCCTCCAAGGTTCCCTGCTCCCGCTCGCCCACGATCGCGTACGCGGACAACGTGGAGGGCATAAACGCTGGTATCAAGAGCATGTACAGCATCGAAAGTCCCACGTGCAAGTTGAGGTTGGTGCGATTCAGATGGCCGAAAGCGTTGAATACTTGGACGAGCGGCAGGGTGATGAATATTAAAGGCAGGGCCGTCATCGTCGCGACGATGAAGTGATTGCGGCGATAGTCCCGCAACTCCTTGACGGCGATGGCCCGCACTCGTCGCCAGCTGAAGGTCACCGTCGTCTCGCTTCCACGTCCTCGTCGATCAACTCTAAGTAGACGTCTTCGAGTGAGTGTCGGGACTCAGCGATCGACAGGACGTCGACGCCCGCGGCGACGAGCGCCCTGACGACGTCCGGTGCGGCCAGGTCGTGGTTCGACACCGCCAGGGCGTAAACGCCGGGCGACAGTTCGCGCCAACCCTCGACGGCGGCGCGCCCTTCGAAGAGTCGCGCGGCGTCGGCCAAGGGCTCACGGGTACGCACCTCCAAGCTCTGGCGAAACAGCTTTTCTCGAAGCTCGTCCGGTCGGCCAATGAGCCGCAGGGTCGTATTTAAGATCGCGACTCGATCACAGAGGCGTTCCGCTTCGTCTAGGCGGTGCGTGGTGAGAAAGATTGTTACGCCCCGCTCGCGAAGCGAGGTGATTAACCCGTGAACCTCGCGACTGGCCACCGGGTCCAAGCCCGAAGTCGGCTCGTCTAGAAACAAGACCTCGGGTTCATTGAGCAGCGCGCGCGCCAGGGCGACGCGTTGGCGTAATCCCTTAGAGAGGGCGCTACATAGGTCGCCGGCGCGATCTAGGAGGTTGACCGCCCGTAGCGCGCGTGCCACCCGCTGAGTAACGTCATCGAGTTGGTAGAGGCCGGCGAAACACTCGAGGTTTTCGCTCACCGTTAGGCGCAGGTATAGCCCCGGTGACTCGGGCATGATCGAAATTCGCTCCCGAATGACGACCCCGTTCTCGGGGAGCAGCGGTACTCCAGCGACGGTCGCCCACCCCGTACTGGGCGCCAGCAGCGTCCCGAGCGTTCGCACAATCGTGGTCTTGCCCGCCCCGTTTGGACCTAAGAAGCCAAAAACTTCGCCCCGCCCGACCTCGAACGAGACGTCCTCGAAGGCCGTTCGCCGTTCGAAACGCTTCGACAGCCCCTCGACGACAATCGCCGGTTGGTCCGCTGAGCCGGCGAACGACCGGGCACCGCGCTTTACGCCAGTCACGCTTCACCGTGGCGAACGAGTCGCGCCACCATTTCGCCGTTCTTCGCCGTAGAACTACGCACCGGATTCCTCGCTTTAACCCGACAGTATCAGGACCGAAACCGGGATCTGCGAGCGCCGCTAGTGGGTAGGGCGACGTTGACTCGTCGCATCAACGCGGGCAACTTTCACCGCGTCGGGAGGAAAAGACGAAATGGGTGATAGAAGTCGTCAGGGAGTCGGGTACGTAGCGAGTCTCTCGCGCAGCCGCGCTACGAAAAGTTCGTTATCGAGGGATAACCCGACTCGAACCCGACCGTCGACTTGGGAGCGACGGCGATTTATCCACGTTGCGCCCCGCGAGTACTGTCCACCGGTTTCGACCGTGACGCTGACCGCTTGGGTGGTGATTGCGCCCGGTTCGATCAGTTCGTAGACCGCCGTCGCGTCGTGCATGATGATGTCGCGTTGGCCGTACCACTGGTCGTGGTGCGCCGCGTATGGTTCCAACATCGCGGCGCAGCGGCGTCCCACGTCACTACCCAGTTCCCTGAGGTAAGCGAGGTCTGCGTCGTTAAACATCGCCTGGTGCGTCAGGTCGAGGGGCATCAGGGTTATCGGCCACGCCGCCGCGAAGACCCGCTCGGCCGCTTCGGGGTCGAACCAAATGTTGAACTCGGCGGCCGGAGTCACGTTGCCTTCGAAGGACGCGCCACCCATAATCACGACCCTCTCCACCCGGCGCTCGACGTCGGGGTAGAGCTCGAGGAGCAGCGCGAGATTAGTCAGTGGGCCTATCGCGACGATGGTCAGGGGCTCTTCTTCAATCAACGAGCGCAGCACCTCGACGGCGTGTTCCTTCGCGAGGGGAACCGACGGTTCGTCCCACTCCAGATCGCCCAGCCCGTCGTTGCCGTGAACCTCGCTGGCGTGCACCGCGACCCCCGCTAACGGCGCGGCACAGCCGGCGGCGACCACTACGTCGCTGCGGCCCGACAGTTCGACGAGTCGGCGCGCGTTGCGCGTGGTGCGCTCTAAGTCGACGTTCCCCGCGACCGTCGTCAACGCCACCACGTCCAACTCCGGGCTCGCGAGGGCCACGAGAATCGCGATTGCGTCATCGACTCCGGGATCGGTGTCGATGACTACACGCGTTCGAGCCACTGGCGAACCTCCCCGTCCGTGGGCAGCGCCCCGCGCGCGCCCTCGCCCAGCGTAGCCAGTGCACCGGCCACGACCGCGTAACGTAGCGCCTCGTCGCTCGACTCCCCTCGGGCCCAGCGAAGGGCGTAGGCGGCGCAAAAGACGTCGCCCGCCCCGACGGTGTCGACGGACTCCACCATGGGGGGGCGGGCCCTCGTCACTACGCGGCCGCGCGACAAGTGGACCGCGCCCCGGGCGCCCTCGGTGACTATCACGTGCTCGAGGGCGTTTACGTCCAGACCGATAACTTCGTGTTCGTTCGCGATAACGACCCCACAACGCGACAGGGTTTCGGGGTCAACTTCGCGCACCGGGGCCACGTTCAAAACCGCGCGCCGCGCCCGGCGCACCGCGTCGTCGACGACCGAGGCGGGTACTTCCATCGAGGCTAGTAAGACGTCACTCGAGTTCAGATCAACGGCGGCCAGATCGAGGTCACCGTTGGCTCCGGGCGCCACCACGATTTCGTTCTCACCGAGTTCGTCCAGCGTTATCAGAGCCACGCCGGTGGGGCGAGGCGAGCGCTGAATCGCCGAGACGTCCACGTCGAGGGCCTCTAGGTCGCTCGTGAGCCACTGCCCCAGGTCGTCGGCGCCGACGGCGGCCAGCAGCCGCGCGCGCGCGCCGAGTCGGGCGGCCGCGGCGGCCTGATTAGCGCCCTTACCCCCACCTCGACGCTCGAGGTCTCCGCCCAGCACCGTCTCACCGGGGCGCGCCAGGCGCGCCACGCGCACCGTCCAATCGGCGTTACAACTTCCGACTACGTCGATCCGCGCGCGGAGCGCGCTCACCCCTTCGGCTGGTACTTATTGGTGTAGTACGCCGAGGGCGGCGAGACCTTCGAGATCAAGCTGATGGACTTTAGGGCGTGGGCCAACGTCGACCACTGCGCGTTGGTCTGGGTGAAGTACTGTCCCGACGAGTTGGTGAGGAAGGGCACCGTCAACCGCCAGCCGGTGAGGTTGTACGCGTTGGTGTAGCCACTGCGCGGGTACGCCTTGTCAAACTCACTGGCGGCCTTAGTCGGGTTCTTCACCGCCCACTCGGTACCGAGCTTCACGGCCGCCAAAAAGGCCTTGACCGTAGACGGGTTCGCGGCGGCGTAGCTCTTGGTCACGGCGTAGACCCAGATTGGAATATTCGGTGCACCGGCCGCAGTGCCGAGTAGTTCCGACAGGTGGCCCTTCACCTTAGAGCCGTCGAAACCGGCGATTTCGTAGTTCGTAGTTGAGGTGGAGAAGTTCACCCGTCCGGCCAGGAGATCGGTCAGGTCGTTGCCCGTCGGATCGGTGATGATCTTGACCTGAGAGTTGGTCAGATGAGCGTACTTGAGCACGAAGGGCAACATCGATTCCGTCCAGGTGTCGCCGTAGGAGAAGATCTTCTTACCCTTGAGCGTCGTGTGCAGCGCCGCGGCGCTGAGGCTCGTGCCCGGCTTGGCGAAGAGTGCCCAGTTGTTGCTCATTGAGTAGTTCGCCACCGAAAGCACCGGCGCGCCCGCGTTCACCGCGACGCCCATGTCGGTCGTGGTGATGAAGCCGAACTGGGCGGCGTTGGTGGTGAGCATCTTGGTCGTCGTGGAGGTGTCCGGCGGAAACTTAACCGTGACGTTGAGTCCCTGCGCTTTGAAGTACCCCTGATCTTGGGCCACGACCAGTGGGATCAGTTCGAAGTCGGGACCGGGGAAGTCGTAGGCGAAGGTAACGGGCTTGAGCGACGCACCCGAGGCGAAGGCCCCCGAGGTGCCCAGTACGAGCGAAGTGGCGACGAGCGTGGTGCTGGCCACGACGGTAATAGCGCGACGTATATTCACGATCCTCCTAGGTTGAACGTGCCCCGATATTAGCCCCGTCGAGTAGCCGCGCGCCGCCGCGCCCTCGGTGGCGCAGGCCACGCCGGGCCACCGTGCGCCGCTGCCACGGTGTAGCCCAGATCTCCACCCCGACGACCAACAAGAACCAGGCGATCCCAATAATGGTCATAACGATCGTGGTGCCGTAGACCGCGGCGGTGTTGAGGTTGGCGTTCGCGTGCTCTTGGTATAGGGCCAGCGAGTTCCCGTCGCCGGCCGCCAACTCGCCGATGATGGCTCCGGTTACGGCGTACATCGCCCCTATTTTTAGCCCGCTGAAGAGCGGGCTCGACGTGGCCGGGATCTCGATGAGCACGAACGTCCGCCACCGCGACGCCCCGTAGACCCGCGCCAAACTAACCAGGTCCTGGTCGACGTGATTGAGTCCGTCGAGCACGTTAACGGTGACCGGGAAGAAAACGATCCAGGCCACTATTACCACCTTGGGCGTGATGGAGAACCCCAGAATCAACACCAGCGGTGCGGCCAAAGCGATAATCGGGACCGCCTGGGAGACCAGCACTACCGGGTAGAAGAGCTGTTGGACGAAGGGAATCTTGGCCATCGCGACGCCGAGCAGCAAGCCGAGCGCCGCGCCGCAGAAGAACCCGTAGACGGTCTCGCGCACGGTACCCAATATGAGTGGCCAGAGAATGCTCCAGTTGCCGGTAACCGACTGAATGGCCTCGAGGGGTCGGGGTGCGACGTAAGGGGCGACGTTAAAAACGACCACGATGGCCTGCCAGACCAAGAGCAAGAGCCCGAGGGAGACGAGTGGCACCACTAGGTTAAAGAGCAGTCCCCGCTTCACGCGTTACTCCCGTGCAGCAGGCTCATCACTCGACTCTTTAGTTCGATGAACGTCGGGTTCGTGAGATCGGCCACGGTACGGGGCCGAGGGAGGGGATTGGCGAAGTCCGCCAGGATTCGCCCGGGGCGCGGTGACATCACGATGACGCGGTCGGAGAGAAAGATTGACTCGTCGACGTCGTGGGTTATGAACAAAACCGTCCGATCGGTATCGCGCCACACCTGCAGGAGCCACTGTTGCATCTCTAGTCGAGTTTGGGCGTCGAGGGCGCCGAAGGGCTCGTCGAGCAGGAGGAGTTGTTGGTGCGTCACCAGGGTGCGCATGAACGCGACGCGCTGGCGCATGCCCCCCGACAGGGCGCTCGGGTAGTGACGCAGGAACTCCCCGAGGCCGTACTGCTCGGCCACGCGCCGCGCTTCCTCTCGGTCCTCCGCCGTTACCCGGCGCGTCAGCCGGGCCGCCATCGTGATGTTGTCGATGACGGTTCGCCACGGCACCAGAAGATCCTTTTGCAACATGTAACCGACGTGACCGGTCGCACCGGTTACGACGCTGTCGCCCAAGCGCACCTCACCGGCGTCGGGCTTAAGCAGTCCGGCGATGACGTTAAACAAGGTCGACTTACCGCAGCCCGACGGTCCCACGATCGCCACGAACGACCCCTGCGAGATGGTGAGCGACGTCGGAGCGAGCGCGACGGTCTCTCCGAAAACCTTGGAGATCTCACGAAGCTCGAGCAGCGCGTGGGTCGGCACACCCTAAATGTAATCGCCGACGGAACGACCCCTCGGGGCTACCGGTACCCGGCCATGAGGTCGTTGACGACGCCCGACAGCCCCCGGGGGTTGGTGGCGCGCACGAACCACTCCGTCGTCATGGTCTCGACAAACTTTTCGCGGCCCATCTTCATCCAAAAGGAGCCGGCGATCTGCGAGTGGTGCGCGGCCAGGGCGTCGAACTTGGCCCCGTTGACCGACGTGATAGTGATCGCGGCGTCGATGAGGTCGTCCGCCGTGCCGATCTCCACCTCGTCGTCGCCCTCGTCGTCGGACTCCTCGCCGGACTCCTCGCCGGTCGGCGTCGGAGAGCCGTCACGCGTCGCCCGCTCCCGCTCTTCCTCGGCCCAACGCTTACGCATCTCGCCCATCACCGACAGGGGTACGGCGTTGAAGTAGAGCGTGGGCTCGTAGTCGAGCATCGAGAGGGCGGCGACGGTTACGCGATGGGCCTGGATGTGGTCGGGGTGACCGTAGAAACCGTAATCGTTGTAAGTCACCACCACTTGGGGCCGCTCTTCGCGCAAAACTGCGGCGAGACGGGTCGCGGCCTCTTCGACCGGGGTTGACCAAAAAGACTCGGGATCGACGTTTTGGGGCCAGCCCATCATTCCCGAATCCCGGTAACCGAGGCGCACCAGTCGGTTAATCCCGAGAATCTCAACGGCCCGATCCAGTTCCCCACGGCGCAACTGCGCTACCGCGTCGCCGTCGTGGTGGTCCGCGTCGGGCTTGGCGCCGTCGAGGGCGTCACCGCACTCACCGTTCGTGCAGGTAACGAGTACCGTGCGGACCCCCTCGTTCGCCAGGAGGCGAAAGAGGCCGCCCGTGGAACTGGCTTCGTCGTCGGGGTGGGCGTGCACGGCGAGGAAGGTCAAGTTCACGCGACTCCCCCCATCAAGTCGACCCGGTCTTGGTCTAAGTCACCGGGGCCGTGGGCCCGTTGGTAGTACTCGACGCCGAAGAGGCGCGCGAAGAGCCGCTCGTTCATCCGTACCACGTCGCCGTTGTCAACTTGGGACTCGTGCGCGGCCATAGCGCGCTGTTTTAGTGCCGCGTAGCGCGTCACGTCGAGCGTGGTGGCCACGTCGTCGTCGGCCACGTGCGTACCAGCTTCGAGGACCCACGCCGGCAGTTCTAGACCCAGCTCCGTAGCGTCCTTTACGAAGTCCCCGAGAACGCGACGCGGGACGACGGGATAGTAGAGACGACGAACACCCGGTGCGCTCTCGAGCGCGCGGCGAGTAACGAGA
>JAKBAB010000113.1 GCA_021815645.1 Actinomycetes bacterium
CGAACGCGCTCGGTCGATCTACGTGATCTCGGTTTTCGCCGAACTGGCTGGCGTGCACCCCCAGACGCTGCGTAACTACGAGCGCGGGGGCCTCCTTCGGCCCAAGCGCACCAGTGGCGGGTCACGTCGTTTTTCAGACGAAGACTTAGCGGCGCTGCGGCGAATACAAGACCTCACCGGTGAGGGGGTCAACTTAGAGGGGGTGCGACGGATCATGGCGCTCGAGGCGCAGTTGGCTGAGACGCGCGCGCAGGTGACCGCGCTCTTAGAGGACGCGCGCGCCCGGGTCGACGCGGCCCATAGACAGTATCGGCGCGACTTGGTGCCCGTTAAGAACTCGCTGGCCGTCTTCGTCGACGCGGCCCGCCGTCGAAGGGAGCGCCCGTGACCCTCGATCCGCAGCGCTGGACCGTTAAGACCCGAGAGGCGTTCCAGGACGCAACCACCCAGGCCGCGGCCGCCGGTAACCCCTACGTCACGCCCGCACACCTGCTGCTCGCCCTCATCAGTGAGGCCGGTGGGGTCGCGCGTCCGCTGCTAGTAGCCGCCGGTCTCGACCCGACGGCGGTCAGCGCCGCGCTCAGTGATCGCGTGGCGCGAGAGCCGCGCGCCGTGGGGGGCTCTACGCCCGGACTATCGCCCGAGGCCCGTAAGGGCCTGGAGGCGGCCGACGCCCTGCGCGAGGAACTCGGTGACGAATACCTGTCGGTTGACCACGTGCTGGTTTCGTGGGCCGACGAACTCGGCACTACGCGCGAGGCCCTCCTAAGCGCCCTGCGCACCGTGCGAGGTTCGGCCCGGATCACCTCGGACAACCCCGAGGAGAACTATCAGTCACTCGAGAAGTACGGTCGCGACCTCACCGCTCTGGCGCGCGCCGGTCGCCTCGACCCCGTTATCGGTCGCGACGAAGAGATCCGCCGCGTAGTGCAAGTACTGAGTCGACGCACGAAGAACAACCCCGTCCTCATCGGCGAGCCCGGCGTCGGCAAAACGGCGATCGTCGAGGGATTGGCGCTGCGCGTAGTGGAGGGCGACGTGCCCGAGTCGCTGCGCGGTCGGCGCGTTATCGCGCTCGATCTCGCCTCGATGGTCGCGGGGGCCAAGTACCGCGGCGAGTTCGAAGAACGGCTCAAGGCCGTGCTCAAGGAGATCGAGGACGCCAACGGGGAGATAATCACGTTCGTCGACGAGGTCCACACGCTCGTCGGCGCCGGGGCGGCTGAGGGTTCGATGGACGCGAGCAACATGATCAAACCCCTCCTGGCGCGCGGGGAGTTACGACTTATTGGCGCGACCACGTTGGACGAGTACCGGCGCTACGTCGAAAAGGACGCGGCGCTCGAACGGCGCTTCCAGCAGGTTTTCGTCGGCGAGCCCTCCGTCGCGGACACGGTCGCGATTCTGCGTGGGCTGAAGGAGCGCTACGAAGTTCACCACGGCGTTCGTATTCAAGACGCCGCGTTGGTGGCGGCCGCGACCCTCGCCCAGCGCTACGTCGTTAATCGCTTCCTGCCCGACAAGGCCATCGACCTAATCGACGAGGCGGCGTCGAAACTGCGGATCGAGATCGACTCCATGCCGACCGAACTCGACGTCGTGATTCGTCGGATGCGCCAACTCGACATTGAGCGCGTGGCGCTCGAACCCGAGACGGACGCCGCATCGCTCGAAAGGCGTCGAGCGCTCGAGTCGGAGTACGCCGAGCTAAAGGAACACTCCGACGCCCTGGCGGCGCGCTGGCAGAGTGAGAAGCGGGCGATCACGAAGATTCAGCGCGCCAAACAGGAGCTCGAAGACGGTCGCGTCGAGGCCGAGCGACTCGAACGAAACGGCGACTTGGCGGGCGCGGCGGCGCTGCGCTACGGCACGATTCCCGCCGTGGAGCGCGTCGTTGATGAGGCGACCGCCCAGCTCGCGGAGTTACAACGCGGTGGGGCCTTCCTCAAAGAGGAGGTGGACGCCGAGGACGTCGCCGACGTCGTGAGTCGCTGGACCGGGGTACCGGCTTCGAAGCTCATGGAGGGCGAGGCCGACAAATTGGTGCGCATGGAGTCGTTGCTGCACTCACGCGTGGTCGGTCAAGACAGCGCCGTCACCGCCGTGGCTAACGCGATTCGCCGCTCGCGCGCCGGGCTCTCCGACCCCCACCGGCCCATTGGCTCGTTTCTCTTTCTCGGCCCCACGGGCGTGGGTAAGACCGAGTTGGCGCGGGCGTTGGCCGAATATCTCTTCGACGACGAGCACGCCATGGTGCGTCTCGACATGAGTGAGTACATGGAGAAGTTCGCCGTCAGTCGCCTCATCGGCGCGCCCCCGGGGTACGTCGGCTACGAGGAGGGGGGCCAGCTCACCGAGAGCGTCCGGCGACGACCTTACGCGGTCGTGCTACTTGACGAGATTGAAAAGGCCCACCCCGACGTGTTCAACCTCCTGCTCCAGGTTCTCGACGACGGACGGCTCACCGACTCTCAGGGGCGGACGGTCGACTTCACGAACGTCGTCATCATTTTGACGAGCAACCTCGTCGGTGAAGTGTCGGAGTTCTTTCGTCCCGAGTTCATCAATCGTGTCGACGACATCATTCGATTCCGTCCGTTGAGCGAGGACGACCTCTCGGTCATCGTGGGTATCCAGTTGGGCCGATTGCGCCGGCGGCTGGCCGAGCGACGGCTCTCGCTGGACGTTACGCCCGAGGCCGCGCAGCACTTAGCCCGCGAGGGCTACGACCCCGCTTTCGGGGCCCGTCCGCTGCGGCGCGTGATTCAGCGACTCGTGGAAGATCCACTCGCCCTGGCCGTTCTCGAGGGCGTTTATCGAGAAGGTGACACTATCTACGTCGACGTGGCCGACGGTGAACTGACTTTTCGCTAACGGCGCGTCGGGGCCAACGAGCGGACGCTAGCGCACGATCAGTTCGGTGACGATTGAGGCGCGCGCCGCGACGCTCTGGCAAAGTGGAGAGGTGACCACTCCCGCGCGAAGCGAGTCGTACCGAGCCCCGGGCTGGTTCACTCGCCACGTTTTTAATCGAATCGTCGCGCTCGCCACGTCGGCCGGCCTAAGCGTCTGGGGTTCGCGTACGTTGCGCGTGCGGGGAAGGTCGAGCGGTGAGTGGCGTTCGACGCCGGTCAACCTTTTGACCCACGCGGGAGAGCGTTACCTAGTCGCTCCGCGCGGCACGACGCAGTGGGTCCGCAACCTGCGCGCCGCTGGGGAGGGGGAGCTGCGCCTCGGTCGTCAAGTGGAGCACTTTACCGCGAGCGAGGTGAGCGACGACGACAAGGTCGAGGTTTTGCGAGCGTACCTCGCGCGCTGGAAGGTAGAAGTCGGGGTCTTCTTCGACGGCGTATCGGCTTCGTCTTCGGCGGCGGAGTTTGCGCGTATCGCCCCCCTTCACCCCGTTTTCCTCGTGCGCGAATTCGCCCCGGGCGCGCCATCGCCCGACTGAAGTACGGCTACGAACTTGGGGTCAACCTAGGGCGGGTCTTCGCCGGGCACGAGCACTGAAGCGCGACGGCGACCCAACGACCGCTCACGGTGCGACGTTAAACATCCAGCGAATTCCGAAGCGATCGAGACACGATCCCCAGTAGCCGAAGAACATCTGCTGCATCCCCGAGCCTTCGCCGCCGCCTTCGCTGAGGGCCTCGTAAAGCCGGTCGGCCTCGGCGGTGGTGTCGACCTCGAGGCAGATGGTGGTGTTGTTGCCAACGCGGACGCTCTGGCCCATCGAAGCGAGCATGTCGGTCGCCATCAGGCGGTGACCACCGAAAATCGTCAACTCCACGTGAACGAGTTTGTTCTGATCGTCGTCACTCATCGGCGGCATGCCCGGCGCTTCGCGAAAGCGCATGACCCCTTCGACCTTAGAAGCAAAGACCTTCGCGTAAAACTCGAACGCCTCTTCACTGCGTCCATCGAAGTTGAGATACGTACTTACTCGGATCACCGTAACCCCCTAGTCGCTTCGAATGTAGCGCACGAGCGGTTCACTACTTCGGCCCGTCACCGCCACCGCCGCGTACGCTTTCGCCGCTTAAGGGCGAGGACCGTCGCGGTATAGTGAGGGTCAAGTGGCCAACTCGAGGGAGTTCAGTGCCGGCAACCGTAGTAGTCGGAACCCAGTGGGGTGACGAGGGCAAGGGCAAGCTAACCGACCTTTTGGCGCGCGACATGGACGTCGTGGTTCGCTACCAAGGTGGCCACAACGCGGGGTACCGCATCGTCGTCGACGGAGAAGCCTTCTCCCTCATGCTGGTCCCCGCGGGCATTCTCTATCCCCACATCACCCCGGTGATTGGTAACGGCGTCGTCGTCGACCCGGTGGTGCTGCTCGACGAACTCGATCGCTTACGGGCCAGCGGCGTAGACGTCTCGCGCCTGGTGCTCTCGGGTAACGCCCACCTCATAATGCCCTACCACCAAGAACTCGACCGGCTCACCGAACGGTTTTTGGGGAAAAACGCTCTGGGCACCACCAAGCGGGGGATCGGCCCGGCCTACGCCGACAAGTCCGCTCGGGTGGGCCTACGGGTTCAGGACCTCCTCGACCCCAAAATCTTTCGCG
>JAKBAB010000024.1 GCA_021815645.1 Actinomycetes bacterium
ATCGACACCAGTGAGTCGCGGTGCGCGAGCGCCACCGCCACGTGGCCCACAATCACGAAAACGATGATCCAGGAAAACAAGTCGTGCACGAACGTCGCCCCGACGCGCCACGACAGGGGAAAGTGCTCGAACCACTGCAGCACCACTCCGGAGAAAAGCATCACGACCACGGTGGCGCCCACGACGATGGCGTTTAGTTTTTGACCGGGGTTGAACTTATCGGCCGAGAGGGAGCTGCGCCCGGCGCTGAGTAGCCAGCGAATCTCGTCGTGGGTCCATAGGCTGACGCGCCGTAGGTCGGCGCGCATCGCCCGACCCCAGGGACCCAAGAGAGATACCAGGAGCGGTACGGGCAGAGCGAGGCCGCACCATAGGTGGATCTCCTCGACTAGGTGGCGCGGGAGTACGACTCCCCCGAGTGAACCGAAGTAGAGGGGAATCGCGGTCACGATGAGCGCGCCGAAGAGCAGCGCGTTTAGCCAGTGCACGACGCGTTGAGTAGCGGTGAAGCGAAGGAGGCGCACGGTGGAAGTTGACGACGTCACGATTTAGGTGAGGCCCGGGTTAGGGTTCGTCGGCCCGGTCGTGCCGTCGAGCCACCCGTTGACCGGATAGCCGTTTTGCTCCCAGAAGCCCGGCACGACCTGATCGACCACGCGAATGGCCGATAGCCACTTCAGGGATTTGTATCCAAACATCGGGGCGACGTAGAGCCGGACCGGTCCGCCGTGCTCGACGGTGATCGGTCCATCGAGCATGCGGTAGGCGACGATGACGTCGATCAGGTGCGCCTGGTCGATAGTCAGACTCTCGGTGTCGGCCCGGTCGTAGGACTCAAAAGTCAGCGCGACCGCCGTGCTCTGAACCCCGACGCGGTCGAGTACCTCCGACAGCCTTACGCCCCGCCACGCGACCCCAGGCACGCGCCAACCGGTGACGCACTGGAAGGCTTTGGTGAACGACGTCGCCGGCATGGCCTCTAAGTCGGCGAGGGTGAACGTCGTCGGGCTGTCGACCAGTCCGCTCACCTCGAGGCGATACTTTCGTCGACTGACCACCGGGTAACTGCCCGTGATGGAGTAAATGCGGAATCGGTCTCCGCCGGGCAAGAGTCCCCCCAGTCCCGAGCCGACGGCGCTGCTCACCACGTTCTGTACGGAGCTACCGAAGGCGACCCCCAGCGCCCCCAGGGCGCTCAGGGCGACGAAAACTCGCCGGCCCACGCGCACTCGGGTCTCCGCGGTCGACGGAGTCCGTTGGGGCTCTTCGCTCCCCGAGCGCTGTACTGGGTCGTCCATCGTGCGATCCCCACTCTCGCGAGCGCCCCGGTGTCGCGCTCTAAACGGGGCAACACCTCGTAGCGAAGGACCCCGGCGTCGAGCGTACCGGGCCGCGCGTCGAAAACTCCGTCACGGTCGACTCGCCCACCGGCCACGTCAACGGCCACGACTTCGACGGGCCGAAGGGAAGACGGGGCCGGCGCGAAGGGGCTGCGTCGACACCTACGATGACGACGAGCCCCCAGCGCGGGGCGTGGGAGGAGACACGGTGGAAGGTAAGTTCACGCACGTGGACGCCGCGGGTCGCCTGCGCATGGTCGACGTCTCCGCGAAGCGACCCACTCGACGTCGAGCGCTCGCCCGTTGCGTCGTAGTGACCGAGCGCTCTCTCGTGGAGATAACGCCGCGACGCGACCAACTCAACCCGGCCCACGCGGCCCGCGTCGCGGGGGTCGGAGCGGCCAAGCGGACTTCGGAGTTGATACCGCTTTGCCACTCGATCAACCTCAACGACGTCGACGTAACGATTGGAGACGTCACCGAGGGAATCGAAGTGACCGCCTCGGTTACGGCAACGCAGCGAACGGGCGTAGAGATGGAGGCCCTCACCGCTTGCGCGGTCGCGGCCCTCAGCCTTCTCTATTCGCTGCGCGCCCTAGACCCCGAAGCCCGTATCGACGACCTCGTTCTGCTCAGGAAAGAGGGCGGCAAGTCGGGCGAGTGGGGTCGACTCGTCGACGAGCGCGATAACTCGTCGCGGCGAAACGATCTACCCCCGGTAGAGTGAGCGAATGACGAGCGACGCGCGAAGCTTCCCGCCGCGAATCCGCGGCGGCGCTCGCGTTCAACGGGGAAGTCACCCGTGAGCGACGTGGCCGGGCGCGTAAGCGTGTCGGTGCGGCCCCACCCCCGCGGTGGCGGCCCAACGGCGACCGGAGGCGGGACTGACTCGTCCATGCCGACGTCGGGCCCCCTGGTCGATCGTTACGGGCGCGTCCACGACGACGTACGAGTATCGGTGACTGACCGGTGCAACTTGCGCTGCGTCTACTGCATGCCCGAAAAGGGGATGACGTTTCAACCGCGCGCGGCTCTGCTCAGTTTCGAAGAGATCGTGCGCGTCGCCGTGGTCGCGCGCGACCTGGGGGTGACTTCGCTGCGCCTCACCGGTGGTGAACCGCTCGTACGCAAGGATCTCGTCACGTTGGTCGCCCGGCTCTCCGCGCTGGGGTTCCGCGACCTCTCCCTCACCACCAACGCGACGTTGCTCGCGCCCCTGGCGGCACCGCTCGCGGCCGCGGGGCTCCGGCGAGTGAACATCAGCTGTGACTCCCTGCGCCCCGAACGCTTCGCCGCCATTCGGCGGCGCGGTGAACTAGCGACCGTTCTCTCGGCGATGCAGGCCGCCGAGCGGGCCGGGCTCACGCCGCTCAAGGTCAACGTGGTGCTCCTGCGGGGCGAAAACGACGACGAAGTTTTGGACTTCGCCCAGTTCGCGCGCACCACCGGACGAATCGTTCGATTCATCGAGTTCATGCCCCTCGACGCCCAGGGGGAGTGGGACCCGGCCCGACTCGTACCGGGCCGAGAGATTCACGACCGCATTCACGCACGCTGGCCCCTACGGGCAATCGACGTTGGTTCGGTCGCCCCGGCCGAGCGCTTCGCCTTCGTCGATGGGCACGGCGAGATCGGCCTGATCTCGAGCGTGACTCAACCGTTCTGCGGCACGTGCAATCGCCTGCGTCTCACCGCCGACGGCGCGATACGTAACTGCCTGTTCTCCGACGACGAAGTGACGTTGCGCGACCAGATGCGCGCCGGCGCCTCCGACGAAACCCTCGCTCTCGCTTTTCGCCGGGCGGTGTGGGCAAAATTCCCCGGACACGCCATCAACGAACCGGAGTTTCTCCGGCCCACTCGCTCGATGTCGATGATCGGTGGTTAGGGTCCAAGCGTGCGCCGGCGCAGCCGTGGCGAAGACGCTGACTAGTGTGAGTTCATGGCGAAGTATCGCGCCGCCCAAGCCGCTCAACTCCTCGGGGTAAGCCCCGACACCATTCGCCGCTGGGCCGAAGCCGGGCGGCTAGCTTCGAGCGTTGACGGAGACGGTCGTCGATTTTTCGAAGGCGAGGAACTCGCGAAACTGGCCGTTTCGAGCGCCGGCGAGCGACCCGTAAGGAGCCCGCGCGCCCAGTCAACGCGAAACCGGTTCGTAGGAATCGTCACTCGTGTGGTGGCCGACACGGTCGTCGCCCAAGTCGAAATCCAGGCCGGCCCGCACCGGTTCGTCTCGCTCATCACCCGCGAAGCGGCCGACGAGTTACAGCTCGCCCCCGGGGTAGTCGTGGACGCCGTCGTCAAAGCGACCAGCGTGGCCGTGGAGATCCCCGACTCCTTTTAGGCGACGCGTTCTCCCCGCCCGTCACGCCGGTGCGCGGGTCGCGGTGTCACTCCCCCGGGGCCAGAGCGACACCGCCGCGCCGTCGAGTTCGAGGTAACAGCTCTCCCCCGTCGTGGGCGCATCGTCTACGCGCGCGAGCATCTCGGCCCCGCTGTCGAGGCGAACCAGTACGTCGTATCGGGTGCCGCCGTCGGCGACGTCAACGACCGACCCGCGCAGTGCGCCCTCTTCGTTGACGAACTCCCCCGACGGCGCGCGCACGCGCACGCGCTCGGGTCGAATACTAAAGAGCACCCGCGTGCCAACGGCGAGAGCGGTGGCCTCGATGGGAATTCGTCCGTCTTCGAACGAGAGCGAGTCGGGCGCGGCGACCGTCGCTTCGTGGAAGTTCTCAACCCCCACCAGTCGAGCGACCTCCGGTGAATTCGGGCGAGCGAAAATAACCCGACTCGCGCCACTTTGGAGCTCGCGACCCTCGTCGATCACGATCAACTCGTCGGCCAGGTACGCCGCTTCAGTCGGATCGTGCGTAACGATGACACTCGCCAGAGCGGTCTCGCGCTGGAGGCGACGCAGCACTCGGCGCAGTTCCAGTCGCACCGGTACGTCGAGGGCGGAGAATGGCTCGTCGAGTAAGAGGACCTCCGGAGACCGGCACAGGACTTGCGCCAAACCCACGCGCTGTCGCTGGCCCCCCGACAGTGCGCTGGGTAGACGATTGGCCAACCCTTCGAGTCCGAGCTGTTCGAGCCAGTAGCTCGCGAGCTCGTCGCTGGCGCCGGCGAATCGTAGGTGGCGCCAGACGGTGAGGTGGGGGTAGAGGGCGAACCCCTGCGCAACGTAACCCACGCGCCGGTGTTCGACGGCCACTTCACTCACCACGCGGTCACCGTAAGTGACCGGACCCGGTGCGCTACCGTAAAGCCCCGCGACGCAGCGCAGCAGCGCCGACTTTCCAGAGCCCGATTTTCCCAGAACGCCGAGGTGCAGTGCTCCCGACGGGTGAGCGAGCTCTAGATGAAACGAACCGATGCGGTAGTCGAGGTCGAAACCGACCGGTTTCGCCGCTACGGTCCGGGGCGTGAAGGGGGTCGCCGCTACTTGGCGGGGTGCGACGTACGCGCGTCGCACCGGCGCGCGCAGGTGACTCACGCCCACCGCGACGACGGCCACGGCGAGCGCCAGCGCGGTGGGGGCCACGGTCGTCGCCAGTCCCTGACCCGAGAACTGGTTGTAGGTGTAAATCGGCAGGGAGGCCGGATTGAAGGCGAGAACGACGACGGCGCCGTACTCGCCAAAGGCCCGCAGCCACGTTAAAAGCATCCCGGCGCGGATTCCGTGGCCCGCGCCGGGCAGGGCCACGCGCAAGAAGCGAGAAGTGAAACGGTGCCCTAAGGTCGCGGCGACGTCGAGTTGACCTTCGTCGATCGACGCGAAGGCGGCGCGGGCCGCCACTATCAAAAAGGGGGACGACACGAAGGTCATCGCGATCACCACCCCGGTAAAGGAGTCGGTCAGGCTTTGGCCGAAGAGTCGACCCAAATACGTGTAGGGACCCACGACGTAGACGAGAATGATTCCACTCATCAGTGGGGGTAGGGCCAGGGGAACCTGCACGACGACGCCCACCACCGCCGCCCAGCGACTGCGCGAACGGGCCAGCGCGTAGGCCAAAGGCAGTCCGAGGGCCGTGGCGAGTGATAACGCCACGGTCGCGCCCGCGACCGAGACCCACAGCGCGGGCCACAACCCGGGAACTTGAAAGCCGCGCTGTGACGAAGTCGCGAGACG
Source organism: Actinomycetes bacterium (assembly GCA_021815645.1). Classification (GTDB taxonomy): domain Bacteria; phylum Actinomycetota; class Acidimicrobiia; order Acidimicrobiales; family RAAP-2; genus RAAP-2. Next base: position 5,476 of record JAKBAB010000024.1, read on the forward strand.
CCAAACAAAAGCGGCGAGGGGGTAACCCAAGTAGACGACGATCAGGGCCCCGAGCCACGTCAGGGGCGAGCGCGCCGTGCGTGACGCTCTCACCGACTCACGCTCTCACGACTCCACGATAGGGCTAACGAACCGCCACGACCTTCGCGGGCACGATTGGGGTCACGCCCGCTTCGCTGAGCAGCCGCCGTCCGGACGCACTCAGTAAGAACGACACGAAGGCGCGGGCGGCGGCGCCGTGGGGGGCGCCGTGCACGAGGGCCACGGTGTAGAGACCCGCGAGGCTCGTACCCACAAGGGGCGCGGTCGACAGGTGGGCCGAGTCGGCTTCGACGCGGTAGAAGAAGCCCGCGTCCAGCTGGCCGGCTTGCAGCTGACCGACCAGAGCGGTCTCGTCGAAGATGTTCGAAGACGACGTGGCGAGAGCGTTTAGCGAAGGCTTCGCGTAACTGAGGGCCACCCCGCGCAGTGCGTCGACTGCCAGGACCCCCTTGGGGTCCGTTGCGGGATCGGTGCGACCCAGTCGAAAGTGGGGTCGCGTCACGACGTCGTACCACGGTTGGTGGCGCAGCGCTGACGCAAAACTCGACGACGGGTTGTAACCGAGCACCAACGTCGAAGAACCGAAGACGTCGTAAGAGTTCACCCACGACCCGTTGGCCGCCCCCGCCAACGACGCGTTCACGCTCGGCGACGCGCTAATAAATACGTCAGCTACTTGGGTTCGCCCCCTGATCTCGCTCGCGAGCGCGTCGGACCCGTTGGAGAACCCGCTGACGCTATAGCCGGTCGCCGCGTGAAAAGCCGGGTCGATTCGCTGCTGCATCGCGTCAAAGAGTGAGCCGGCGTAGAGCACGTCAACCGTACCCGAGTGTGTGGCGGCGCCCGCAAGTGCCGGGCGAGGAGCGGCGACGCCGTATAATCCCGCGGCCAAGAGCGTCGCGGTCAGGGCGAGGACGACCCCCGAGCGACGCGAACGCCCCACCAACAGTCTGTTCATAGCGAGTCTCCCTTTTGTAGGCGCACTTACAGTAGCACGACCGGTTTATCGCCGTAAATCAAACTTAATTGTCTCTAAAATAACGCATATGCGCTGTTGGGTTGTGACGGAAAAGGTCGGGTGCCAAGCGGTGGCGCGGTCCGGCGCTCCAGGGGCTTTAACTATGGCGCCGGTAGGCTGAGCCCGTGGTTCCGACAACTTCGCGGTGGGTATCAGTGAGCCCCGCCACCCTCGCTCTCGACGAATTACTGACTTGGGCGACGCGCCCCGACTGTGGGGCCGTCGTCACATTTTCCGGCGTAGTGCGCGACAGTTCAAGTGCGCACGGCAACGTGCACGCCCTCGAGTACGACACGTCCGAGGAGTTGGCCGAGCAGCGTCTGCACCTAATTGTTGACGAAGCGTGGCGACGATGGCCCGACCTGGGCGCCGTAGCGGTGCACCACCGCACGGGATTGGTAGCCCTCAGCGAGGCAACCGTAGTCGTAGTCGTCGCGTCGCCGCACCGCGACGAGGCCTTCGCCGCCGCGAAGTACTGCATCGATACGCTCAAAGTCTCCGTTCCGATGTGGAAACGCGAGCACTTCCTCGGTGGCTCCGCGTGGAGTAGCGAAGCGGTACCCCTGGGCGATGTCGTCGAACGGTGAGTAACGCCACCGGGGGCCCGCTCACCTCACTCGCCGAAGCGAGAGCCTACGTCCTCGAGGGACTAGCTCCCCTCGCGCCAGTGGCGACCGCGCTCGCCGAGGTCGCGGGAACGGTGGCGGGAGAAACGGTGCGCGCCCGTGATCCGTCACCGCGATTCGTCAACTCCTCAATGGACGGCTTCGCGGTGCGCGCCGCCGACACTCGCGATGGTGGCGCGTCCTTGACCCTCGTCGACTCGGTCTTCGCCGGCGACGAATCGACGCGCGCCCTTCGCGAGGGTGAGGCGATTCGCATTATGACCGGCGCCCCCTTACCCGAGGGAGCCGACAGCGTCGCGATGCGCGAAGTGACTTCCCTAGACGCGTCCGGTCACCGCGTCTTCATCGAACGCGTCGTCACCCATGGCGAGTCGGTTCGACACGTGGGCGAAGACGTCAAAATCGGTGACGTTCTGGTCGAAGCGGGCCAGGTACTGAGCGCGGCGCACGTGGGAGTCCTCGCTAACCAGGGTTACGACCGGGTCCTCACGCACCGGCGCCCCCTCGTCGGCGTTCTGTCGACGGGCAACGAACTAGTCGACGCACCGGGCGAACTCGCCCCGGGCAAGATCCGAGACTCCAACCGACCGGCCCTTTTGGCCCTCATCCGTCAGTCGGGGTTTAACGCCGTCGACCTCGGGGTGGCTGGGGACCGACCCGAAGAGATCTCTGGAGCGTTTCGTGAAGCCCTCGCGCACTGTGACGCGATCGTCTCGAGCGGCGGCGTGAGTGTCGGCGACGCCGACTTCGTAAAGTCCGTGCTCCAAGAAATCTGCGGCGACCGATCCCGCTCACTGCGCGTCGCGATCAAGCCCGGCAAGCCCTTCGCCTACGGGCGAGCGCCCGGGGGTGCGCCGCTCTTCGCGCTGGCGGGCAATCCCGTCTCCACCCTGGTGGGCTTCGAACTTTACGTCCGGCCCGCTCTGCGGCGACTCGGGGGACACCGTCACCTCGAACGACGAACCGTATGGGCCGTACTCGACGAACCTCTGACGCGTCGTCGCGACGGACGCCTCCACCTCATTCACGCGACTTGCGGCTTCGGCGAAGACGGTCGCTGCCACGTGCTAGCTACTTCTCGCCAGGCCTCGCACCTCTTGCACGCCGTCGCCGGCGCCAACGCCCTACTGCTCGTACCCGACGGCGAAAGTCTCGACGCTGGGGAACGCGTAGTCGCGCTGCTCCTCGACTCGTTCGCCGACGGTAACGACACGGTCGGTAACCTTCCTTAGGTGGCGCGACTCCTCCTACTCGGTCCGGCCCGCGACGCGGCCGGTCTGCGCCACGACGAGGTCGATGGCCCGACTTTGGACGTCGCGCTCGCGCGGGCCGTCGAGCGCTACGGCGAGGAGTTCGCCCGCGTATTAGCGATTAGTCACGTCTGGGTCAACGGGGAGGCCGCGCGAGCCGACGCCCCGGTGACCGAGACCGACGAGATCGCCGTTTTGCCGCCCGTATCGGGTGGGTGAGGGGAAGAGTCGCCGGCGAGGAGTTCTACGGCGTGGGCGAAAACGTCGATCACGGTCTCGAGGCATTCGAGAGCACCTCGCGGTGAGCCGGGCAGGTTGACGATTACGCTCCGACCGCGAAGACCCGCTCGAGAGCGAGAGAGTCGTCCGAGGGGATTGACCGCGCGCATCGCTTCAGCTAGTCCCGGCGCGTCGCGCTCGAGGACGAGCGCCGTGCCTTCGGGCGTCTCGTCTCGGGGAGCGAACCCGGTGCCCCCCGTCGTGAGAACCACGCCCGAAAAATCGTCGGTCAGTTCGCGCAGCGCCGCGGCGACTGAATTCGCACCGTCGGGCACGACTCGTAGCTCGATCACCGTGGCGCCGTAGCTAGCGAGTCGATCGCGTAACTGCGGTCCGGCGAGATCCACTCGTTCTCCGGCCGCCGCCGTGTCAGATACGACGAGAATCTTCGCGTCGAAACCTCGGCCCGACGCTCCCGACCGCGTCACGCTCCCCCGGCCATCGCCCCAATAACGAAAAAGGGTTCGACACCAGCGACGACCGCGTCCGGTAGGAGCTCGTCGGGGCTATCGAGTGAGAGGTCCTCTTCACACGCGAAGAAACGGACGAACCGGCGACGTTGCTGGGTCTGCGTATCGCGAACGGTCCCGCGAAGTACGGGGTATCGGGCCTCGAGCGCGTCGAGCACCGTTCGCTGGGTCACCGGAGGCGCGACCTCTAAGGTAACTTCGGCGCTCACCTGGGCGAGATTACGTAAGTGGTACGGCAGAACGACGCGGATCACGCCAACGTCTGTACTTCCACCGACAACACGGCCGGCAGGTCGTGAACGATGGGCCGCCAACTGTCCCCGGCGTCGGAGGACACGTAGACCTGTCCCCCGGTCGTGCCGAAGTAGACACCGCACTCGTCGAGCGCGTCAACGGCCATCGCGTCACGCAGCACGTTCACGTAACAGTTGCTCTGGGGTAAGCCCCGGGTGAGCGGCTCCCACTCGTTACCGCCGCTTCGACTGCGGTACACCCGCAACTTGCCCTCGGGGGGAAAGTGTTCGGAGTCACTAGTGATCGGTAGGACGTAAACCGTTTCGGGCTCGTGGGCGTGCACGTCGATAACGAATCCGAAGTCGCTCGGCAGGTTCCCGCCCACGTCGTACCACGACTCCCCGGCGTTATCGGTGCGCATTACGTCCCAGTGTTTTTGCATGAAAAGCGTATCGGGGCGCGAAGGGTGCAGAGCGATTCGGTGTACGCAGTGACCCTCCTCCGCGTTTTCGACCGGGATGCCTTCGGACAATAGTCCGCGATTCTTTTGACCCCAAGTAGCGCCCCCGTCGTCACTGCGAAAAACGCCGGCCGCCGAAATGGCGACGAAGATTCGCTCGGGACTCTCGGGCGACGCGATGATGGTGTGCAAACAAAGGCCGCCCGCGCCCGGTTGCCAGGACGCGCCCGAAGTGTAGTTACGCAGTCCCGAGACTTCACTCCACGAGGCGGCTCCGTCGGTGCTTCGAAAGAGGGCCGCGTCTTCGACACCGGCGAGAACGACGTCGGGGTCGAGCCCCGACGGCTCGAGGTGCCAAACCCGAGCGAACTTCCACGGGTCCGGCTCACCGTCGAAGTTCTGGTGAGTGCCGACGGTCCCCTCGTAGACGAACTCCTTACCCACGGGCTCCCAGGTCACCCCCCCGTCGTTGGATCGCTGAATCAGTTGACCAAACCAACTGGTCGATTGCGACGCGTAAATGCGGTTGGGGTCTACGGGCGATCCCTTCATGTGGTAGATCTCCCACCCACCGAAGAAGGGACCTTGTATGTCCCACTTCTCGCGCGCCCCGTCGGCGCTTAAAGTAAAGGCCCCTTTTCTGGTGCCCACGAGTACCCGCACCCCCGCCATGTCGTCCTCCGCTCACGCTGACGGCGACCCGAGGCGCCGTTCGAGTCACACAGTAGTTCGTGGCCGGACCAATTTCTAGCGAGACGAAGAGCAAATTCAGTGAGCGACGTGCCCCTTCGAAACGCCCACGACCTGACCGTCGAGCGCCTTGCGCAGTAACTGCGCGAGCGAGTGGCGCTCGTCGGCGCTCAGGGCCACGAGGATTTCGTCTTCGAGGGTCTGTTGGGCCGCTTCGGCCCGCTGGAGCGCGGCGCGTCCCTCCTCGGTCATAGACACGATATGGCGACGGCGATCAGTGGGGTCGCGTCGCCTTTCCACGTAGTCGAGTGACTCGAGGTCGTTCAGCAGTAGCACGCAGTAGTTGGCGTCGATACACAGTCCGTCGGAGAGAGCCTGTTGAGACGTCTCGGTGTAGTCGCGCAGAAATGAGAGCGCGGCCAGCTCCTTAAGCGTTTGACCGAGCAGCTCGGGAGTACTGCGACGACTGACGAGGCGCGAGAGCTGCGTGAGGAGCAGGATCGGTCCGGTCGAGGAGTTTTCGTCCACGAGAGCATATGGTAGCGAAGTGTCGATATTCATGCTATCATGACTATATCACTTACACGATGATAAAGATTCATTGTGGAGTGCCGTCACCCTAGCAGCCAAGGACCCCCTTACATGTCACAAGTTTTTAGCGCTTCACCAGGAGTTACCGATCGCCGACGCTGGATCGCCCTGATCGTGGTCTGTCTCGCCATGTTGATGAACGCTCTCGACTCTTCCATCGTGAACGTGGCTCTTCCCTCGATTCAGCGGAGCCTGCACTTTTCCGCCTCCGGTCTGACCTGGGTCGCCGACGCCTACCTCATCGCATTCGGGAGCTTCTTACTCCTGGCCGGACGTCTCGGCGACCTCCTGGGGCGAAAGAAAATTTTCCTCGCCGGGGTGGCCCTATTTACCGTGTCGTCGCTCGCCTGTTCCCTCGCCTCCTCGCAGGCCATGCTCATCACGGCGCGATTCTTCCAGGGCCTGGGGGGCGCGGTATCGACGTCGGTGATCGTCGCCATAATCGTGACGGAGTTTTCCGGCGAACGCGAACGAGCTCGAGCGATGAGTGCGTACATGTTCGTGGCGGTCGGTGGTGGCTCGATTGGACTTCTGGTCGGCGGCGTACTGACCCAGGCGGTGAACTGGCACTGGATATTCGTAATCAACGTACCAATTGGTGTTCTCACGCTCGTACTCGGTTCGATACTCATTAGCGAACGACCGGGGCTCGGAGTCAAAGGTGGCGTCGACGTCCTCGGGTCGCTACTGATGACGACGTCTCTCATCGCGGGCATCTACGCCATCATTACGGTCGCCGGCTACGGCTGGCTCTCTAACCACACGCTGGGCTTCGGGGCTCTATCACTCCTGCTCGGGGTCGCCTTCGTCGCGTGGGAAGGTCGAGTCGCCCACCCCATCGTCCCCTTCCGCATCTTGAAACTGAAGAGTCTCAGCGCGTCCAGCCTGGTACGGGGACTCTCCTTCTCCTCGATGTTCGCCGTCTTCTTTTTCGGCGCGCTCTACTTAGAGAAGGTTCTCGGCTATTCGCCCCTGCGCACGGGCGTCGCCTTTTTGCCAATGACCCTCGCGATGGCCGTCATGTCACTCGGACCCACCAGTCGACTTCTGCTGCGCTACGGGGCGATGAAGTTGCTGATTCCCGGGATCAGCGCCGCGGCGCTCGGTCTGTGGCTCCTCTCGCACGCGGGCGTGGGCGCCAGTTACCTTACGGCCGTTCTCCCGGCGCTGGTGCTCCTCGGGGTGGGCATGAGCGTATCGGCGGTGCCGTTACTCACGATCGCCATGGCCGACGTTCCGCGCGAAGACGCCGGCCTCGCGTCGGGGGTCGTCAACGTATCGATGTGGCTCGCCTCATCGGCCGGACTGGCCGTGTTCGGGACGCTGGCGGCGAGTCGCACGGTGGCGGCGCGCGCGGCGGGCGCGACGGTGCGCGGCGCGCTCATCGCCGGGTACCACGAGGTCTTCCTCGTAGGCGCGGGCGCCGCCCTCGTCGGGTTAGTCGCTACGGTGACCGTTCTGCGGCCCCTCGTCATACGCGCGAACGAACTGCGCGCCGCCGAGGGCGAGGCGATCGAACTAATCGAAGTCGCTTTCGCCGGCGAGTTTTAAGCGAGCCACCCTACCCGCACTGACGGTCCGCCACGGGAAACCGCTATTGGCGCGGACGGCGAGCGAGTTCGCGCCAGCGGCTAACGGCGCGAACGAGTGAGGCCACGGTGGCTGCGGCTCCGCCGGCTAGGAGCGCCCCGGCCGTCGTGGAGTGCGGAAAGACCACGGCGCAAAGAACGATCACCTCGAGGGCCACGGCGACCAGGGCCGCGACCGCGTAGGGCCCGTACTGGCGCGCCGCGACCTCGACGCGCGGTGACGCCGGGCCACGGTCGCGCCAGAAGAACTCGAGCAGTTCGCGTTTCTCGGCCCGCGAACAGGACCGGTAGACGTCGAGGGCGGTGCGCGAGCGACCCACTACGAAACGGTCACCCGTCACGGGTGGCCGACCCGTGTGGGCGCGGCCCGCCGAAGAGCCACCGGCGACTGACGTTTAGCCCGGCGCGTCACCCGCGCTCCCTCGGGGCGACCAACGCCTCGATCACTTCACCGAGTTGGTCGTAGATAAATAGGTGTCCGGCGTCGGCCAGCGCGTAGAGCGTCGAGCGGGCCAGCCCGCCCTTAAGTATTCGGGAGTGCTCGGGCGCCACGCTACGGTCGAGATCGCCGTGCCACAGGTCGACGGGTGCTGCCACTTCGGCGAGATCGAATCCCCAGGGCGAGGCCAAAAGGGCCATGTCCTGGGCGAGGGCCCGTCCCGTTGACCGCGACGCCGCGGCGGCCGACTTTAGGTACATAGCTCGCACATCGGAGCGGGCCAATAAGGCCGCGTCGGGGGCCGGAGATTGACGAGCCAGCAGGGCCAGCGCCCACGAGGGCCGGGCTCGAAAGGCAATCATCTGCGCTTCGGCCACGACCCGCGCCGCGAGGGGCCTCTCGCGCGCGATGGTCATCACCCGTTGGTCGGTCTTGGTGAGGGCCCCCCAGGCCGGCCCGTCCAGCGGGGCGAGACCCCCCAGGGTCGCAACCGCGCGCACCCGTTCGCCGAGTACCGCGGCGCAGGCGAGAGCGTGGGGACCACCCCCCGAGTGTCCGAGCACGTAAAACTCACCGACGGCTAAATGGTCGCAGAGCTCGGCGAGGTCGCGCGCGCTGTCGCGCAGGCTATGGCCCGGATGAAAAGTACTTAGCTCGTATCCGGGCCGGTCCACGCATATGAGGCGCACGCCGGGAAAGTCGCGTTCGTCGGACACGATTGAGCGGCGCGACCCCGGCGTCCCGTGCAGGGCCACGACGGGTAGACCCTCGGATTCACCTCGCTCTCGCCACCCGAGATCGCGCCCGTCACGCAGTTCTAAAACGTGCGACTCGTTCACGAACCCACGCTAACTCGCCCGTTGCATTCACGACCGTGCGGCTACCATGGCGTCGTGCCCCGATGGAATCAGACACAGAAGGTCATTGCGATCGTCGCCCTGGCCGCGGCGCTCTACGTCGTGGGTCGATGGGTAACCGCTCCGCGACCGCCGACCGGCTGGACCGGGTACGCGCCCCTCAGCAGCGGTCCCAATTTCGCCCTATACGGGGGAATTCACCCCTGGGTACGGGCGGTGACGTGGCTCATTCTCATCGCGGTGTGGGTGATTGCATCCTTCGCGCTCGTGCGGCCGCGGCCGTCGAGCGACTCGTAGGAGAGCTGGCGGACCTACGACCGCGGAAGCCCTAACGCGAAACAGTGGTCAACCCGCCTTCGCGCCGGAGTCGCTGGGCGCGCGCATCTGAACCACCGAGGGCACCGCGAGGGTGAGAAACACCAGTACCAGGAGCACGACAGCGGACCCGTAGAAAGTGGGCGCCACGCCCACGACGCTCGCGACGGGGCCCACCAGCGCCATCCCGACTGGCAAAAAAACCAGTGAGCCGAACCAGTCGTAAGCGCTAACTCGCGAGAGGATCTCCGAGGGAACTTCTCGCTGCATAGTCGTAGCCCACAGGGTCGAGAAGACCGCGATCCCCACGCCAGCGAAGAAGTTGCCCGCCGCAATGACCGCGCTCGGAGAACGTGCGCCAAGCGCGATGAGGGGCCAGGCGAACGCGATGGGGCAGAGAGTTGCTACCAGTAGGGGGCGCGTGGGGCGAAAGCGCAACATAACTAGACCGCCCACGATGGCGCCGGCCCCTTCGAACGCCACGATGAGACCCCACGCCGCGGCTCCCCCGAGTGACTGTTTGGCGACGACGGGACCGAGCACGAACATCGACGCGAAGCACACGACGTTGACCATCGAGAACTCTACGACGATGACCCAGAGCCACGTCCGTGCCCAAAATTCACGCCAACCGAGGCGCAGTCGCGCTTGGAAACTCTCGCTCGTCTCCACGGGTCGCCACTCGACGCGAATCAGGTACAGCGACACGACGCTCACCACGTACGTGAGTCCGTCAATCAGTACCGCATATCCGGGACTCCACAAGGCGACGATCACCCCAGCGAGGGCCGGACCGACCACGCCGCCGATGGAGTTCGACAGTCCGTTCAGCGCGTTGGCCTGTTGGAGACGGGCGCCGGACACGACCTGAGGGACCAGACCGGTCGAGGCCGGATCAAAGAATGCCTGACCCAAACCCACCAGAGCGGCCGCCAACATGAAACCCCACAGGGGCGGGCGCGCCAAGAGCACCCATAGCCCGAGAGCCGTCTCGGCGAACGCACGCAACGCGTCCGCCGAGACCATCACCACTCGGCGACTGGCCGCGTCCGCGAGGACTCCGCCCACGAGGATGAACACGACGACGGGCGTCAAGCCGGCCGCAGCGACGTACCCGACGTCGCTCGCGGTGCCGTGGGCCAACACGGCGAACGTCACCGCCACGGGCGCCATCCCGCTACCTAGTTGGGAAGTGGTCTGACCGAGAAAGTAGAGCGAGAAGTTGCGCTCGCGAAGTGCCCCCACCCAGTTCGAAAGTTGCACGAACCTACGGTAGTAAACCGCCCGGGCGCGGCGCCGAAGAGAGTCTGCGCCCCCGGCGAGTCGCTAGAGGTTCTCCTCGAACTCCTCCAGCACGGCGACGCGATCTTCGCGCGGGGCCATGCGGTAGTAGGGGTTCTTTTTCGCCCAGTAGTAGAACATCGGAATCAGTCCGAGACCCATCGCCCCCAGACCAACGCCAAGCGTTGGGCCGTTGAGACCAGGGATGGTCTTAACGAAGATGTAACCCATGAAGATAGCCCCGAAGAGCGGCCAGAGTCCCATGAAAATGAAGTTCGAAAACGACTTGGTGATTTGGCGGCGATAGAGCACCACCACCGCCAGACCCGCTAGTGAGTAGTAAATGCAGATCTGCAGACCAATTGCGTTAATGGCGTCGGTGAGAATCTTGCTAATCGAGCCAATCTCTTGCGATCCGACGAACAACAACAGCGAGATCACCGTTACGACCACCGTGGCCACGAGGGGAGTCTGGCGACGGGCGTGCACGGTGCCCAGGCGCCGGGGCAACGTGTGGTCGCGACCCATGGCGAACATCGTTCGCGTGACTTGAATGAGCGTCGTTTCCAAAGTCGCCACCGTCGACAGGACGACGGCCACGACTATGAACTTCCCCCCGGCCCCGTGCCACACCTGCTGTCCGAGCACGCTCAGCACGTCGGCCGCGTTATTAGTAATTTGACCCGACGTCAGAACCATGTTGGTGGCGATGGTAAAGACCTCGAAGAGTGCGAAGACGACGGCCATACCGATCATGGCGCCGAAGCCCGGCGTCCGCTTGGCGCCCTTAGTCTCCTCGTTTAAATTGGCCGTAACGTCCCACCCCCAGTAGTAGAACGCGGCGACTAGGGCACCGGCGGCGAAGCCCGACTGCCCGTGAAAAATTGTCGGCGAGAACCAGTGCCACGAGAACGAGTGGACGTGATGACCGTGAACAATGGCCAATACGGCGAACAGGACGAGCAGAAAAAGCTCCACACAAGACATGACGATCTGCACCGTTACCGTGATGGTCACCCCGGCGGCGACCGCGACGACCATCAGCAAGAAGAAGACGGCGCCGACGACCGTTACCTCGGCGGTGTTGTTCGCGGCGCCGTTAGAAAAGAGCCCCAAAATGTTCGCACCGGCCGGTACCGTGGCGGCGACCATAAAAATGAGCGCCGAGACGATGAGCGCCCAGCCCGAGAGGAAACCGAGCGCGGGGTGAAGGGCCCGGCGCACCCACGAGTAACTCGCCCCGGCGTTGGTTTCAACGCGACCGAGGTAACTAAAGGCGAACACGATACCGAACATCGCGATCCCGCAGTAGAGCAGCGCCGCCGCGCCGCCCAACAGCACGGCCCCAAAAAGTACGGCGGTCGACGCCGCGATGGAGTATCCGGGCGCCACCCCCGCGATTCCCATAATTACCGAGTCGAATAGTCCGAGAACGCCGGCGCGCAGGCCGCGCTCGGGGGTCTGGGCGTCGGGTACGTCCAAGGTGTCGGTCATGGCCAGCTTCTCTCCTTATTGGGTGAGCACAACATTGGTCGCGATGAGGAAATGTAACACGACTTTCATGACCCGTCGGGGAGCAGGAACGTACCGGGGGGTAAGGGAGCGACGCGGCGGCCCGGTAACGTTGGACCGTGAGCGAGAGACCACCCGTTTCCCTCATCCAACGCTTCGACGAGAGCTCGGCGCCCACCCTCACGCCGCGAGAGATCAAACATCGCTGGATTGAGTTCCACCGCCAGATTCGTCTGATGTCGGGGACACGCTTTCAACGAGCGGCCGGCCGACTCCTCGGCGAAGATACCCTCCGTTACCGGCTCGCCCGCCTGCTCTTTCGACCGCTGCTTCGGGCCCTGCGCGGGCGTCCCCGTACGCCCGCGACGACGAAACTGACCGCCACTAGCGCCCAGGCCATCTTCCCCGTCAACTACCGGCCCCGCCAGATCAACTTCTCCCTGGCGATCAATCTCGAGACGGTCGACGCCCGCGACGTCGCGGTGGTCGTCGTCGATTCGGCGCAAGCCTCGGCTATAGAGATCATTGGCCAACTCAACGAGACCCTGAACGAGACCACGGCCGAGTGGCTCTTCATCTGCGACGCAACCCACGACGACGACGAGAGACGCTACAGCGCGGCCCGATTGCACGCCGCTTCGTCGCGCGAGCACGACGTCGTATTCGCCGACGAGTCGGGACCTAACCCCTTTGCACCTATCCTCAAGAGTCCCGCCGTTGGCCCCCACACCCTCCTTAGTTACAACGTCGTGGGCCGCCCGGCCTTGGTGCGAGTAGAGACCCTCTTCGCCGTGGGCGGATTCCTCCCGGAGGCCGGGTGGGCCTTCGAACACGACGCCTACTTACGGCTCAGCGAATCGGGCGCCCGTTTTCACCACCTCAACACAGTGCTTCCAGCCGGCCGGACCGATCGTGACTTCGACCCGCGATCGCTCAACGAGGACACGCGACGCGTCGTCGCCGCGGCGCTCGAACGGCGCGGCTGGCGCGGTGAGGTGACCTCGGGCGAGTTAGCGGGACTCGCCCACTGGCGCATCGAGCCCCCGACCCCCTTGCCGCGCGTGGACATCATTATTCCTTCGCGAGACCGCGTGGAGCTAGTGCGCCGGTGCGTTGCGTCGATCGAAGCGGTCACGACGTACTCGAACTACGGAATCATCCTGCTCGATAACGATTCGGTGGAACCGGCGACCCGTCAGTACTTCGACGACTCCCCCTACCCAGTGGTGGACTGCCCCGGGCCCTTTAACTACGCCCGCATCGTCAACCGCGGCGTGAGTCACTCCACGGCACAGTTCGTCGTCACGCTCAACAACGACACTGTCGTGGTGACCCCGGACTGGCTGGAGAGATTGGTGGCGCTGGCGAGTCTGGACGACGTCGGTATCGTAGGCGCCTGTCTGATGGACCCAGACGGGCGGCGCGAACACGAAGGCATAGTCATCGCGCCCTACCCGCAGCACCTACGCAGCGACTCTAACTACCCCCACGATGACCCCTACGTGCGCGCGACGCGAGACGTGGCGGCCGTCACCGGCGCGGTCCAGATGGTCCGGCGTGAATTTTGGGAGTCACTGGGGGGAATGGACGAAGAGTTGGCCGTTGTCATGAACGACGTTGACGTATGTCTACGCAGTCTGATGACCGGACACTACGTCCTCTACACGCCCGACGTGGAGTTGTACCATCACGTGGGCTCGTCGCGGGGCTCGCTCGACCCCATAGAGGACCGGAACCGCTTCATCCGCCGCTGGGACATCTTTGGCACCTTTCGTGACCCCTTCTTCGCCGAGTCACTACTACTGCTCGGCGAAAAGATGTTCTACTTCCCGCGCGACTCTTAGTCCGAAGCTAGGTCGAGCGCCTTGTAGCCTGAGGTGGTGAGTTCGGCCCGCGAAAGAGTAAACGAACTCGTCCGTCGGCTACCCCCCGCTACCGGACCCATCGCTCTCATCGTGCTCGTCGTCCTCGCCGGCAACGCGATGTTCGTGCTGCGCCTCGCCAACAACGACCCCATCGCCTGGACGGCGGGAATCTCGCACTACCTCTGTCGAGTGACGTGCGGGCGACCGATGATAGACCCCAACGTGGGTTTCATCACCCAGTCCCTCGGCCACCTCGCCGCGGCCGACGTCCTCCACGGCCACTTCCCCTGGTGGAACTACTTCGAGGGCCTCGGCCAACCGCTCGTGGGAGAGATGCAGTCGGCCGCCCTCTTCCCCCTGACGCTTCTGTTCGCGCTCTCGTCGGGCCTGGTGTGGTTCCACGTGTCGCTCGAGGTCATCGCGGGGGTTAGCACCTACTTCCTAGCCCGACGTCTTTCGTTACCGATCTTCTTCGCGACGGTAGCCGGAATGCTCTTCGCGTTAAACGGCACCTACGCCTGGCTCGGCAACGCCGTCCTCAATCCAGTCGCGTTTCTGCCCATGCTCGTTCTGGGCGTCGAGATGATTCTCGACAGCACATCGAGTCGCACCCAAAGGGGCTGGTACGTCGCGGCCATCGCCCTCGCTCTTTCGATTTACGCCGGCTTTCCCGAAGTGGCGTACTTCGACGGCCTCTTCGCGGGCGCGTGGGCGCTGGCGCGACTCTCTTCGGTTCCGCGCGACCGCCGGGGCCGAGCGCTTCGCCGCTTGGGCCTGGGGGGCGTGGTCGGAGTGGTCCTGGCGCTGCCCGTCCTCGTACCCTTCGCCGATTTTCTCAAGGCGGCCTTCGTCGGCAGTCACACGGCCGCCGTCGACGGGGTAATCCACCTGCAACCCCCGGCGATCGCCATGTTCCTCGACCCCTACGTATTCGGAACGATCTTCTCCAACGCCGCGGTCGCGCCGGTGTGGGGGGAGATCGGTGGGTACTTCGGCGCCGGGGTCTGTGCGCTGGCCCTGGTGGGACTTTTCGGTGAGCGACATCGTCACCTCCGAATTTTCTTGGTCGCGTGGCTGGTCGTCGGCTTAGCCGGCGCATTTAACGTGTTGCACTTTCGGGTGCTGTGGAACCTCATCCCCCTCGTCGCGACGGCTTCGTTTCCGCGCTACGTCATGCCGAGCTGCGAACTGGCCGTCGTCTTATTAGCGGCCCTGGGCCTTTACGACGTAGTGAAGGTTCCTCGCACCTCCAAACTGTTCACCGCCATGTGCGCGCTCACCGGCCTCTTGCTGGTGTGGGCTACGTGGCACGCGAGCGCCATTAACCGCGATCTGAAACTAAGTTCGAAAGCTCACGTAATCTTCTACGGACTCGAAGCACTGCCCTTTATTGCGATCGTGCTACTTCTGGTGCTCGGGCGATTCCCCCGCGCGCGCGTCACGCCCCTCCTCATCGCCCTCGTGGTGGTGGGTGAGTCGGTTTTGCTCTTTTTCGTGCCCACGGCCGAGTCGGCGAAGCAGATTACGGTCGACTACGCCCCCATTCACTTTCTCCAGCGACACCAACACGAGTCACGATTCTTGGACTTCGCGGTCCTCTACCCCAACTGGGCGAGTGAGTTTCATCTCAACTCGCTCTCGGCGATCGACTTACCGTTTCCGCGGAACTACAAAAACTTCATAGAGAATCGGCTCTACCCCGGTCTCACGCCCGGAAATCAGTTCGTCGTCAAGGGTGGCATAGTCGGAGTAGAGGCCCTCGAACACCAGCTGATTACGCACTTTCGCACCTACGAAAACGCCTCCGTCAAGTACCTCCTCGTACCGTCCAAGGTCGTCGTGGCGCCGCAGTTACTACGGCTGGGCGTGACCCAAGTATTTAGAGACTCCCTGGCCACCATCTACGAAATGCCCCACCCGCGAGCTTTTTTCTCCACTTCGTCGTCGTCCTGTACGGTGCGCAGTACGTCGGACAACGTCGCGACGACCAACTGCTCGGCCCCGGGATCGACCCTGCTACGAACGGAACTATCCATGAAGGGGTGGACCGCGACCGTAAACGGCCAACCCGTAACCATTAAGACGGTAAACGGCGTCTACCAATCGGTACCACTTCCGGCGGGCGCCGCGACCGTCGAGTATCGCTTCTACCCTCCCCACGAGCGCTACGCGTTGCTCGCGGGGCTGCTCGGGGGACTCTTCCTCCTCGCGTCGTTCCTTAACGAACGGCGACCCTTCTTCGGTGCGCGACCACGCGCTCGCCACCGTGCGCCCTAGCGCGCTACGGCTCCTCTCCACCGGTTCTTTGGCGCTCGTCCTCGCCGTCGCGCCACTCGCCCCACTACGCGCCGCGACGGAGCCACTCCCACCCACTCCGCCGACCATCGGCCACTCGGTCTCTCAGCGGGTTCGCCCGACCTTCGGGTCCGGCTTTCAAAGAGAGATGCGCCTCCTGGTCGCCGCCATCGCCGCCGACGCGCCGCAGCGAGCGCTCGCGACGTTTTTTCCCGAGGGTCCCTACGTAGCCATGAAGACGGGAAGGATTCCCAGCCCGGCGACCGACTACCGAGACCGACTGATAGCTCTCTTTGACCTCGACGTCGCGGCCACACAC